>CAIUWO010000111.1 GCA_903902895.1 Candidatus Hydrogenedentota bacterium | reverse complement strand
GGCATTTCCCCGGAAAGGCTGCATGAAGGCTTTGAAGTGACGCTTCTTGTGGGGCTTGCCATAAGCGTGCTGATGGTGGCGCTGATTGCGGCCGTGCGCGGCGCGCCCAAGGCGGAATAACCCTGTCCGCGCCCACCGGGTTGCATTTGTCGGCGGGAGGTTTCATACTATCGGCGTCGGCAGTAACAATTCGGCCCGTTTCGGGCGTGTCTCCCCGGCAGATGCGTGTGTGGAGTAGCATCCGCAGCCCGGGTTTAAGGAGGAGTTGGTCATGGCAAAGATGAACCCCGGTCCCGTCGCCTATTTCGAGGGCAAGTATGTGCCCACGGAGGAGGCGAAGATCAGTGTGATGACGCACGCGTTCAACTATGGCACGGGCCTGTTCGAGGGCATTCGCGGCTATTACAACAAGGAAGAGGACAGCATTCTGCTGTTCCGACTCCAGGAGCATGTGGACCGGATGGTGCGCAACTGCCGGGTGATGTGCATGGAGATTCCGGAGTCGGCCGAGGACATCGCGCGCATCTGCATCGAGGTGGTCAGGCGCAGCGGGTTCAAAGAGGATGTCTACATCCGCCCGCTCATCTACAAGAGCGAGCTCTCGCTCGGCCCGGCGGTGAAGGGCGTGGAGAGCCGCTTCTGCTGCTACATCATCAAACTGGGCGACTACTGCGACACGCAGAGCGGGCTCGACGTGGCGGTGTCGTCCTGGCGTCGGCTTTCGGACAACGCCATTCCGACCCGGGTCAAGTCGACGGGCAGCTACATCAACTCGTCGCTCGCCGCGACCGAGGCCAAGCAGGCGGGCTTCCACGAGGCCATTTTCCTGCGCGAGAACGGCACGGTGGCCGAGGGCAGCGCGATGAACATCTTCATGGTGCTCAACGGCAAACTGATCACCACGCCGCCGAACAGCGACATCCTGGTCGGCATCACGCGCAACACGGTGATGGAGATTGCCCAGGACCTGCTGGGCATCCCCGTGGTGGAGCGCGACATCGCGCGCACCGAACTGTACGTCTGCGACGAGCTGTTCTTCTGCGGCACGGGCGCGCAGGTCGCCCCGGTGCGGTCGGTGGACCGGCGCATTCTGAACGACGGCCAGCCGGGCCCGGTCACGCGGCGTCTGCAGGACACCTACTTCAGCATCGTGCAGGGGCGCGAGCCGCGCTACCGGCACTGGTGCACCCCGGTCTACTGATGCGCGGGCGGCTGCAATTTCTGCGTCAATGGCGGTTCTGGCTGAACTATGCGTTCATCCTGGCCGTCACCTCATGGGTGCCGCTGCTCACGCAGAAGGCCACCATGACCCTGTCCGACGGAAAGGTGCTGCAGGAATCGACCACCAGCGTGCGGGCGTACCAGTCGTGGTATATGCTGTTCACCCACGGGCCGGGTGTCGGACAGGGGCAGGCAGTGGCCACGCATCTCGGCCTGTGCTTTGCCGTTACCGCGTTTGTGTGGTTCATCATGTTCCGGCCCATCATCCAGGACCTGCCCGACCCGGTGATTACGCGGGAGCCGGCGGAAGATGCCCCACCCGCCGGAGACGCGCCGCATGAATGAGCAAAAGGCCCGCGAGGCAATCTGCGAGGTGGGGCGTCGGCTCTATGCGCACAACCTGGTGGCGGCCACGGACGGAAACATCAGCATCCGCATCGGGGGGGACCGCTACGTCTGCACGCCCAGCGGCATTTCCAAGGGATACATGGGGGTGGAAGACCTGATGATTGCCGATGGACGCGGCGAGGTGGTCTCCGGCATGGGCAGGGTCACCTCTGAGTTCTTCACCCATCTGGCCTGCTACGAGGAGCGTCCGGACATCGGTGCGGTGGTTCATGCCCATCCGCCCTTTGCCACGGCGCTGACCATCGCCGGGCTGGGCATGACCGATCCGGTCGTGCCGGAGGTCATCATGGGCCTGCTGGCCATTCCCACCACCGACTACGCCACGCCCGGCAGCCGCGAGGGGGCCGACGTGGTGCGCCCCTGGATTCGCGACTATGACGCCGTGCTGCTCGACTGTCATGGCGCGGTCACGGTCGGCCGGGACGTATTCGAAGCCTACATGAAACTGGAGAAGGTGGAGCACACGGCGCAGGTGCTGCACGCGGCGCACACGCTGGGCCGTGTGCGGCGGCTTGAGCCCGCGGCGGTGGAAAAGCTGCTGGATTATTATCACGGCGGCGCGCAGCCCCTGCCGCCCTATCCCTTCCCTTGGGAGGCACCGCAGCGGTAGGGGGGCTGTAGGGTGCCCGGAGTCCTGCAGAGCAGGACGTAGCGCACCGTCTTACGCTTGCGGTTCAAGGAACCCAAGACATGCCGGATGGAGGCGACTGTCCGAAAGTCCCCCTTCGAAGGGGGACGACCGCCGCAAGGCGGCAGGGGGATGTGGAGAATCAAGCAAATCAACATCCCCCTAAATCCCCCTTCAAAGGGGGACTTAAGACAGGTGAAACATCCGTCTATTACCACGCACCCGAATGTCAGGCGAGGGCACCTGTTCTACATTCCCTTTATTTCCTTCGGCGCTTTGAACCACAGCCAGCCGAGGTGCTGCAGGAGCGGTGTCAGCCCCGCCTGGGTGACCACCTGAGCCGGGGCGAAGGCCTCTTCCCAGTCCTTCTTCAGCGCGCCGCTGTCGCATCCCGCCAAATACACGTACCGGAGTTTGGGGTGACCGCCTGCGCCGCGCACATCCGCCGGGGCCAGGAATCCCGACATGAGCAGGATGCCCTCGGCCATTCCGTGCGAACCGATGAACAGGAATTCGGCCTCGCCCGTGGCCTTGAGCAGATTCTCGCGCGTGAGCCGCCGCAGGGAGATCTCTTCGCCCCAGCGCCGGTGGGCCGCTTCGATGGCGGGATAATAGCCCAGCGCAAAGAGCCAGCGCGGATAACGGCCGTCCACGTCCTCATAAAGCAGACAGGCTTTCGCGGGGGCGGCGTTTTCCGGAGCGAGCGCCAGGCCGCGCGCCGCCAGCGCCCCGCCGGCGATGACCAGAAGCCATGTGAGGGTCAGCACAACGCGCACGGCCACAGCGCCGCGCCAGCGGCCGATGCCGCCGCACCAGGGGAGCTCCGCGCGCGACCCGAAAAGTGCCAGCCCCACCCCGTAGACCCAGAAGACCGCCCACACGATGAGCAGCTTGCGAAAGACGCTTAGCGTCCACGCCTCATAGCTTCCCGCATCGTAGGCCGCACGGCTTCGCAGCATGAGCACGGAAAGTGCGGCCACGGTCGCGATGAACATGAAGACAATCGTGTACAGCAGCAGAAACAGGGCGTCCGACTGCCGGGCGTGATGTGCGGCCAGTGAATCGTGCCGTCGCCGCAGGCGGGGGGTGAAGAACGGGGACAACCCAAAATAGACCAGCACCGCCACAGCACGATCCATCCCGCCCGGGGCGGGGTCGGGGATGTCTGTCGGGGTCTTGGATTCGGGTTCAGTCATGGGTGAGTTCTATCCGTCCGGTTCATCCGCCGGTTTGGCCGCTTCCGCCAAGCAGTTCTCCAAAGAGTGCCGGGATGTCGTTGAGTCCTTCTGGTTGAAACAGGGCATAAATGAACAGGAAGGGCGATGCCAGCGTGTAAAGCAGCAACAGTAACAGTCCGCCCAGCCAGCCCACCGGAATCACCGCCGCCAGCGATATGTCCTTGTCCATGTTCACATGTCTCCCTATGATGAGTGGGGCGTGCGTTGTCTCAACCCAAGCACCGGCCTCTTTCGCCGACACAGTCATTTTCACGAGGTGCGTGCGGTTTCCTCAACAGGGCGCAGCATGCGCACTGTGCTGTTTCCCAGCCGGTGAATCAGATATCCGTTCAGGCCCGCTTCCGTGACCTTTGCGCCGAGGGTGCGCAGTATGCTGCCGCCCAGCGCCTCGGTCATTTCGCCGGTCATGTGGTGGACCGAATCGGCGACCGAGTCCGCCGCATTCTCGGTGAGCCCCTCAAAAAGGCCGCTCAGGTACGTGTTCAGAATGGAACGCGCCAGCAGCAGTCCCGCCTGGCCGAATGCGGGGCGCACGTGGTACAGGCACAGCAGGTCCTTGATGAGCGCCATGCTGGAATACAGAATGATCATCTGGTCGATGGCAGCGAGGGGAGAGGTGGCCGTGCCCGCACCAACGCGCAGTGCATACTGTCGGATGCGCCGCTTTGCCGCCTCATCCTGAATGGACTGAAACTGCGACAGGTACGCGTGCAGCCAGTCTTTCGGAGGCATCGGCACCGTGTTTTCCAGCAGCCGTTCGCGTGCCTTTACCATGTCCTCGCACTCGTGGGCGGTCAGTCCAAGCGCGAACAGACGTTTCTGGTCCTGAACCGAAAGGGGAAATTCCTTGAGGTAGGCGGATATCTGCTCTTTCGCCTCCGCGGCGCGACTCTGGGCCATTTGGCGCCATTTTTCCCGTTCGGCCAGGGCGGTGATGGCCTCCAGCCGGATGACCGGAGAGCGTTTCAGCCGCGCAAGCTGCCAGAACATCCACCCCGTCACCCCCAGCAGGATGCCCCCGAACAGTACCGCGCCCGCGGCGCCAATCCAGTTGAAGGGGGTTGGCAGGGAGGCAAAAGTGGAGATAAAACGGCTCAGCTCGACGGTCACCAGCAATCCCAGCACCGACGCGCCGACTAGCAGCGCACCGGTCACGATGCGCCGTATCCAGTCGGGAACGGCCCAGAATTCATTCATACCCCGAAGGGTCTCAAGTTTCCGGTTGAATTCCTCCCGCAGCCGGTTTTCCTCTTCCACCTGGTACCGGGTCAGTTCCTCGTCGCTCAGGGGACGCGACGCAACCGGCGTGAAATTCGGCTGGCCCAGTCCCCGGTCACCGCTGCGGAGCTGGGCGCTGTTTTCGGCTCCGCGGGAACCGGTCTTTGCCGCGCCCTTCGGCGGGGGCGGCATGTCCAACGGGTCGCCGAGTCGGCGGGGGGCATTGGATGCGCCGTTCTTTCCGTCTGTCACGCTCAATGTCTCGCACTCCTCTCGGGAAACTTATCCCAAAATGTAGTCAAACACGCGGTCCAGCCCGAAGTGGCCGGGCGGCAGTTGAAAATTCCTGGGAGCCTGCGGCCAGACGTGCTGATACCGGTACTCGCCCGGGGACCACTCATGCGGCCAGGTTTCAGGCACGGGCGAAACGGTGAATTCCATCTCTTTGCGTTCCGGGTTGTCGCGGCAGGTCTTGCCGACCAGTGTTCCCGGTCGGGACCCGCGGCGGGTGGACTGGCAGGCCGCGCAGGTAAACAGTTCGCACCGCACGCTGCGCAGTTGGCCTTTGGCCCGCGCCGTCATCTGCCGAAGCAGCGACTCGACCCGGCCGTTCTCGATATCATCGGGATGCACGAGATCCAGCTTCGACGCGACGAAGGCCACGCGGTCCAGAACAATGGGGTTGTAGGTGAGGAACCGCCGCAGTCTGCCGCCGATCGAGGTGTCCGGGCGCAGCGTGTCGATCAGGTCCAGAAGCACCTGGCGATGATCGTTGTAACGGCCCACACCTCCGGCCAGCAGCGAGGGAAGGTCGATGAGAACAACCAGGCGGCTGCAGCGGGAAAGCTCGCGGAACACCGGCAGCACCACGTCGCGCCGGTACTGCTGATAGCGCCCGGCGAATTCGGGAAAACGCCCCCGAAGGGGTTCCGGCAGCGGGCAGAATTCCGCATCGGGAAGGCCCGAGCGCCTTTCCGCGGCCAGCGCTTCCACACTGTCCGACTCCGGTGTTTTGCCGTTCTGATCCAGCAGAAACACCGACGGTGAAACGAGGGGCTTGTAGCCCAGAATAAGCCGCGCCAGCGTGCGGCGATACTCCAGGGTCAATTCCGACTCGCCAACCTCTGTCCGCCGGGTCACTTCCAGGAAAGGGCCCACGGCCTCCCCGTATTCGGAGTCATTGCTCCAATGGCGAAGCATGTGTTCCGACCAGTCGCCGTAATGCGGAAAAGCCGCAATGGCCGCATCGGCCACGCGCTCGCCGGGGAAGTCAAACAGGGTCAGGCGCTGGCGGAACATCTTCCAGTCCGAACGGTTGTATTCGCACCCGAAGCGCGAGCAGTCGGCCGTCTTCTCCGGCCATTCACGGTGCCTGGCCAGCGCCTCCCGGTAGCGCTGAAAGGCAAAGTCTTCCCGTCGGTTCTTCCCCACCGGAAATTCGCGCCAGCCGTCGATGCGCACGCGCTTTCCAACGTGAAAATCGTCGTTGGTGGATTCTGCCAACTGCCACAGGAGCGATGTGAGGAAGACGGTCTTTCCCCCGTTGGCGATCCCCGTCACTCCCACGTGCGTTGTCTGGTGCAAGGCAAAGGTCCTCTCGTCTGTCATTTTCACGGCGTGGGTCGCGTTACTTCCCGGTCGCTTCTTTTGTGTACTGGTCGAACGCCGCGGCCACACCGGCCTTGTCCGCACCGTCCCGGTGCACAAGCATGCGGTAGCGCAGTTCCACCTTGTCGCCCGGCTTCATTTCATGGTTGGCCGTGTGCGGCCAGGACTGGCCGAGGAAGCTGTACTTGCGCAGAATCCAGCCGGGATGCGGATAGCCGGGGTTGGACGGATGCTCAAACAGCGCCACGCCGGACAACGCGTCGCCGCCCTTCTTGGTGGCATAGGACACGTCCGCCCAGGGGGTTGCCAGTTCCAGCATGTCCTTGTCGATGGCGCCGCTGGCGGCGGTGAAGAGCATGGGCTTGCGGTCTGAGTCGGGCCGGATGCACATGCCGCCGTAACCCTTGTTGCTCACGTCCGACCCGCGCATGGTGAAGACCTTGTCGCTTATATTTTCCAGCCGGATGCTGATGTCGATGGGGCGCGCCTTGTCGGTGGCCGGCAGGATTTCCATGCGGACCGTCTCGCGGATGATGGGCTTGTCCGGCGCGTCGTCGAAGAGCCAGTTGTTCTCCATTTCAAGCACGGCCTTGTCCGCGCCCGCCTCCTTGGCAATCCACTTGCCGAACACCTGGCGCGAATCGTCCAGCGTCCACACGTCCATCTTGCGGTCGCCGTAAGTGCTCATCGGCCATGCCCAGAAGACGCCCCGGTGGTGGGGGTGGTCCGCGGGGAAATCCTCGGTCATCACCTCGCCGTCAAGGCCGTAGAGCGGGTGCACATAGCAGGAGCGTTTGAAGTTGGCCTTCACATCTTTGGGCGGCTCAACCATGGTGTAGTGGTAGACCATCACGGGCTTGTCGCCCTCCTTGACTGTCACCGTCGCGCCGTTGTCGTCGAGCGTGAACGCGCCCGCCCAGGTGCCGGCCACAATCCCCATCGTGATCATCAGTGTGTGCATGGTGGTGATACGCCTTTTTGTGTCGCGCTTTGAGCGCTCAGTTTCTTTTCATCGCCGTTACCCGGGGCGTTGCCCCGGGCTGTTACATGCCGCACCTTCGGTGCTCCAAACTCTCTTCAGCCGTCATTGCGAGGAGGACCTAGTCCGACGAAGCAATCTCGTGAATCCGCAGCCTTATGCGAGCAGGAGATTGCTTCGCGTTGCTCGCAATGACGTTGCCTTTCGTCATTGCGAGGAGGGCTTCAGCCCGACGCGGCAATCTCTTGATCCCACAACTCGACTTTCTTCTCGTTCCGAAGTTGAACTTGGGAACGCACTTGTCCGCGAAGTGTTTCCGCCTTGGCGGGTTACACTTCGCGACGCCGGGGCATGGCCGCACGCACTCAAAAAAAAGGCAGGCTTTCTCATCGCCGCCTCGCGGTCGGCTGGCCGTCTTCGTGCTCTTCGTGCCTTCGTGGTTCCATCCTCATTTCCAGTACGGCGGACAGCAGTGCGCGCGCACTGCGTCCTCGTCCACTTCCACGCCCAGTCCCGGACCGTCCGGAGCCGTCAGGAATCCGTCCACCGGCAGCAGCGGCGTCTTGAGCATGCTCAAGCCCAGGAACTGCGGACCGTTCAACGCCGCGGGCCGGTCCAGATTATACGCGCCGTACAGGATCAGTGACGCAGCCAGCGACACGTCCGGGTCGCTCAGGCCGCTGCCGAGGAAGAGGTGACCGCCCTCGCGCAGCATCTCCACCTGCCGCCGCGCCGACAACAGCCCGCCGCAGCGGGCGGGTTTCATTGCTGCGCCGTCGCAGCAGCCCAGGACCAGATACTCGCGCAACTGTTCCGGTGACACCAGTCCCTCGTCCATCACGATGGGCAGCTTGGCCGCCGCGTGAACGCGCTGGTAGCCCGTGATGCAGTGCGGGCGCAGGGGCTGTTCCAGCACGGCCGCGCCGTCCTCCGCCAGTGCCACCACGGCGCGCAACGCCGTGGCCTCGTCGTAGCCGCAGTTGGCATCGGCCCAGAGAAAACCCTCCGGTGCGAGTCCGCGCACGATGCGGCAGAGCTTGCGGTCCTTTTCGAGGTCGGGCGCCACCTTGATGTTGAAGTGGCGGTAACCGTCCTCCCTGCCGAGGGCCACCCAGTTGTCCGCATCGGCCGGGTCGGCGGGGCACACGGTCCAACTCAATTCCACGGGTTGCCCCTTGGGACGCCCCCAAAGTTCCGCAACGTTCCTGCCCGCAATGCGTCCCGCCAGGTCGTGCAGCGCCAGGTCAATGCCCGCCTTCGTGATGGCCAGCGCCGTATACGCCGCGTCGGGCACTTCGGTGTCCATGGCCCGGTGGATGTCCTCGATGTCAAAGGGGTTCTTCCCCAGCACCACCGGCTTGAGGTAGTACTCCAGCGTGAAGCAGGCGCTTTCGAGCGGCTCGCCGCCCCAGCGCGGCGAGGGCACGCTCTGGCCCCAGCCCATCGTGCCGTCACTGGCCGTGAGCTTGACGAAAACGGCCGGCCGGCCGCTGCCGAAAACGGGGCTTTCAAAAAAACGGAATGGCATCACCGTCGGGTAGCGGACGGGTAGGATTTCCACCCGTTCAACGGTGACTTCACGGCGATAGTCGGCCAGACTGGGCTTTTCTAGAGACACGGCTTCACTCCATGGGAACTTGAACAACGGGGACATTATAGGGTATCTGGTAGCGGACGCAAAGAAAGGAAATCCCATGCTTGCTCTTGGCATCGTATTCGCGGCGCTTGCGGCGCAACTTTCGGCCCAGGAGGCGGTTCCTCCGGCGCAGGGCGACAATCTCAGTTGCGCGGACATCGCCATCCGCGATCCCCTTATACTGCCGGTGAAAGAGGAGGGGCTGTATTACCTCTACGGCACCTGCCCAACCTTCGGGCAGAAACCGTTCATCTGCTACACCAGCAAGGACCTGAAAACCTGGAGTGGGCCGCTCAGCGTGCTCGACCTGCCCAAGGATTTCTGGGCCACGCGGGACTACTGGGCACCCGAGGTGCATGTGTGGAAAGGACGCTACTACATGTTCGCCACCTATGCCGCCGAGAAGGGCAAGGTGCGCCGCACGCATCTTTGCACGGCCGACGGGCCCCGCGGTCCGTTCCGGCCCATTGGCGACGGCCCGCAGACGCCCGAGGGCTGGATGTGCCTGGACGGCACCCTGTTTGTGGACGACGCGGGTGCGCCGTGGATGGTGTTCTGCCATGAATGGGTGCAGGTGCAGGACGGCGAGATTTGCGCCGTGCAGTTGTCGGATGATTTGTCCAAAGCGGTGGGGGAGCCCAAACTGCTCTTCAAGGCATCCGCTGCGCCCTGGGTCGTGGAGAAAAAGGACAAGGTGACCGACGGCCCCTTCCTGTACCGCTCCAAGACGGGCAAGTTGCTCATGATCTGGTCCAGCTTCGGCAAAGACGGCAAGTATAAGGTAGGTCTCGCCCGCAGCACCTCCGGCAAACTCGAAGGTCCCTGGGAACAGCAGGAGAAGCTCCTCTACACCGACGACGGCGGACACGCCATGCTGTTCAAGACCTTTGACGGCCAACTGATGATGTCCCTGCACACGCCCAACCACCATCCCTCACATCCGGCCTTCATCCCCATGCGCGACGAAGGGGATACACTGTTGGTGGAGAAATAAGTTTTCCGATGGCGCTTTTCCGTACCGCAGGCGTCCCGCCTGCCTTGTCTTCCTTCCCACCACGGCCTTGGCCGCCCTCAGGGCCAAGGCAGGCGGGACGCCTGCGGTACGAAGACGCAACTTCCTCCTCGTGCCCAAGTTGCACTTGGGCACGCACTTGTCCGCGAAGTTGCACCTCGCATTTACCCCGCTGCGGCTCTTAGGAACGCGTCCATGTTTTCCGACGAAACGTTCGGCGGCACGCCGCCGCCGCAGGACAGCATGACGCGCTTCTTGTCTTCCAGCGCCCCGAGCACTGCCTGAACGCTTGCCGCCACGTCCTCCTGCGTGCCCTGCGCCAAAACATCCCGCGGCGGGATGTTGCCGAGGAGGGTGATGCTGTCGCCCACCAGTCGGCGCATTTCAGCGATGGGGTGGTCGTGGCTGAAATTGAACATGTTGATACCCATGGATTCCAAGTGCGGCGCGCATACCAGACCGGGCGCGTCGTTGTGGAAAAGGCGGACGCGGGCATTGATGGCCGCGAACAGGCGCGTCAGATAGGGCTTGGCAAATTCCACACAGTCGTCCTCGCCGCAGAATCCGACCATGTCGTCCAGCACGAGTATGCCGTCGATGGTGGGGAAGGTGGCTGCCTGAAGCTGAATCCAGTCGACGAGGAAGTCGGTGATGGTTCCCAGCAGGGTGTGGGTCTCGTCGGGCTGCATCTTCATGCCCATCAGAAACTCGGTGTTGCCGAGCAGGAATCCGGCGATGTTGAGCGGGCCGCGGGCCACGGCGAAGCGGATGGAATGTCCCGCCGCCTCGATCTGCGGCAGGCAGTGTTCCAGGCGCTTGAGCACAAAGGGGGCGAGTCCGTCCCTGCGCGGGTCCGGTTTCTTGATGCGGGCCGCCTCGTCGAGGTTGTCGGTGATCCTGTCCGCGAAGGGGAAGTCGTTTTCATGCCACATGCATTTCGCGCCGAAGGCGGACGGTTCGGTGCACATCCCGAACTCCGACCAGAATCCGGGCAGAAACAGCACCTGCGGCCATTGGTTCACCGCGCGAAGATTGGCCTCCAGCCAGCGGGTCTCGCTGGTGTAGTAGTCGAGGATGGACATGCCCGCCCATTCGGGCAGCCATGGGCTGTCGATGATGAAGCCGACCGGGGGCGTCTCAAACGCATGGCCGTCAATCACGGCCAGCAGTTTTTCCCATTGTTCGTTGGTCATTGCGCAATAATCCTAGTCTGTCTATTTCAAGCCGTCATCCAAAAACACACCAAACAAACACACTTGTGTCCGCCAAAATAAGAACCGGCGACCGTCATTGCGAGCGAAGCGCGGCAATCTCTTGGAACCACAGCCCACGGTCCGAGCTATTGCGAGCACGAGATTGCCGC
>CAIUWO010000110.1 GCA_903902895.1 Candidatus Hydrogenedentota bacterium | reverse complement strand
CGCACAGTTCCGCCGCCGCAGGCACAATCGCGGCAAGCGTCTTCATCCGGGAACGCCGCACCCCCTTTACATTGGTCTCCAGCCATGTCAAAATCATATCCGGGCTGAGCATGTTGATGGCCTCCTGTTGAGGTTGTCGTTGATTGTTGAGCTGCTCAGCCCATCTTTGCACACAAATCGGGCTATTTTCAACAGATATGCCGTTGTAATATCAACAAACACAAACAGTTACAAAAACACGGGATCACTTAGTTGAGGCATTCCTCCGCTTGACAGGCAGACCATATGCGGTCTATATTCAGTCATATGCAACCGGAGACTCATCCATGGGCCTTGCACGGCAAATCAAGCCGATTAGCTATCTCAAGTCGCATGCCGCGGAGATTGCGCGGCATCTTGGCGACACCGATGAACCGATGGTGATCACGCAGAACGGTGAGGCGCGGCTGGTGGTGCAGGACATTGCCTCCTATGAGGCGACGCAGGAGACTCTGGCGCTGCTCAAGATTCTCGCGCTGGGCAACCGCCAGATAGAGGAGGGACGGGTTGTCCGCGCCGACAGCGCCATCAAGCGCATCCGCGGACGGCAGTCCGGCGGGTGATGAAGTTCACGGTGCACCTCACCGCGGACGCCGAACGCGACCTCGCGGACCTGTTCGACTTCATCGCGGCGAATGACGCGCCCGCGAAGGCGGGGCATGTTCTGGACAAGATTGCCGGGATGCTGGACGGTCTGGCTGCATTTCCGGAACGGGGCGCATTTCCGAAAGAACTTGCGGCGCTGGGCATCCGCGAATACCGGGAAGTCTTCTTCAAGCCCTACCGCATCCTCTACCGCGTTTCCGGAAAGAGCGTATACGTCTATCTCATTGCCGACGGACGCAGGGACATGCGGCAGTTGCTGGAACGGCGGTTGCTCGGGACGTAGACAGGGTGGGTAATTGCTACCGCCACCGCGCCAAAACCGGGTTCTGCGGTTTAGGACAATAGAATGCCGGAGTCCGGCGGAGTTATCCACAGGTCGGCGGCTACTGGGGACCATACCGCTTCGCTGCCCCCCCCCCGCCACCTGTGGATAACTCCGGACTGGCTACTATAAGGGTGGGTGAAGTGAAGCGCAACGAAACCCACCGTTCCGTCTCACACGTCGGGCGCCGAAGACGGTGGGTTGCGTTTTGCTTCGCAAAACTTCACCCACCCTACAGCAGGAGTCGCCTACCTACCGGTCAATCTCCAGCGCTGCCTTGAGTCTGGCGATGGCTTCGGCGATGTCGGGGAAGCCCCATACGTTGCGGCCGACGGTGCTGCCCGCGGCGCCGCTGCGGACGACGTCGCGCATCATGGCGGCGGCTTCCTCGAGCGTGTCGCACTTGGGGCCGCCTGCGGTGACCACGGGGATCGGCGAAACGGACACGATGTCGGCGAAGGAGGCCACGTCGCCGGTGTAGGGAATCTTCACCACGTCGGCGCCCATTTCAACGCCCACGCGCGCGGCGTAGGCGATGTCTTCCGCCTTGTCGCTGACCACCCGCTTGCCATCCTTCACCACGATGGGATAGATGTGGGGGATGACGGGCAGGCCGAAGCGTTCGGCGGCTCGGACCGTGGCGCCGAGGTGCGCGATGTTGTCGTATTCGTTGGGGTCCTTCACGAAGGTGGCCACGGCGATGGCGTCGGCCCCCATGGCGACGACCTCCTCCACTTCGGCATGGGACACCTGGCCCGGCCAGTTGGGGCTGACGGCGGTCTGCTGAATGATCAGCGGGATGCGCCCGGCGAGCTCCTTGATGCAGCGCATGGCGATGCCCTTGTTGAGCGTGATCGAGCTGGGCCGGGCTTCAATGATCTGCCGCACCGTGCTCTCGATTTGCCGCAGCCCTTCGGGCATGCCGACGGCGTAGTTGATCATGTGGTCCACCGCCACGGCGAGGATGCGTCCCGACGGATGGCAGAAAATGCGGTTCAAACGGATCTGCTTGCCCAATGCGCTCATGT
>CAIUWO010000109.1 GCA_903902895.1 Candidatus Hydrogenedentota bacterium | reverse complement strand
CGCGCCGGTCAGCATGGCCGGCACGGCAAAGGTGAGCAGCATGATGCCGCCCAGGTACTTGACGCCTAGAACGGCGCCGACCAG
This sequence comes from Candidatus Hydrogenedentota bacterium, assembly GCA_903902895.1. Taxonomy (GTDB): domain Bacteria; phylum Hydrogenedentota; class Hydrogenedentia; order Hydrogenedentales; family CAITNO01; genus CAITNO01. Next base: position 2,870 of record CAIUWO010000109.1, on the reverse strand, counting down.
CAGCAGGAGGCCGAGGATGCGGTCGAGAACAGGGGCGCGGCTAAAGAACAGCCACCAAAGCGCCAGCAGCGCCGCGGCCGAAAGCGGCACCACGGCCAGGCCGATGGCGCTGTGAATGTTCGTCGAGCCGAAGGCGGAGACGAGCTGCGAGGCGATGAACTGCGCGACCAGGATGACCAGCGCCGGCCAAATGCGCAGCCGGGTCGCGGGCCTGTTGGCGCCGTCGGTCGCAATGGCGGCGTCGATGCCGCCTTTGTCAGTGTGCTCGGACATGAATCAACTCCTCATTTAAGGTGAAGGCGCGTTCCCCACGCCGTCATTGCGAGCGAAGCGAAGCAATCTCCCGGCCGCCATCGCCGCATGTTTCAAGGGTGTCGATTCAAGAGATTGCTTCGTCGGCCGTTGGCCTCCTCGCAATGACGCGGTGACATTTTCAAGTCACAGTGCATTATAAGGGGTCTTCGCTTCAAGACAAACCGGATATTGGACCGGACAGGGGGCGGGGCGGTGACGGACAGAAGAAGAAGGCATGGGGAACAGGCACGGGCGGGCGACGAAAAAGAGTAACCCAAAGGCACATTGAGCCCCGTTTCCCCCATCGGCATAATAGAGGCTTCGTGCCCAACCATGGAGAACCCAGATGAGCCATACCAGCGCGTTCGTTTGCGGGGCCATCGCAGTGCTGTCGATGTCTGCCCAGGCCGCCGCGGATGAGGTGAGCATCGATACGGCCAAGACCGGTGAGCCCATTTCCCCCTACATTTACGGGCAGTTCATCGAGCATCTGGGCCGGTGCATTTACGGGGGCATCTGGGCCGAGATGCTGGAGGACCGCAAGTTCTACTTCCCGATTGACGGTGAAAAGCCGGGTTGGGACATGCACACGGGCAAGAAGGTCTCCTACGAGGGCGAGGGGGTGCCCTACGAGATCCTTGTCGCCTCGCCCTGGCAGCCCATCGGGCCCAAGGCCGCCGTGGCCATGGACAAGACCGCGCCCTACGTCGGCGAGCACACGCCGGTCATCACGCTGGACGGCTCCGCCGGGGCGCGGGGCATCTATCATCCCCGACTGGGATTCGTGAAGGGAAAAGAATATACCGGGCACATCGTGCTGAAGGCCGCGCAGGGCGTGACAAAGGTGGAGGCGGCCATCATGTGCGGCGACGGCGGGGCCGCTCCGTCCGTGGTCACCCTTCCCGCGCTTCAGGAGGCGTTCCAGAAGTACCCGCTCACCTTCACCGCGAACGCCGACACGACCGACGGCCGCCTGGAAATCCGCTGTTACGGCTCGGGCAGCGTTGCGGTGGGCACCGTGTCGCTCATGCCCGCGGACAATGTCGAGGGATTCCGCAAGGACACGCTCGCGCTGTTGCGCGAACTGAATTCGCCCATCTACCGCTGGCCCGGCGGCAACTTCGTCAGCGGCTACAACTGGCGCGACGGCGTGGGCGAGCGCGACAAGCGCCCGCCGCGCAAGAACCCCGCCTGGACCGGCGTCGAGCACAACGACGTGGGAATTCATGAATACATGCGTTTCTGCGAACTGGTGAACACCGAGCCCTTCGTGTCGCTCAACACGGGGCTGGGTGACGCGGCCATGGCCGCGGCCGAGGTGCAGTATGTCGTCGGCGCGGCCGACACGCCCGAAGGCAAACTTCGCGCGGCGGACGGCCGTCCCGAGCCGTGGAAGGCGGGCTGGTGGGCCGTGGGCAACGAGATGTACGGCGACTGGCAGCTGGGCCACATGCCGCTGGAAGAGTATGTAAAGAAACACAACGCCGTGGTGGACGCGATCCGGCAGGTCCTGCCCGAAGCGAAATGCGTCGGCGTGGGCTCGGCGGGCAAGTGGAGCGAGGCCATGCTGACCAACTGCGCGGACCACATGGACCTGCTCAGCGAGCACCTGTACTGGCAGAAGAAGGACGACGTGCTGAAACACGTCGAGGTGCCGGTGGACCAGATTCAGAAGCTGGCCGACACACACCGTGGCTATCGGGCGGAACTTGGAAATTTGGCGGGCAAGAACATCCGCGTCGCGCTGGACGAGTGGAACTACTGGTACGGGCCAAACATCTACGGCGAACTGGGCGTGCGTTACTTCATGCGCGACGCCCTGGGCGTTGCGGCCGCGATGCACACCATGTTCCGCAACAGCGACATCTTCTTCATGGCCAACTACGCGCAGACGGTCAACGTCATCGGTGCGATCAAGACGACCCAGACCGATGCATTCCTGGAGGCCACGGGCCAGGTGCTCAAGCTGTACCGGAAAGAGTTCGGGCAAATCCCGTTGACCGTCAAGAACGACATCAAGGGCGTGGACATCGCCGCGGCGTGGACGGCAGACCGCAAGGCCATCACGCTGGGCGTGATGAACGCGAACGACAAGGATGTGAAGTTCGCGCTGAAACTCGAAGGCGCCCCGATTGCCAAGAGCGCCCAGGGCTGGGTCATTCAGAACAGCGATGCCGAGGCGTACAACGACGAGGGACACAAGGACCGCGTGGCCATCCAGGAGACGGCGGTCGATCTGAGTTCGGGCACGGTCACGGTGAAACCCTATAGCATCACGCTGCTGCGGCTCGAGAACTGACGCGTCCCGCGCGAACGCATTGTTCGCCCCCTTCGGGGACGCGGTGGTTTTATGCGGATAACCCCGGGTTCCCTTTGGTCACCCGGGGCTATTGTTGTGCGACCCCTTCGGGGCCGAGGGAAAGATGCAGCCCCGGCGCGGGTCTTGTCCCCGCCATGAGTTGACAGGCGCCAATGTGTGGCAGACATTCCTGTCTGCCATTTCCAGGGTCTTGTCCTGACCATAAGTTGACAGGCGCCAATATGTGGCAGACATTCCTGTCTGCCATTTCCAGGGT
>CAIUWO010000108.1 GCA_903902895.1 Candidatus Hydrogenedentota bacterium | reverse complement strand
GCCCAGTGGGACCCGGCCCTCCGCGAGAAGGGGGGCGAATCGCTCTACGGCTCCATGTGCAAACAGGTGGAAGCCGCCGGCGGCAGGGTGCGCGGCGTGCTCTGGTACCAGGGCGAATCGGACGCCAACAAGGACGGCCAGACCGTTTACCGTGACAATATGAAGAAGCTCGTGGCCGCCATGCGCGCCGATTCCGACATCGCCGACCTGCCCTTCTACTACGTGCAGATAAGTCGTTACACCGGCAAACCCGATTCATTCCCCACATGGAACAGAATCCAGGCAGACGAGCTTGCACTTGAATCCGAACTCGGTTCCTGCGGTCTTGTCTCTGCCATTGACCTCGCGCTCAATGACGGCATCCACATCGGCACGGCCGGCCTGAAAACGCTCGGCTACCGCCTGGCAAGCCTGGCCGAGCATGACCTGTTCGCCGGAAAAACGCTTCGCGGGCCGCGCCTGGAAAAGATCGAGGTCGTGGGCACCCCCTACGGCCGTCAGTTGCGCGTGAAGTTCGCCGACCTCAACGGCGGACTCAAGGCCGCCGGACGGCTCTCCGGTTTCACCGTCAGCGAGGGTCCGGAAGGCCCCGACACGCCCTGCATATTCAACCAGGAAATCGCCGACGACGACCCGACGGTCGCCATTGTCTGGGTCGACAATCTTCCCGAAAACGCGCATCTCTGGTATGGCCGTGGCCTTAACCCCTACTGCAACCTTGTTGACCAGGCCAACATGGCCGCCCCGGTAATGGGCCCCATTCCCATCAAAGAGTAGCACCGGCAGCCCGCAGGAACGCCCTCGCAAATCCCCCTCGAAGGGGGTGCCGCGAAGCGGCGGGGGATGTTGTTTTCTTCTTTCACACAGCGGAAACAGGACCCGGCATCATGAACGAAAGCAGTACCAGAGGCTCCAACCTCCTCCACGACCTCATTCTGCCCACTATCCTCTTTGCCGCGCTCGGCGGCATGACGTGGGCGGTCCGGGGGTGTTCCGGCTACGGCGCCGTCAACGGGTGCGTCTTTGCCGGCGTCACCTGGGGCGCGGCGTGGTGGTTTATCGCCCGCGACCCCGGCGCCAAACAGTCCCGCCGCTACGCCTCGGCCTGGATCATTCTCGCGCTGGCCGTCGGCATCGGCCTCGCGGGCGGACGCGGCTGGATGCAGTGGTCCAGCTTCTTCCGGGGCGAACTATTGCTTGATGCGTCGACCAACAAAGTGGTGCCCATCTCCCGGGCCTATGGCTTTCTCTGGCTGTTTATCGCGGGGGTGCCGTGGGCCGGCCTGGGCGCGTGCATGCTGGCATGGACCGGCGCGCGGCGCGATGACGGTGCCTCGTCCGCCCGCATCGCCGGGGACTGGGCCCTGCGCATCGCCTGCGGCGTCGGCGCGGTGCTCATTGCCAACCGCCTCTTCGCCGCCTATCCGGAGATCTTCCTGCCGCTCTACAAGAGCATGAAGGCGCAGTACGCCGATCTCGCCGCCAACCCCAACCTGAGGCGCCTCATCGGCGACAACCGGCTTGCCGTCGGGCACCTCGGCCTGTACCTGGGCTTCCTGTTCGCCGAGGTCGTCCGCCGTGACTGGAAGAACGTCACCCTCATCACCACCGTCGGCATCCTCAACGGCGCCGGGTGGGCCCTGTGCCAAAACTGGGCCTGGGCCAAGTCGGTATTCCCCGGAGTCAACTTCAATTTCTGGCGCTGCTGGGAATCGTCCGGTGGCATCAGCATCGGCATCGCCTACGGCGTTGCCTACTATCTTGTGAACCGCCCCGACGCCGGCACACCCCGGCGCACGCCCTCCCCAAATCTCCAGCGTTTCGGCGTGTACTTTGGGTTGTTGTTCGGCCTGGGTTACTCGGTCAAGAACGGGCTCAAAGGGTGGGCCAACATCTACATCGGCAACGAGGCATACTGGAGCCGCCTGCTTTCGCTCATCATCTTCCCGACCGTGCTCCTGTGCCTTGCGGTCCTGGCCATTCGCATCGCGACACGGCCCCTGCCCCGGAACTATGAGGGCGACCCCATCCCCGAGGCCGCATGGCTTGTCTGGGTCACCCTCATCATTCAGAATGTGCTCGCCCAGTTGGTGACCGGCCCGCACTCCAACTGGACAGAGAACGCGTTCTGCCTCTACTACGCCGTTCTGTTCCTTGTCTCCGGCGCCATCGTGTACCATTACCAGGTGAGGCAACGCGACGGAATAGCGCGTTTAAAGTAGAAGAGGCTTCCTGCCTCTTTCTTCTGTCCCCTCGCGCATCCGCGCACGTTCAGGCCAAGAACCCAATTCCTACCGCTGAAACACCCGCACATAATCCACCGCAAAGTCCGCCGGGAACACCGTCGTTCCATCCGGGTCTCCGCCCATGCCCCCCACGCCCAGGGTAAGGATCACGTGCATTTCCACATCCGGAATGTGCCTCCCCTGGATGAACTGTGTGAACAGCGGCTGCGGCACTTCCCAGTTGTCCAGATACCACACCACCTTTTCCGGCGTCCATTCCAGCGCAAAGGTGTGGAACCCGGCGTCAAAGGCCGGGCCCGAGGGCATGACGTGCTTCGCCCACTGCGACGTGCCCACCAGCGGGTCATCGTCTTTCCAGTGCAATGTCATCTGCGCGGCGCCGTTGTCCTCCGCCACAATCTCGAAAACATCCACCTCCTCCGCCTTCTCCCCATACAGCCAGAACGCCGCATTGAACCCCCTGCCCCTGGGCGCCTGGAAACGGCACTCGTAGTAACCGTACTTGAACGGTCGGACCGAATAGAGCATGGCCGTGCTGTAGTCGAAGTCCCGGTAGTAGGGCGTGAACGCTCCATTCTCGTCCCAGTCGAAGCAGAAACCGTTGACGCGCTCCCGCTTCCCGGTCAGCCGCACCGCGCCGTCCGCAAAGGACATGTTGGGCCCGTCCGTGTTGAAGGCGATCTCGCTGCAGCGCCCCCAGGGGAAGCCCGTCATCCAGAGGGAGGCGTTCAGGCCCGGTCCGTCAAACTCGTCCGCAAACACCATCCTCCACCCCGGTTTTTCAACAGGGTTGGGCAGACCGGGAACCGGCGTTTTGGAGCAGCCTGAAACCGCCAAAAATGAAAGTCCCGCCGCAATGCAGGACCCCAGCAAAAAAGGGACTCGTTTCGACATGGCAACATCCTCAAGAAAATGGGCCAGCCGCGCGGATTGCCGCGCCCATGCACCACTATACCCCTTTCGGCCCCCTTCCATGCCATCCCCGCGAGGGGCATCAACCGAAAAGTGCGGGTATGCCCATAAAGAGCGGCCGTG
>CAIUWO010000107.1 GCA_903902895.1 Candidatus Hydrogenedentota bacterium | reverse complement strand
AGTTGACAGGTGCCAATGTGTGGCAGACATTCCTGTCTGCCGTCTTTTCTTCTGGCTTCCGTCCTTGTGCATTTCCAATTCGCAATTCCTAATTCGTAATTGATTTGCGCGGGTCGGGGGCGGCTTGCTATCCTTGCGCACCAGTAATTCCAAGGGATTCAGCAATGTCCGAAACACCCCAGCACAGCGAAGAAACACATGCCGAACGCCACGAATCGCGGCGGCGCATCGTGGGTTTCGTGGGGGTGTTTGTGTCGACCATGCTCATCCTGCTGACAGCCTACCGCTACGCCATGCCCACGCCCGCCAATGACTGGTACCTGTTCCAGGTCGCGCGGGACACCTCATGGGTGCTGGGTAGGATCGGGCACAGTTCCATCATGGAGAGGCGGTCCGTGCGTGACATGACGCCGCGGCAGGTCCGGGCCACGCTGGCGGCCTGGCGCGCGGGCCGGGACGCCGCCACAGCCGAGGAGATCGCCGCCGCGCCCGACGGGCCGCTCAGCGCGTGGGAGAAATGGGCCTACCGCGCGCGGGACGCCCGAAAACGCGAGGAGGCTTTCAAAAATGAGGCGCAGGAGAACCGGAAACGGGCGAACTCCGCCGGTGGCCCGAGCGTGTTTTTTGTGCTGAAACCCGGCATTTCCAGCGAGATAGACGAACTCCAGGGGCGGGCCGACGGGATAAGCGAAGACCAGAAACTGGACGCCGCGGAAAAAGACCGCCAAAAGGCGCCGGTGCAGGCCAGGCTGGAGGAGCTCCGAAGAATTCAGCAGGCGATTTACAAGGGTGAGCGTCCGGAAAGCGACGACAAGACCCGCTCGTTTGCCTTCGCTGTCGTCTCCGAATGCGGCGCGATTGAGGTTATGGCCATCTTCCTGGCCGCCGTGCTGGCTTTTCCCGCCCTCTGGTGGAAACGACTTGTCGGGATTGCCGCGGGCCTGCCGCTGATGTATCTGGTCAACGTGTTCCGACTGTCCGTGCTTGGCGTCATTGGCGCGCTGGACCAGGACGGAAAATGGTTCAAGTTCGCCCACGAATACGTGTGGCAGGCGGTCTATATTGTCTTCGTCGTGGCGGTGTGGCTGGCATGGGTTGAATACATCGTTCGGAGGAAGGCGGAAGAATGAGCAAGCGGCGCGGGCGCGGCCCCCTGTGGTTCTGCGTGAAATTCCTCGTGTTTGTCAGCGTGCTGGTCGTGCTGTGGTGGTGGATTGTCCTGCCCCCCTACGGCTGGCTGCTCGGGCAGGTCACCGGCGGCATCCTCAAGTTTGCGGCCGGCGTGCCCATAGAGGCGGTGCGTATTGACGTGAAGGGAGTGTTCAACACCGGCACCGACCTGGTGTTTCACGTTGGCGGCCGCGAGCGCGCCATACACATCGCCCTGCTGGCGACCAACGTGCCGCCCTACCTGGCGCTGGTGCTGGCCACGGCCGGGTTGGCCTTCTGGAAACGCCTGCGCATCCTGCTCTACGGCTGCGCCATACTTTGTGCATGCCACGCCGTCTTTATCGTCACCGTCATGCGCTTTCAGGCGCAGCTGATGAAGGCCAGCGAGATTCCCACCGCGGTCGTGCAGTTCTTCCTGACGCTGCCCTTCCTGCTGTGGATAGCCTTTGCCTATTGGGACAAGATTGCATCGAACGCCGGGACTGCGGAGCCGGGGCTGTCCGAAAACGCCCCCGCAAGCCCTGAAAACACCGGAGAGGAGAAAACGTCATGACCATCAAGGACCGCGTCACGCTGGCCCACAAGGAGATGCAGGACCACCTGCTCAACGAGCTGCTCCCGTTCTGGACCACCCGCGGGATCGACAGGGAATACGGCGGCTTTCTCACCTATCTGGACAAGGACGGCAACCCCACCGGCGAAACGCTCAAGACGCTCGTCTGCCAGTTGCGCATGATCTTCACGTCCTCCGAAATTGCCCGCCACAACCTCGATCCCGACGGCACTTTCCTCGGTTACGCCAAGCAGGGCGTCGACTTCGTCATCCAGAATTTCTGGGACGAAAAATACGGCGGCTGGTTCTGGACCACCGAGCAGGACGGCACGCCCGCCGACCGCGCCAAAATCATGTACGGCCAGTGTTT
>CAIUWO010000106.1 GCA_903902895.1 Candidatus Hydrogenedentota bacterium | reverse complement strand
GTCCCGGCGGGAAATCGAAATGGTGCTCGACACGGCCCCGCAGTTTGTGGCCGTGTCGCAGCGGTCCAGCGGCATCAAGAAGGTGCCGCTCCTGCAGGGCCGTCTCGTGGTCAACTGGTTCCACGAGCCCAGCACCCGCACACGCACCTCCTTTGAACTGGCCGCCAAGCGGCTCAGCGCCGACACGCTGGCCATCGCCGCGTCGTCCTCCAGTTCCGTGAAGGGCGAGACGCTCCACGACACGCTGGCCAACATCGAGGCCATGCGCGCCGACATCATCGTCATCCGCCACGGCTGCGCCGGCGCGCCGCACCTGCTCGCCGCCGGCCACGCCTCGCACATCATCAACGCGGGGGACGGCCGCCACGAGCACCCGACCCAGGCGCTGCTCGACGCGTTCACCATGCGCGAAAACCTGCGCCGCCGCCTCGGCAATCCAGAGGCCACCCTCGACGGCCTGCGCGTCGCCATCATCGGCGACGTCGAGCACAGCCGCGTCGCCCGCAGCAACATCCACGCGCTGAACAAACTGGGCGCGCAGGTGACCCTGTGCGGCCCGGCCACGCTGATCCCGCGCGACATCACCTCCATGGGCGTGCGCGTGACCACCACCCTGCGGGAGGCGCTCGAGGACGCCGACGTGGTCTACTCCCTGCGCATCCAGCTCGAGCGCCAGGCCAAGGCGCTGTTCCCGAGCCTGCGCGAGTACATCAAACTGTTCCGCATCGACGCCGATTCGCTGCGTCACGCGCCCGACCATGCCATTGTCATGCACCCCGGCCCGATCAACCGCGATCTGGAGCTTTCCACCGACGTGGCCGACGGGCCGCGCAGCGTGATCCTCCAGCAGGTGACCAACGGCGTCGCCGTGCGCATGGCCGTCATGCATCTGCTGGCCAACAGCGGCGCGGGCCACACAACGTGATGACATCCTCGAATAAACAGGGACTGACCCAAGCGAAGCCTTTGACCGCCCTTCGTACCGCAGGCGTCTCGCCTGCCTTGTTTTTCCTTTGCGTTGGGCCGTGGCCAAACCCACAAGGCAGGCGAGACGCCTGCGGTACGGGAACTGCCTTTGACGCCGAACCCCGGCTTAACATACAGGAGCCGCGTCATGACGCTCGCCATTATTAACGGACACCTGATTGACCCGGCCTCGGGCGTGTCGGAGCCGATGGACCTGCTCGTCGCCGACGGGCAGATCATTGAAATGGGCCACGGCCTGCGCGGCGACGAGACCATTGACGCCGCCGGTCTGACGGTCTGCCCCGGCCTGGTCGACATCCAGGTGCATTTCCGCGAGCCCGGCTTCGAGTCCAAGGAGACCATCGCCACCGGCAGCCGCGCCGCCGCCCACGGTGGCGTGACCACGGTCGTCACCATGGCCAACACCAACCCGCCCATCGACAACGCGGGCCTGGTCGAACTGGTCACGCGCCGCGCCCGCGAGACGGGCTGTATCAAGGTGCGGCCCGCCGCCTGCGCCACCAAGGCCATGAAGGGCGAGGAACTGACCGAAATGGCCGAACTGCGCGAGGCCGGTGCCGTGGCCGTCACCGACGACGGCCGCGACATCAAGAGCAGTTCCGTCATGCGCCGCGTGCTCGAATACGCCAACATGGTGGGCCTGCCCTACCTGGCCCACTGCCAGGACGAGGAACTGAGCGAGGGGGGCGCCATGCACGAGGGCGCCGTGTCCACCCGCCTCGGCATCCCCGGCATCCCGCGCGAGGCCGAGGACATCCGCATCGACCGCAACATCCGCCTGGCCGAACTGGCCGGCGCGCACATTCACATCCAGCACATATCCACCGCTGGCGGCGTGGAGATCGTGCGACAGGCCAAGCGCCGCGGTGCGCGCGTGACCGCAGAGTCGGCCCCCCATTACTGGAGCCTTACAGACGAGGCTGTCGGCGTCTTCGACACCAACGCCAAGATGTTCCCGCCCCTGCGCACCCGCGTTGACATAGAGGCCGTCATTGAGGGTTTCCGCGATGGCACGCTCGACAACATCGCCACCGACCACGCCCCGCACACCTGGACCGACAAGAACATCGAGTTCCAGATGGCCCCCTTCGGCATCATCGGCCTCGAAACCTCGCTCGCCCTGACCATCACCCACCTGGTGAAACCCGGCCACATTACCTTGGAACGTGCCATCGAACTGATGACCATCGGCGGTTCCCGCGTGTGCAGCCTGGATGCAGGCGAGATCAAAGTCGGCGCCGCCGCCGACCTCTGCCTCTTCGATCCCAACGAGCAGTGGACCGTGACCAAGGAAGACTTCGGCTCCAAAAGCGCCAACTCCCCCTACCTCGGTCAAACCCTCACCGGCCGCGTCAAATGCACCCTCTGCGACGGGAAAGTGGTTTACAAGCAGGGGCAAACGTAGAAGCGACGTCCCCGTCGCTTTCATTTATACACCCACAGTCATTGCCAGAACGCGGCGGGGACGCCGCGTCTACGATTTTCCTTATCCCCGAAGCTGTGCTTCCCATTCAGCGGCCCCTCCCCCTGCCCCGGCTTCCTTCCCTCTGCCAATCCTCTCCGTGGACCGGGTACAATCGCACAGACAATTCGTAACGACTTTGACCATTCAGCGAATGACGGGGATATATGGATAGAAACATTCGCTGGAGAGCATGCCATGGGAAGCACGGACAACGAACTGCTGATGCGGTGGACGCAACGCAACGACGCCATCGCCTTCAAGGAACTGACCGACCGCCATGCGCCGATGGTGTTTGCGGTGTGTCGGCGCATACTAAACAATCCGGCCGAGGCGGAAGATGTCGCGCAGGAATGTTTCGAGGCGCTGCTGCACAAGGGGGATAGGCCGGGCATGTATTTGGGGGCCTGGCTCCATCGCGTGGCGGTTAACCTGGCCATCAAGCGCCTGCGGGGGCAGACGCGGCAGCGCGAACGCGAGAAGCGCTATGTGGCGGAGCAGCACGCCGGCGAGG
>CAIUWO010000105.1 GCA_903902895.1 Candidatus Hydrogenedentota bacterium | reverse complement strand
CACGCCCGGCGAGGCGTACAACGTGCCCGGCGGCAGCGAGCGGCAGAACATCGAACTGACCCGGCGCATCCTGGAACTAACGGGACGGGACGAGACATTAATCAAGCCGGTGGCGGACCGTGTGGGGCACGACCGCCGGTACTCAATCGACGGCGCCAAACTGCGGGCGCTCGGCTGGGCGCCGAAAACATCCTGGGATGACGGTGTGGATTCCACGGTGCGGTGGTATCAGGAGAATGTGTGGTGGTGGCGTCCAATCAAGTCGGGCGAGTTCCGCGAGTATTACCAGCGGCAGTACGGCTCGCGGGGATAGTCCTCTCGGCCCGCTCCCTGGCCGTGCTCGGCGCGGCGGGCCTGGCCGACTCCGCCGCAGTCCTGCTCATCGGCGGCGGAGCAAACACGGGAACGCTGCTTCCCGGCATCGCGGGCGCGCTGCTGTGCATATGGTCGGTGGCGCGGGCAAAGGAGTGGCCGATAGCCGTGTCCGTCCACTGGCGGCGGGAGCGCTACATACTCTACCTCGGAACGACCCTGTTCGCGCTGTCCTTCGTCATAGTCCAAGGTTTCATTTGGACGACCACGCTGCGCCAGCCCGGAAAGGAACAGCAGGACTGGCTGATCGTCCTGGGCGCGGGACTGCGCGGCGGGGACCTGTCGCTGACGCTACGCAGGCGGATGGACACCGCGCTGGACTTCCTGGAAAGCCAGCCGAAGTGTCGCGTCATCGTCAGCGGCGGCCGCGGTTTTGGAGAAACCCGCACGGAAGCCGAAGCCATGACGGATTATCTGGTCAAGCGCGGGATGGACCGGTCGCGCATATTCCGGGAAGACAAAGCCACGAGCACGATGGAGAACCTTCGACTGTCGAAAATCATCCTGCAGCATGAGGGCGGCCCGCCCCCCTGGAAGGCCGCCGTGGTGACGAGCGATTTCCACCTGCTGCGCGTGCGCATGCTGGCCGAGCGGGTGGGCTTGGAACTGCGGCCGCTCCCGGCGCCCACGCCGTGGTACCTACTGCCAAACGCGTGCCTGCGCGAATATTTCGCCGTGATCAAGTCCGCGGTGCTGGACCGGGGATAGGGCGGCATCCCCCGCCGCTTCGCGGCTGCCCCCTTCAAAGGGGTTCAAATACTGCCGCTACCGGGAGGTCTGACCCAGCACGCGCCGGTAACACTGTTCCACCAGCGCCGCCTGCGCGTCGAGCGAATAGCGGGTCTCGGCGGTGTGGCGGGCGTTGCGGCCGAGTTCGAGGCGCAGGGTGCGGTCGTCGCGCAGGCGGCAGAGGGCCGTGTGCAGGCCGTCGGCGGTGCCGTCGAAGACCATGCCATCCAGCCCGTCGGTGACTATCTCGCGCAGCATGCCGCGGTCGGCCACGACCATGGGGCGGCCGGTCGCCAGTATCTCGCGGGCGGCGCGGCAGGTGCCGTCGCTGCCGGGCACGAGGAACACGCCGGCGTCGAAGGCCTTCAGCATGCCGGCATAGTTTTCACCGTCGATGTAGCCGGTGAAGTGGACGGTCTTCTCCAGGCCCAGCCGGCGGACCGGTTCAAAGCCGACCTTGTCCTGCCTGCTGCCGCGGCCTATGACCACGAGGTGGACGCGCGGGTCGGCGGCGGCCATCCTGGCGATGGCCTGAAACAGGTCCTCGTAATGGCGGTGGGTCTGCATGCGGGCGACGATGCCGACAACGAAGGCGTCGCGCGGCAGGTTGAGCCAGCGGCGGCCGTCGGGCGTGTCGCGGCGCGGGTCAAAACGCTCCGTGTCAATGGCGCCGGGAACGACAACCAGCCGCGCCGCATCGACACCGGGAACCTGGGCGTCCGCCTGACGCGCGATTTCAGACGGCTCCAAGACCATCGCGGCGTGGGCAAGCAGCCGCGCGCGCCTTGCGTCGCGCCTGAAGCCCAGCCCCTCGTAGCTCGACCTGACGACGGGGATGGCGCGCTCGCGCGCGGGGGCAACCGCGATGTCGTGGTCGTTGTCAAGATGGCAGTGGATGAGGTCGACCGGATGCGCGTCGAGCCGGCGGCGCAGGACGCGGCGGTCGAGGAAATTGTGCCAGGGGTTGAGGTGCTTGTTGAGCCGGAAGTCGAGCACGGGCTCAAGGCCCCGGTCGCGGGCGGTCTCAACGATCTTGTTGACCGACGAGCCCGCCTCGGGCGCGCAGGCGAACTCAGCCTCCACGCCGCGCCGGCGCAGGGCCAGGCAGAGGTTGAGCGCGGGCTCGGCGGGACCGGTCCATTTGCAGTTGCTGAAGAGGTGCAGGACACGGAGAGGTGAAACAGGGACAGACCCGTCTTCGCTCGCTGTGCTCGCTTCGCTTGGGTCAGTCCCCATTTTTCAGTTCACCGGGGCGTCTTCGACCCGGACAGAGACAACCTGGGACACGCCGGGTTCCTGCTGCGTCACGCCGAAGAGCGCGCCGGCCTTGGCCATGGTGCTCTTGTTGTGCGTGATCATGATGAACTGGCTCTGCGCGGTGAACTCGTCGATGAGTTCGAGGAAGCGCTCCACGTTGGCGTCGTCCAGCGGGGCGTCCACCTCGTCGAGCACGCAGAAGGGGCTGGGCTTGGCGGAGAAGATACTGACCAGCATGGCGATTGCGGTCATGGCCTGCTCACCGCCGGACAGCAGCGAAATGGACTGGGGTTTCTTGCCGGGGGGGCGCGCCTCGATCTCGATGCCGCACTCGAGCGGGTCGCTCTCGTCGAGCAGGTAGATGCGTGCCTGGCCGCCGTTGAAGAGGCGCCGGAAGTAGTTCTTGAAATTCTCGCTGATCTCGGCGAAGGTGTCGAGGAACATCTGCGTGATGGTGGCGTCGATGCGCTTGACCACGTCGAGCAGCGTGGCGCGGGCCCGGTTCAGATCCTCGGCCTGCGTCTTGAGGAAGTTCTCCCGCTTTTCGAGGGTGTCGTACTCCTCAATGGCGGCCAGGTTCACGTTGCCCAGGCGCTCGATGGACTTGCGGTGCTCGCGGATGATCTGCTCGCGCTCCTTCTCGTCGTACTCGTCCGAGCCGGCCTGCTCCTCGCTGATCGAGGCGAGTCCCAACCCGTATTCCGTGGCGATGCGCTCCTGGAAGAAGCCGATGCGGTCCTCCTTCTGCGAGCATTCGAGTTCAAGCCGGTGCACTTCCTTCTGCGCGGCCGTGTCCTTTTCGCGCAGTTCGCGCAGGCGTTTGGTCAGCGCGTCGATGCGGTCGACCAGCGCCTTGTGCGAGCGCTGGAATTCGAGGACGCGGTTGTGCGCGTCCTCGCGGGCGGCCGAAAGTTCCTTGGCGCCCTCGAGCATGCCGGCTATCTGGGCCTCCAGCTCCGTCTCGCGGACCTTCATCTGCTGCGCCAGGCCAACGCGGCGGCCGGCCTCCTCAAGCGCCTGTTCGCGCTCGCGCAGCTCGCGGATGCGGTTGCGCTCGGCCTCTTCAAGGTTCTGGGCGAGCTCGGCCAGGCGCACGCGCAGGTCGGCGAGCTCCTGGGCGCGGGACACGAGCGCCGCGCGCGCGGCCGCCACGGCCTCCTGCGCCGCCACGGTCAGCTGCTGGAGTGTCTCATTGTCCATGGACGCCGAGCCCAGCCGCGTTTCGGCATCGGCCCGGCGCGCCCCGAGGTCGTCACGGCGCGCGGCCAGTTCGGCGCGCTGCCGCCCAATCTGCTCGCCCGTGTGGCCGAGGGCCTCGAGTTCGGCGCTTTGGCGCGCAAGGGACAGGCCCAGATCGTTGACGCTGCGGCGCAGGCCGCCCTCTTTCTCCTCGATGGCGCGGATGGCGGCAACGAGTTTTTGGATGGTTTCGCCGATGCGCGCGGCGTCGGCCGTGACCCGGCCGATGCGGCCCGTGGCCTCGCCGGCCTGCTTCTCCAAGTCGTCGATCTCGGCGCTGCGGCCGAGCAGTCCGTGGGTCTCACGCTGGGTGCGTCCGCCGGTCACCGAGCCCGCGGGCGACACGACCTCGCCGTCGAGCGTGACCAGGCGCGGATAGCGCTGCTCGCTGCGGGCGATGCGGATGGCGTCGTCAATGGTCTGCACGATGACCGTGTTGTACAGCAGGTACTCGACGGCGGGCATGATCTTGCGGTCACACTGAACATAATCAATGGCGCGGCCGATGACGCCCGGCTTGTTGCGCAGCACATTCTCATCGCCGCCCTGGCTGGGGCGGATGGTGTCGAGCGGCAGGAAGGTGACGCGCCCCGCGCGGTGCTCCTTCAGGAAGGCGATGGCGGTTTTGGCCGCCTCGGCCTTTTCCACGACGACGTTGTTGACGTTGCCGCCCAGCGCCGCCTCGATGGCGGCCTCAAGTTCCTTTTCCGTGGACAGCAGGTCGCCGATGGGGCCGATGATGCCGTCCATGCCGTTCATGCCCCGCTGGCGCGCCATCATGACGGCGCGCACGCCGGTGGCAAAGCCCTCGTAGCTGTCGCGCAGCTCCTTGAGCGAGGTCAGGCGAGATTCTATGCTGCTCTTGCGCTCGCGCAGGTCCTGCCACTCGGTGTTGAGCGCGGCGGCGCGGTCGGAAAGCTTCTGCCGTTCAATCTGCGACTTCTCGCGCTCGGCAACGGCCGCGGAGAGTTCCTTTTCTTTGGCGGTGTGCTCGGAGCGCAGGGACTGAACGATGGCGGAGGCCTCGGTGATGCGCGACTCCTGGGAACCGCGGCGCTCCTCGATGGCGACAATTTGGGCGTCCACCTCGGCGATGTTCGCCGTGAGCGCCTCAATTTCGGCCTGGGCGCGGCCGCGCTGGTTCACGGCGTCAATGCCCTGCCGGCGCAGTTCTTCGAGCCGCTTGTCGGCGGCGGCGGCGGCGAGGGACGCCTCCCCGTGGGCGTTCTGGCAGGCGGACAGTTCGTCGCGCACCCGGGCCGACTCATCCTCCAAGGCGACGGCCTGCTCGGAGGCCGTGCCGCCGTCCTGCGACAGCGCCTCGGCCCGGTTTTGCAGGCTGTCATGCTCGGCGATGGCGGTCGCGGCGCGCTCCCGGCAGAATTCGATTTCCTTGCGGAGCAGGGACACCTGGTTTTCGATACGCTCCATTTCGGAGTCAATCTCGTGCTCGCGCTCGCGCCGGGACATCAGGTCGCGGTCCATTTCAATGCGCTGCACGCTGAGCGTTTCCAGTTCGGCCTCGTGGGTGGATGTCTCGGCGGACAATGACTCGTAGGTGTCGACCGCGACGGCAAGCCGGTCGCGCAAATCGGCGACCTGACCGCTCAGCTCGTTGTACTGCAGCCATGCGTTGCGGATTTCGAGCTCGCGCAGGGCCGTGGTCAGTTCGCGGTGGCGGATGGCGGCGTTCACCTGGCGCTTGAGGGAGCGCATCTGGCGCTCGACCTCGGCGATGATGTCGCCCAGGCGCAGCATGTTCTGCTCGGCCGACTCAAGCTTGCGCATGGCCATGGTCTTGCGCTTCTTGTACTTGATGATCCCGGCGGCCTCCTCGAACAGGAAGCGGCGGTCCTCGGGACGCGAGCTGATGACCATGTCGATCTTGCCCTGGCCGATCAGGGAATAGGCGTTGGTGCCGATGCCGGTGTCCATGAACAGCTCGAGCACGTCGCGCAGGCGGCAGGGCGCCCGGTTGATCATGTACTCGCTTTCGCCGCTGCGGTAGAGGCGGCGCGTCACCTGCACCTCGGAATAATCGACCGGAAGCTGCGAATCGGCGTTGTCGAAGGTCAGCGACACTTCGGCCATGCCCGTCGCGGGACGGCCACCGCTGCCGTTGAAGATGATGTCCTGCATGTGGTCGCCGCGCAGCGCCTTGGCGCTCTGCTCGCCCAACGCCCAGCGCAGCGCGTCCAGAATATTGCTCTTGCCGCAGCCGTTGGGGCCGACAATGGCGGTGATGCCGGGCTCCAGATTGATGGTGGTCCGGTCCGCGAAGGACTTGAATCCGTGCAACTCTATCTGTTTGAAGTACATGCGCAACAACATCCAAAGCGCCGCCCCGCGCAAAACCGCGTCTGGCGGCGCTGATTTAGCCCCGTTCAACCGCACCGCCCACCTTGGCTGGCGGACCGCTGCGGTCACTGCAAGAACGCAAAGCATACCCGCCGGAGGGGGTGAAACGCAACGCGGCGGCAGGGTTCAAGCGGGCGGGGAGGGCGCGTTTTGGGGCCTTTGGCGGCACGGCACATTGTCCGTGAACGCCGGCCTGCTGTTGCACGCGCAGCCAGGCAGGCCCGAATTAATCCGGCTCAACAGCATGTTATACACTATAGACAAGAAAGAAAAGGAGTGCGATTCATGACAGTCGACCGATGGTTAAGATTGATCGCGGGAACATTTGTATTCGCGTCCGCGGTTTTGGCGGCGGTTCACAGTCCCTACTGGCTTCTCTTTACGGGCTTTGTGGGGCTCAATATGGCGCAGTCGGCGGTTACAAACTGGTGTCCCATGATGATGGTGCTGCGCAAACTCGGCGTGCCCGACAGCGCCGCCGCCGTGAATCAATAGCGAAAACTTGCCTCGGGGGGAGTATCCCTGTTTCGAATGGCGCCCGATGCGGGCGACAGCGCCCAGTGTGGTGAGTCAAGCTGATTGAGTCTTGTGTTTCGGCCGCCAGAGCCAAAGAAATACCGTCATTGCGCGCGGGACGCAGTCCGGCGCGGCAATCTCTTGCTCGCGTCAGGCTGTGGATGCACGAGATTGCTTCGCTTCGCTCGCAATGACGGACTTTTGATCGTTGCTCTATTTATGACTCACTACACTAGTACGCCTGGGCGGCGATGACGCGGTGCTTGCAGAGTTTTCCGGAGATCATGCAGGGACCCTCTTCCTCGGGGGCGTCAAAGGGGATGCAGCGCACCGTGGTGCGGGTGTCCTCTTTCATTTGCTTCTCGACTTCGGGGTTGTCGACATCGAGGAACACGCGGAAGAAGCCGCCGCCGTCAACACGGGCCTTGTACTCGTCGTAACTGTCTACGGTGAAGGTGCGGTCGGTCATGCGCTGCTTTGCCGTGGTGAAGAGGTTTGTCTGGATGTCTTCCAGCATTTTCTCCAGGTTCTCGCGCAGGCCCTCGGCGGGCATGGTGACCTTCTCGCCGGTGTCGCGGCGGACAACGACGACGCTGTTGCTCGCGACGTCGCGCGGGCCCAGTTCGATGCGCACGGGGATGCCCTTGAGCTCCCACTCGTTGAACTTGTAGCCCGGCTTGTACTGGTCGCGGTCGTCAATCTTGTAGAAGAGGGGGTCCCAGTCGGCGGTGATCTCGCGGGCCTTGCCGAGCACGAGCGCCATTTCCTCCTCGCTGCGCCAGATGGGCACAAAGATGACGGGCACCGGGGCGAGACGCGGCGGGATGACCAGGCCGTTGTCGTCGCTGTGGTTCATGATCATGCCGCCGATGAGGCGCGTGGACACGCCCCAGCTCGACGCCCACACGTATTTCAGCTCCATGTCTCGGTCCTGAAACTTCACGTCGAAAGCCTTGGCGAAGTTCTGCCCGAGATGGTGCGAGGTGCCCGCCTGGAGCGCCTTGCCGTCCTGCATCATCGCCTCGATGCAGTAGGTGTGGTGGGCGCCGGCAAACTTCTCGGAATCTGTCTTGCGGCCGACCATGACGGGCATGGCCAGGTAGTCCTCGGCGAAGCGCTCGTACACGCGCACCATCTTCATCGTCTCCTCCTCGGCCTCCTCGGAGGTGGCGTGGGCCGTGTGGCCCTCCTGCCAGAGGAACTCGGTGGTGCGCAGGAACAGGCGCGTGCGCATCTCCCAGCGGCACACGTTGGCCCACTGGTTGATGAGGATGGGCAGGTCGCGGTAGGAGTTGATCCAGCCCTTGTAGGTGGACCAGATGATGGTTTCGGAGGTGGGGCGGATGGCCAGCGGCTCCTCAAGCAGTTTGCCGCCGCCGTGGGTGACCATGGCGCATTCGGGCGCGAAACCCTCGACGTGCTCGGCCTCCTTTTTCAGGAAACTCTCGGGGATGAACATGGGGAAATAGGCGTTGACGTGGCCCGTCTCCTTGAACACCCGGTCGAGCCGCTGCTGGATCTTTTCCCAGATGCCGTAGCCCGTGGGGCGGATGACCATGCACCCCTTCACCGGCGAGTATTCGGCCATTTCGGCCTTCAACACCACGTCGATGTACCACTGCGAATAATCGTCCGAACGCTTTGTAATGCCCTTGGCCATGATGTGATTCCTTGGTAGAGTGCGCGGCGCCCGCGCCGCGTGAAACGGGCCGGAATAATAGCACAAAACCGGGGAAAAGGACGAATTGGCAAACATTAAACAGAGATGAAGAGGCAAAGCGAATGGGAAAGACGCATTGACATGGATGGACAGGATATACAGGATAAGGCGGAAAGGGCGCGAGTCTTCATCCTGTGCATCCTGTCCATCCATGTCCAAGTTCCTTTCTTGGTCGGATGCTTTGGGTGATACAATGGGCGCGCTGGGTTTCGATTTCGGAACGAACGACAGGAAACGGCCATGAAGATTGTTCGGATACTGCTGCGCATATTGGGTGTACTGGGCGCGCTGCTGCTGACGCTGCTCACGCTGGCGGTGAGCGGGGTCAACATGGCGATGGTGACGCAGTACTGGGTGCTGATTGTGCTGGGCGGCGCGGGGCTGTTCCTGGTCATCGCGCTGCTGGCGGGCGTGCTGGCCCGCAGCGTTTGGAAAGCGGCGGGATGGAAGGCGGCGAGGGTGCCCGTGATCGTCGCCTGCGTGTTTCTGGCACAGGTGCCGCTGCATTTGCTGTTCAACAGCGCCGTTTCCTTCGCGGTGCGCACTTATGCCGGCCAGCAGATGGCGCAGGTGGAGGCGTACCACAAGGAACAGGGGCGCTATCCCGGCACGCTGGACGAGGTTGTGAAAGACGACGGTGCCCTGCGAAAACTTATGGGCCAGTGGGCCTCCTATTCGGTTTTCAACGAGCGCAGCAGTTATCGGCTTTCCGTGTACCGGCCGGTTGCGTCGGGTCAATACGTGTTCAGTCCTGAGACGAAGACCTGGGAGACGCGCAAGTGACCTCTTCGTGGTTTCGTTTTCCGCGTGTGCTTTGGGTGGCCTGTTTGCTGGCGGTGCTGGTGACGGTGCCGGGGTTTTGGATGGGGGCCTTTGGGGATGACTATTTTCACCAAGCGGTGCTGGAGGGGCTGACACCCTTTGGCGGACCGCTGAACATGTACCAGTTCGCGTCGGGCGACCCGGCGGAGATGCAGGAACGGCTGTGCCACGGCCCCTATCCGTGGTGGACGCTTCCTGAGATTCGGGTGGTGTTCTTTCGGCCGTTGTCATCGGCGCTGCTGTGGGTGGACCAGCAGTTGTTTGGCAGCAACCTGACGGGCGCGCACATCCATTCCGCGCTGTGGTACGCGGCCATGGCGCTGGTGTGCGGACTGCTCTTCCGGCGGACCCTGCCGGGAAAGGTGGGCGCGCTGGCGCTGCTCATTTTCGTGCTGAACCAGTCGCACTGGTTCCCGGCGGTGTGGCCGGCGAACCGCAACGCGCTGGTGGCGGCGGTGCCGGCCTTGGCCGGCATGCTGGCGTACATGCGCTGGCGGGAGGACGGCTGGAAGTGGGGACTGCCGCTGTCGCTGCTCGGCCTGGCCGTGGGATTTCTCGGCAGTGAGACGGCCGTCGGCGTACTGGGCCTCTGGGGATTCTATGCGATGCTGGGCCCGCGGGATTCGCTCGCGCGCAAGGTGACGGCGTTCCTGCCGGTGCTGGCGGTGACCGCGGGCTACGTGGTGCTGTACAAGGGCATGGGCTACGGCGCGCACGGGTCGGGCTCCTATCTCGACCCGACGGGCGAACCGCTGGTGTATGCGGCGGTCCTGCCCATGCGCCTGCTGGCGCTCACGGGCGGACTGCTGGCGGCGATGCCGGTGGATCTGTGGGTGCTGTTCCTGTCGCTGCGGCCGTTGCTGAGTCTGACGGGACTTGCAGCGCTGCTGCTTTTTGCGTATCTGCTTTGGTGCTGCTGGCCCGTCCTGGAGGAGCGGCACCGGCGCGCGCTGCGGTGGATGATTCCGGGAACGGCGCTGTCACTGCTGCCCGTGGCGGCCACCTTCCCAATGAACCGCCTGCTGCTGGTGCCGAGCATCGGCGGCAGCGTCGTGGTGGCCACGGTATTGGTGCACTACTGGGGCACCTGGCGGCAGCTTGCAGGCATGCGCCGACGGCTAGCGGTAGCGCTGGCAGGGTTTCTCGTGCTGGTGAACTTCATTGTGCCGCCGCTGGCATGGACCGCGCAGTCGCTCATCATCACGAAACTGGACCGGCATGTGGAGGAGGTCTATGCCGCCACGCCGCTGGTATATTCGGAAGACCCGGCGGTGCACAACGTGCTGCTGGTGGCACCGGACCCGCTGGCCTGCGCCTATCCGCCGATCATCCACGCGCTCTTGGAGCATCGCAGGGAACTCGCGCCGTGGTTGTGCCTTTCGCTCGCGCCGCACGACCACCGGCTGACGCGCACCGGGGAGAACGCCCTGACGCTGGAGGTGATTAACGGGTGCATGCTGCGGACCGAGTTTGAGCAGCTCATGCGCGGACCTTCCTGGCCGCTGCGCAAGGGGGACAAGTTGAGTCTGTGCGGTGTGGAGATCGCCATTCTTGAGGCGAACGACACCGGGCCGACGAAACTCGGCGTGGCCTTCGACCGTTCGCTGGACGACAAGGCGCTGAATTTCCTAGTGTGGAAAGACGGCGGGATAAGGCCTTTTGATATGCTGGGGGTGGGCCAGAGCATGGTGGTGGCGCGGGGCAAGGGGCTGATGGAATAGTCATAAGTCCTTGACAGTGGTACCATTGTAGGGTGCCATTATGGTTGTTGTGAACAAGAAACAGCAAAAGACGCTTCAGGAAATATACGAGCGGCCGACACGGGCGGATATCCGCTGGCGCGACGTTGAGTCTTTGTTTTCCGCATTGGGCGCTGATATTGAAGAGGGAAACGGCTCGCGTGTTTGCGTGGCGCTGCGCGGGACGCGCGCCGTGTTCCACCGCCCCCATCCTGGCCGAATCGCCGGGCGGCTGATGATTGATGGCGTTCGGGATTTCCTAATGCGTGCCGGAGTAAAACACTGATGGAATACAAGGACTATGTCGCGCACGTGGAGTTTGACGAGACGGTCAACGTTTTTCACGGGCGGGTGATCAACATTCGTGACGTGGTTACTTTCGAGAGCGACACGGTAAAGGGGCTGCTGAAGGAGTTTCATGCATCCGTGGACGAGTACCTTGCCTTGTGCAAGAAACGCGGCGAGGCGCCGGAAAAGCCGTTCTCGGGAAGATTCAACCTGCGACTGGACCCCGAACTTCACCGCCGCGTTGCCACGGCGGCCGCCGCATCGGGCAAGAGTTTGAATGGTTTCATTGCGGACACGCTGAGGAGCGCCGTGCCGCACCT
The DNA here is from genome assembly GCA_903902895.1 of Candidatus Hydrogenedentota bacterium. GTDB lineage: Bacteria > Hydrogenedentota > Hydrogenedentia > Hydrogenedentales > CAITNO01 > CAITNO01. The sequence goes on along the minus strand of CAIUWO010000105.1, from coordinate 4,809 downwards.
GCAGTCTTGAAGCAACAAAGGCAGGAAGGAGGATGTCATGGCCAATCGGCCGGTGTCGGAAGGGCGGGGCCTGCGGCGTGCTGAACGACGAGGATGCGAAGTTCTGCAAGGCGTGCGGGCAGGCGCTTTAGGGCGGGCTCGTCAGCGAGGGGAAACCGATTAAACGCAAAGGCGCCATGGCGCCAAGGCGCGATGAGGAAACGGGCGGTCAGCCGTTTGCGCATTCCTGCATGAGCCGCAGGGCGTGGTCTGTCAGTTCATCGGCAATGCGGGCATGGTGGGTGTCGAAGGGCAGGATGGGGGGGCGGACGCGGTCGGTGGCGTAGAGGCCCTGGCGGTGGAGCAGGCGCTTGAAGAAGTGGATGGAAATGTCGAGGTGCTGGTTGGAGAAGGCCAGCACGGGGAGCAGCCGGTTGAACAGGGCGCGGGCGTCGTCGCGTTGTCCCGCCTGGTAGAGGGAGAAGATGCGGGTGTAAATCCCGTGCAGGCCGGTGGGCATGAAGGCGTGCACGCCGCGGTCGAGCGCCTCGATCATCTGCATGACCGCCCAGCCGCCGGACACATGAAGACGGCCCTGGGTGGCCTCCAGCACGGCGCTGTATTTCACGCCGGCATTGACGACCTCCACCTTGAGGCAGCGGAACGCCTCAACCTCGTTGAAAAGGCGCACGATGAGCGGCACGGGCACGCCGGACCCCGTCGCGTCCCAGTCCTGAAGCATGAGAAAGGGCGGGCGCTGATCGGCGACGGCGTGGACATCGCCCGCGTACTGTGTTTCGTTTTCGTAGGGGATGCTGACGAGGATGCCGTCGCAGCCCAGTTCCACCAGCCGCCGCGTCGTGTTCACGCGCTCCTCACGCGTGGGGGCCGAGGCGCCGCCGATGACCGGAACGCGCCCGGCGACGGTGCCGAGGACGGTGCGGACCATGGCCTCCCGTTCAGCCGTGGTGAGTTTGCCCACCTCGGCGGCCATGGCGGGCACGAGGAATCCCGCGACGCCTGCGGCAAGGGCATATTCCACGTTCTTGCGCAGCCCGTCGATGTCGATGGCGTCGTCGATGGTGAAGGGGGTGTTTAAGACTGTGATAATCCCAGGCATGTGCAACAGCGAATTTTCGGGCATGTGATTGGCCTTTCTAATGACGCGCCTATTCTACTCCGTCATTGCGAGGAGGGCGAAGCCCGACGCGGCAAACTCTTGGAACCATAGCCCGAACATTGGGCCATTGCGAGCAGGAGATTGCTTCGCTTCGCTCGCAATAACGACGCATTGTGGGCCATGGCGCACAAAGAGAACGCGGGCGCCCCCGCCTCTGTGGCCGGGACGCCCGCGCGAAAGTCGGGATTACTTGGAGGCGGGGTCAGCCCACTGGACCGCGTTGGCCATGATCCTCTTCACGCTGTTGTCGAAGAAGGTCGGGTTGGTTTCGTGGCCGGCCTGGAAGTAGAAGAACTTGCCCTTGCCGGTGTGCCAGCACAGTCCGATGCGGGCGACCGGGTCTTTGGCGCCGCCTTTGAGGGTGTAAACGCCCTCAAACGGGACCGCCTCGGGCGTCGGCACGGCGTAGGGCTCCTTGTAGCGCTCGTTCTGTATGACCTGGAAGTCCTTCACGCCCTGGGCGATGGGGTGGGTCGACTCTTTGACCGTGATGTCGAGCGTGGTGGAGTCGCCCTTGTAGTCGCCCCAGGAGCACGCGTCGCCCATGAGCGCCTTGTTTGCCTTGGCGAAGTGGGAGGAGTGCAGGGAGATAAAGCCCATGCCGTCGTCTTTCACGCGCTTGACGATCTTGGCAACCAGTTCATCCTTCACAAGATCGTGCTTCTTGTGTCCCCACCACATGAGCACGTCGCAACGGTTGAGCAGCGCGTCGGGCAGGCCCTGTTCGGGGTCGTTGATGCTGGCCGTGACGACCTCCCAGTCCTTGAGGGACGCCTTCAGGCCGTCGGCGATGGCGCCGTTGATGTCATTGGGATAGACGCGCTTGGGGGCGGTGCCTTCGGACCACACCACCACGACTTTCTTTACCGAGGCCTTCTTTTCCTGTGCCGGCGCGGCGGTGGCGCAGGAACTCAGGGAAATCGCCGCCGCGGCCACAAGCGCGAGCGCGCACATCATCTTGCCGTACGTTTTCATCGTAAATGCCCTTTTGTTGTCTTCCAGGAGAAACCCGTTGACCCTCGCATTGCCCCACGACAGGGGCAACGACGGCATATCGTAGGACATGGCCGCCCTGAAAGGCAAACGCGCCGGTGCCAATAGAATCCAGAAGTCAGAATCCAGAATGGAAAACAAGACGGACAAATCCCGCTTCATGCATTAACGTCACGGTGGACGTTGTCGGGGGAGAACGCGGGGAGGCAGACGGCGAGGTGTTCGGCACCCTCCTCGCCGGGGGTGCTGTACTGGACCCACTCTCCCGCAGCGGCGACAAACGCCTCGCCCGCCGCGACCTCGAAGAGGCGCCCATCCCCCGTTTCCACCCGCAGCGCGCCTTTCAACGCCACGGTATATTCCTCGAACTCCGGCGTCTGTCCCGGTTCGACCCACCCCGGGGGGCTAATCATGCGCGCGATGCTCAGGCCGGCGGTGCCGGTGTTGATGCGGCCGATGAATTCCTCGATGACCTTGGGCTTGTTGCCCGCCGCCTGGATGCGGGTGGGCCGGGGAATGTGGCGGGACATGGGCAACTCCTTTTGTCTGCGGTTTTCCGCCGCAGGATTATGGACGAACGGAACAGATGGGACAAATGGGAGGTGTGCGGGGTTTGACAATTCCCGTGCCGGTTGCTACCGTGAAGGGTGTGATTTGGCTTTTCTGTCGCGCGGGGCGCGGCCAACCCTTTTCTGAACCTGGAGAGATGTTTCATGACACGCAAGTTGATGGTGACCGGATACGGCGGATTTGTGGCGGGCAGCACGGTGTGGCAGGCGCTGCGCGACGGCGGGTGGGACGTGTACGCCCTGTCGCTGATAGAGGCGCCCGAAGAGCGGGAACACTTCCACTGCCTCCAGTTCGACCTGTGCGACGCGGGCAAGCTGAAGGAGGTGTTCCATGCGGTGAAGCCGGACGCGGTGGTGCACACGGCGGCGCTGGCCGACATCGACTACTGCCAGAACAACCAGGCCGACGCGGAGCGCATCAATGTGGGCGTGACCCGCGAACTGGCCGGACTCTGCGCCGACACGGGCACGAAGCTGATTGCCTGCTCGACGGACTCGGTGTTCGACGGCAGGAAGGGCATGTACACGGAGGAGGACGAACCGACCCCGGTGAACTTCTACGCCGAGACGAAGGCGAAGACGGAGCAGATTGTGCGCGACATGGTGCCGAACGGCGTGGTCACGCGCTTGTCGCTGGTCATGGGACTGCCGGTGCTGGGCGCGGGAAACTCGTTTCTCGCCAAGACCTTTGACGCTTGGAAGAAGGGGGAGCAGACGAAGTTTCCGGAGAACGAAATCCGCACGCCGGCGGACGTGATCACCGTGGGCCGCGCGTTCCTGGAGATTGCCGGGGGCGACTTCACGGGCAGGCTGCATCTGGCCTGCTCGACGCGCATCAACCGTTACGAGATGGCCTGCCAGATCGCCGAACGGCTCGGCTATTCGCGCGACCTGGTGGTTGCCACGGACTCCAACGCGATGCCCGGCCGCGCGCCGCGGCCGAACGACGCGTCGCTGGACAATGCGAAGGCGAAACGCGTGCTGAAGACGCCCATGCAGACGCTCATGTCCGGGCTGGACCTGGTGCTCGAGATGAAGAAGGTCCAGGAGCAAGGCGGCTGAGGTTAAGTGGAAATAGACCGTCCGTCATTGCGAGCAAAGCGAGGCAATCTTATGGCAGCCCGGCGTTGGGCGGACTCGAGATTGCTTCGTCGGACTGCGTCCTCCTCGCAATGACGATCATGAGTGCGGCGGCCTTGAACCGGCGGCTGCCAAACCGCTGCGGAGTGTTGCCATGAGTCACCGGGTCATGTTGGCCATAATCGCATTCCTTTTGGTGCCGTTCGCGGCCCACGCCGCCGTCCATGACACGGCGGCGAAGACCGTGTCCATTGCCGACGGGAGCGGCAGGCTGCAGCTGCGCCTGAACGTGGACCGGAAATGTGTGCTGGACGCGGTGACCGTGAACGGCCGCGGCGTGGTGTCGCCTGAGACGGGGGTGTGCTCGGCGGTGAAGATCGGCGGACGCTGGCACAGCACGCGCAGTTGCGCGGTGTCACCGTCGGTGAGTGTCGAAGGCGGCGTGGTTACCGTCTCGGGCATTCATTTTGACGGCGACGACGTGTCGGTGGAGGAAACCTGGCAGTTCACGGAACTGCCCGACCGCGTAGCCTGGCGTGTCGCGCGAAAATACGCCGGAGAAGCGGCGTTGGACGATACGGGCATGCCGTGCTGGGACTTTGCGGATATGCAAACCTGGACGGGCGCGCTGCTCGACACGGGCGGCGTGGCGTGGTGCAAACTGATGGGTTCGCCCAATGCCACCTACGGCGTGCACGCCGGGTCGGTCACTTTTTGGAACAAGGAGAAGAACGACTGCCTGCGCATCGCGGCAACGCCGCAGGCGGACGCCAAGTCGGCCCTGCGTTTCTCGCACCAGCCCAACGGTGTCTTCTCGTTCAACAACATCATCGCGACCGCCGTCATGCAGCCCAAGTACGACCTGCGCCGCTTTCTAGCGGACAAGCAGGACGTATGGAAACCGTTTGCGGCTTCGGGCGAAGTCGTGGTGGAGTATGCGCTGTCGGCGATGGACTATGACAAGGCTTACTACCGCGGGGACCTGAAGGGCATCGACGGCGGGGCGGT
>CAIUWO010000104.1 GCA_903902895.1 Candidatus Hydrogenedentota bacterium | reverse complement strand
TGAGGAGCACTTCGCGCGCCGCCTCGACATCGCGGATTTTCGAGCCCATCGTGTTGATTTCGCGGCCCATTTCCTGGACCAGGAAATTCAGGTCGCGACCCACGGGCTCGGACGACCGGAACAGCGCGCGGCCATGCTCCAGGTGCGCGCGCAGGCGGACCGTTTCCTCGGTCACGTCCATGCGGTCGGCCATCATGGCCACCTCGACGGCGACGCGCTCCTCTTTCACATTGGCCTCGGCCGTGAGTTCGCGGACGCGCTCCGTCAGCCGGGCAAGGTACAGCACGGAAATCTCGGGAAAACGCGCCTCGACACGGACCACGGAGGCTTCGATGGCGTCCAGCCGCGCGGACATGTCACGCAGCAGCGCCGCGCCCTCGTTGTCGCGGGCCTGGTTGAACGCCCTGAGGGCCTCGCCAAGCGCCGCTTCGAGCATGGCCTGCACCGCCTCGATGTCCTGCGCCGCATCCTCGTGGATGAACACGCCTTCCAGCGTGACCAGGCGGTCCAGCGAGAGTTCCTCGGAAGTGTTCAAAACTTCGGCCAGCCGGCGCGACGCGGCGACGTAATGCGCCGCAACCTCCTCGTCGAGCCGGATGCGGACCCGGCCCGAAGGGCCGTACTCGCGGCGCACCGAAATGTTGATTTTGCCGCGGGTGATGGCCTGTTTGACCAGTTCGCGCAGGGGCACCTCAAGACACGCCCACGCCGGGGGCATGCGAAACGAACTTTCGAGAAAGCGATGATTGACCGCGCTGACTTCCACGGCAATCTGCTCTTCCGCGTAGGCGGTTATCGCCCGGCCGAAGCCGGTCATACTGCGGGCCATGCTGGTACCTCTTGGGAAATTAAACAGAAACAGGGAAAGTGAGTATACCGCACGAACGGCGATATGCGCAACCTTTTGCCGTTTATGGGGTTAGGTCCGCACTAATCCGAGATATCGACCGTCCTGCCGCCTGCGCACACACATGTGCCCGCCGGGAGGCTCCGTCCCATTTCCGTTCCCGGCCCAACATGCGTATTATTCACACTTAATAGGGGAGGCGTCGCCATGGTCTCCATGCCTCGGGACCAGTGTGAATGTCTTCGCTGCCGGAGACTTGTACTCCTCTCGTCCTGCCGGCTTTGCCCGGCGCTGGCTTCCAACTTCTCTATTCACCAGAGCCATCAGCCTCAAACAACCGGACCATTCTAGGCAGTGACTGTATGCCGTACTCGCCAGACAGGACCTTCACGCAGGCCACATCCGTCAGTCCCCTTTGTAGCTTTCCCGTTGCCGTATTCAAAACAAAGTACCCATATTCAGAACTAGTCTTGTCCGCATACGGGTCCCCTCTTTGAATTTCCCACAATCCAACGACGATGTTTCCGACAACCGCGTAACAGCTAATAGTCGGACCAGCGATCGTGTCGTATTTCTTCCTAGCGGAATCATGCTTTACGATAGCGAAGCACGTGGAGTTGCCCTTTTCGATTGTGTAGCCGTTAGGCAAGGGAGTGCTGCCCGTAATTTTACTGCAACCAAAGCAGCAGACAAGAAGGCACAGCCAAGTTATCCAGAACCCTAGTTGCGAGTGATGAGATGTGACGACGCTTCCCCGATTTCTCAGCATTCCCTCGTCCCCTTGCCCGGCGCATCCATGACAGCCCGGCTTTCATACTCCAGTCGCCCGACACCCTCCGCGCACATCGCGGAGTCGGGCAAAACGGCCTGCATGGAACCTAGCACGAATGACTGCCCTTGTCAAGCACCGTCTTTTTCCTTAATCACCGGATAAGAAGACGCCCGTCTTGGGATGCCCCTACAGGGCAACCGAAAACAATGCCTTTGACCCAGGGGCGCCATCACCCTTTGGGTGACGGGCGGCCCTGGGCTGTCATCGGTTGTCCCGTTGGGACAAGGCTCCAACCAGGGGCTGCTGCTGGAAGTCTCTCGCACGGCTCGGTCATCGGTTGTCCCGTTGGGACAAAGCTTCATCGAGGGTTGTGGCTGGAAGTCTCTCACACGGCTCGGTCATCGGTTGTCCCGTTGGGACAAAGCTTCATCGAGGGTTGTGGCTCGAAGTCCCTCTCACGGTGCTGTGGTCGGTTGTCCCGTTGGGACAAAGCTCCATCCAGGGACTGTGGCCGCAAGTCTCCCTCACGGCACTGTCGTCGGTTGAAGGACCTCAAGGGCGCCTGTTTGCCAGCATGCGAGATATTCGAAAGCGGTTGTAACGCTGGACCAAGATGCAGGGCAGGTTGGCCAGGAGCGCATAGGCAACCATGATCAGACCGGCCCACCAGGGATTCCACAGGAAGAACAGTGCGGAACTTCCAAGGACGACCCAATGCACCGCCTCTCCCCGGCAGGTCTCTCGGGCGAAGGCTTCAAGGTAGTCTTGGTTTCGCGAAATCAGACGCTTCTTCCGAAAGCCCTTGCGAAAAAGCGCCGCGCCGTCGGGCAGAAGGCGCTTCCATGCCGTGATGCGGATGGTGCGCTCGTAGACTTGGCCCTTCCTTTCCCAAGGTCTCGGCCGATAGAGCCATTGGTCGGTCCGAAAGCAGCGCCCGGGTATTTGAGTGCCCAGCCAGGCCGCTCCCATGTGGATGACAAGCCAAGCCAGAATATTTATCAAGATGAGTGGCAGCACGGGCAGTTCCACCAGCATCCCGACGGCCCTACTTTCCCGGCGAAGCCGTGTCTATCTGGCGCCCTTTCCAAGAAACCGTCTTTCGGAAAGCAACCAGGATGACGGAACGGGTGAAAACGCAGAAGTAAAAGACCATGGGAACCGGATAGAGCACCGACGTGCACAGGCGAAAGGAGCCAATCCGGGCCAGCATCGACCAGATCTGGATTGTGAACAATCCATAAAGGATACCGGGCAGGACGACGGCCTGAAGACTCCAGTGGCACACGCCCCATACGAAGAAGATTGGCGTCGTCACGCATCCCATGAACCACACGACGATCATCAGGAGAAGCGGCAGAGGCGTCTGCGCCGCGCCGCTGGCGAACGCCTTGCTCCAGCCTTCGATCAGACTCCGCGCACCATCCGGGTACATGCGCATGCGGAACGCGCCCTTCCCTCCGTAACAGCGCATCCGAAGCTTGGCGCGGCGAAAGACCCCGGCCAAATGGAAATTCTCCAGGATCTCCCCTTTAACGGCCGCGTGACCGCCAACGCTGAAATACGCTTCGCGGTCAAGCATGAGAAACGGCCCAAACAGTCCTGACGGCTTGCGGCGGCTCCCGAAGATGGTGAACGCGCCTGTGCCTGCCGTCATGACGAGGTTGAAAAAAGCGGAAAGCTGCTCGTAGGGGCGCTCGACATCATGGTAAGCGCCAACTGACACGACACCCCGCCCGTCAAGGTAGGCATTCATGAGCCGGCGCAATCCTCCATCCTCAAAGCATGTGTCGGCGTCCACGAAAATGAGCAGTTCCCCCGCCGCGGCCTCGGCTCCCTGGAAACACGCCCAGTTCTTGCCGCGCCATCCCGCCGGCAATGCCTTCGCACTCAGAACGCGGGCGCCGGCATCGCCGGCCACACGCGCAGTCTGGTCGGTCGAACCATCGTCGACGACGATAACTTCCGACGGCGAAATGTCTTGACGCGCGAGGGAGCCGAGAAGAACCGGCAAGTTGCGTTCCTCATTGCGGGCCGGAATGATGACGGAAAACAATGGAAATTCCCGGCCCGCCGCGTCGTCGCGGCATAATGGAATCCGAAAAAGGAACAGGAATCCCACGCACCACAGTCCGAACAGAAGCAGTGCAGCTGTCATGAAACGTCCCATTCCAGGACCCGTCGGCAAACATTCTGACCGCACTGCACGACCATGGGCATTCCTCCGCCGGGGTTGACCGAACCGCCCACGAAAAACAGATTCGAATACTTCGTGCTTTGCTTGGGGGCCTTGAACGCGAAATTTTTGAAGCGGTCCGTGACCACTCCGTAAATTGATCCCATGTTCGAGCGGTACTCCCGCTCTATATCAAGCGGCGTCCAGAAATGCTCGAACACCACGTGCTTCCGCAGGTCTTTCAATCCCATGCTTTCCAGCTTGTCCAAAATCCGTTCTTTCAGCCGGACGTAATCGGCCACAGCGAGAGGGCGCTCCGGAACGATGTGAGGTATGTGCGGCAGAATCTTGAGGCAGTCACACCCGGGCGGCGCAACGGTGGGATCCGTCTTTGAGGCGGCAACGAGATAGATCGTCGGGTCCTCCGGAAGCACCCTCTTGTGGAACACACTCTTGAAATGCTCCCGTTGGTTCCCGGAGAAGAAGAAATTGTGGTGTGCGAGTTGCGGGTACTGCGTGTCCAGGCCCAAATCGATTACCAGCCCCGAGCACGTCGGTTCGAACCTGCGCAGGCTGTGCAGGAACTGCGGCCCCTCGTGAAGAAGGTCGCGATATACGGGTATGACCTCCATGTTGGACACCACGATGTCGGCTTGGACCGTGGACCCGTTGCCAAAAATAAGCTCCGTTACGCGCGACTCCGCTGTCCGGATCTCAGACACCTCGCTGTTTAGGTGGACGCGGATCCCGATCTCATCCATAAGACGCAGCAGACCCCGTGCGATGTTGTACATGCCCCCGTCCACGTACCACAGGTCGTAGCGGAACTGGATCGCGGGCAGGCAATTCATGAACGCGGGCGCGTCATAGGCCGATGAACCGACATACTTGATGAAGAAGTCGAACACGTCCCGCAGATAGCGGCTCGTGAGATGGCGGGCCACCGATCCGTGCATGGTGCGGAACAGGTCGAACTGCAGGAAATTCGTCAGCCCGTAGAATTCGCGGAATTCCCGGCTCGTGTCCAATCCCTGTTGAAAATAGCCGCGGTCAACCAAGTCATAGAGGCCTCCGCAGTAGTCCAAAAACGCCTCGACGCGGCCGGGTTCCTCGCCGACCTTCTCCGCTTCCCTGGCCATCAGGTCCTTCTCGGGATACAAGTCGACCACCGTGCCGTCTTCGAAGAAATTTCTCCAGTGTGGACGCAGCGGGCGGATGGTGAAATAGTCCTCACTCTTCCTGCCGGAGCGCTCGAAGAGCCGCTCAAAGATATGGGGCAAGGTCAGTATCGACGGACCGAGGTCGAAAGAATACCCTTGTTCCGTCAGAACGTTGAGCTTGCCGCCAATCTTGTCGTTCTTCTCATAGACATCGACTTCGTAGCCCTCCTGGGCCAAAGAAATGGCCGCGGAGATTCCTCCGAGCCCGGCACCAATTACAGCCACTTTCTTGCGTTTAGAGTTTTCCATGTTGCGCCTCGCTTTTGCCGGTTCGGACTCCAAGCTTTTTTAGCCCTTCTCGAGCCTGCAGGTCTTGAGGGTTTACAGCCAGCGCTTTTCTGAAGTATTCCGCCGCCTCGGAGTCCTTTGCCATGCGCTGATAAGTTCTGGCGATGAACGTCAGGCACGCGCCATAGCCCCAGGCGGGCTTGAGCGGTTGCGGGTCCATTCCTGCCTCCGCCATGAATAATTGCTCCGCCTTCAGAAGAGAGTCAAGCGCTTTGTCTTGACCGCCAAGAATTCCCGGCGCATGGAAGTAGCTTGTGCCGATGAGAAAGTAGTTCCGGGGGTTGGCGGGCTCGTTCCGCTGGGCCGCCTCCTTGTATGCGGTGACCTTTTTCCCCAGGGAAATGGCCATCCAAGGGCTCAACGAGATTCTTATGCCAGCCAGCGTTCCCAAGAGGGCGCGGCTTTCTGAGTCTGCGGAATTGAGTTCGATGGCCCGCTCCAGAGGAACCTCCGCCTGATGCGATAGTTGCTTGAGTTCCGCGCGGTTGGCCGGACGCTCAGCATCACGTTCGCGGTGGAGGAACACATGAAAACGGGCGGCGCCCAGCCAGTAGCAAGCCTCGTATGAGTCGGGATGGGATGCGCAAGCCGCCTGAAAGATGTCGGCGGCATGTTTGAATCCGGCAAGATTCCATGCGCAATAGGCCTCATCAAAGCATTCGATTCCCGGACGCAGGGTTTGGACAAGGTCAGGAGAGGGTGTATTGGGACTGGCAAGCGCAAAGGGAACGCTCCAAACAATGGCTATTATAAGAACCATCTTAAGCCCTCCATAAACATCTTGATGCCTACTCGCTGGGAGTATATCATGGATGTGGTCTTTGATGCCTGACACTGTTTGCACCCAAGCAGAGGAAACAGCAATGCCCGCACCATGCGCTTCTCAGCCGGAAGACAGCGGGGGCGCTTTGTTTACTCCCGCGAAGATCGTTGGCTCGCTGCGTTCGTTCTCCAATACCAGCGCCACACGCACGGTGTCTTTCCGCGTGGAACAGCTTAGAGCCCTGTCCAGCGCGATTTCCAGATTCGAAAAGGACCTCAGCGACGCGTTGTACGCGGACCTGCGCAAGCCGCCGGTCGAAGCATACACAAGCGAGATTGGGTACGTGCAGACGGACATTTCGCACGCGATACGCCATCTCCCCCGCTGGACCAAGACAGAGAAAAGGCGGTCTCCGCTGCTTGCCTGGCCGGCACGAAGTTTTGTCTGTTCGGAACCCTATGGGGTCGCCCTGATCATCGGTCCCTGGAATTATCCGTTCCAGCTTCTTCTTTCACCGATGGTTGCCGCGTTGGCTGCCGGCAACTGTGTGTGCCTCAAGCCGTCGGAACTCGCGCCAAATGTCTCCTCCGTGGTGCGAAGGATGATCCAGTCCGTTTTTCCAGCGAATTACGTGTCGGTTGTCGAGGGGGGCCGCGAAGAAACCGAGGCGCTCTTGAGCGAACATTTCGACTATATTTTCTTCACGGGCAGCTCGGCTGTGGGGCGTGCGGTTATGCGGGCCGCGGCGAAACATCTCACCCCCGTGACGCTGGAATTGGGGGGGAAATCTCCGGTCATCGTGTGCCGGGACGTCAATCTTGACACGACCGCGCGGCGCATACTTTGGGGGAAATTCATGAATGCGGGTCAGACATGTGTCGCCCCCGATTATGTGCTGGTGGACGAAAGTATAAGGGAATCCCTGCTCAGTGCGCTGGCAAAGGCGCTGGGTCAGTTTACAGGCGGATCGGCGCAGAAAAGCCCTCATTTCGGCCGCATCATCAATCAGAAGCACTGCGAGCGTCTGGTCGGGTACCTTTCGCAGGGCCGGATTGTCTGCGGGGGAGAATATGACCTCGACGACCACTTCGTGGGGCCGACCATACTTGCGGATGTGGACCCTCAATCCCCGGTTATGCAGGAGGAGATTTTTGGACCCATCCTTCCCGTGATTGGATTCGACACTCTGAGTGAAGTGCTTGATTTTCTGGGTGCGCGCCCCAAGCCCCTGGCCCTGTACGTCTTCGCAGAGGACTTGGAGATCCAGCGCAAGGTCATCGGGCAGACCAGTTCGGGGGGGATTTGCATCAACGACACGATTTGCCACATTATTGGAAAAGACTTGCCTTTCGGCGGTGTTGGAGAGAGCGGCATGGGCGCCTACCGGGGCAAAGCGGGCTTTGACACTTTCACCCACTACAAAAGCGTGATGCGGCGTTCACTCCGAATAGATCCGCAGATACGATATTCACCGGCGGCGATTTCGCTCAAGAGGATGAAGCAGATTTACCATTATCTGCTCGGAGGCTAGCGAATCGGAGGAAGGATGACGGCATTTAACAAGCACATTGCGGTGGTGGGCGCGGGTCCCGGCGGTTTGACTGCGGCCATGATTCTGGCCCACCGGGGTTTCCGCGTTTCCGTGTTTGAGGCCAAGGGGTGCGTGGGGGGAAGAAATGCCCAGCTCAAACTGGGCCCGTTTACCTTTGACACGGGGCCGACCTTCCTGATGCTGAGGCAGGTTCTTGACGAAGTTTTCCAGGAGGCGGGTTCGGCGACTGAGAAGCTCATGGACATGCGGCGGATCGAACCGATGTACCGGCTGCAGTTTCCGGACAAGGCCTTCGAGCCGTCATCGGATGAAGAGCGGATGAAAGAGGAAATCCGCCGCTGTTTTCCCGGCCACGAGGACCGCTACGAGGTGTTCCGCAGGCGCGAACAGAAACGCCTCGTCAAACTTTTCCCGTGCCTTCAGAAGCCCTATCACAAGCTGCGGGCATTCTGCGACCCTGATCTCATCGCCGCAGTCCCGCACCTCGCCCTGGGGCGCAGTCTCTTCTCCGTGATGAATGGCTACTTCCCCGATGAGCAGCTTGCTCTCGCATTTACATTCCAGTCCAAGTACCTTGGCATGTCTCCGTGGGAATGCCCGGGAATGTTTTCCATCATCCCCTATATCGAACACGCCTTTGGAATCTTTCATCCCATCGGCGGCCTCAGCCGCATTTCGGACTCCATGGCCGAGGTGGCGGCACAGCAGGGTGCGGAAATTCATCTGAGCACCCCGGTGCGCCGGATCCTCACGAAGAACGGCGCGGCTTGCGGCGTCGAGTTGGAGAATGGGGAGCGCATTTCATCGGACGACGTTGTCATCAACGCCGACTTCGGCCATGCCGCGACGAGCCTGTTTGAACCGGGCACGCTTCGGAAGTACACGCCGGCGAGGCTCGACGGGATGAAACTTTCCTGTTCCACATACATGATGTATCTGGGGCTCGACAAGAAGTATGACCTGCCCCACCATACAATCTGTTTTGCCGAAGACTACCGCACCAATGTCGATTCCGTGTTTCACGGAAGAACGCTGCCGCGGGACATCTCCTTCTACGTGCGCAACGCGGATGTCACCGATCCGACCCTTTCGCCGCCGGGCGGGTCTTCCGTCTACGTCCTCGTTCCGGTACCGAACACGCGCAGTGGCATTGACTGGCCGGCGGAGCGTGATGCCTACCGTGACATGGTTCTGGACACACTCGGCGCCCGCATGGGAATGGCGGATATCCGCCAGCACATCAAGGTGGAGCATGTCGTCACGCCGCGCGAATGGGAAAGCGACTACAACGTGTACAGGGGCGCGACTTTCAATCTCGCCCACAACTTGGGGCAGATGATCTACTTGCGCCCCCGGAACAAGTTCGAGGAGCTCGATCACTGCTATCTCGTGGGTGGCGGCACGCACCCGGGAAGTGGACTGCCGACGATCTACGAGTCCGGCCGCATCGCCGCGAATCTAATCTGCCGAGGCTATGGGACACCGTTCGTTTCTGGTAATCTGCATGTCTAGAGCAAGGAGCGGTTTATTGATTTGAAATGGCGGTTTGGCGCATCGAACGGCGGGCAACGGCCATTCTGTGAGCCGCATTATGCCGCGCCGGCGCTTCGGGAATTTCCACCGGATGTTCCACTGTTTTTACTGTTTCTCAGCACTCCCCCGTTCCCCTGCCAGACGCATCCATGACGGCCCGGCTTTCATACTCCAGTCGCCCGACACCCTCCGCGCACATCGCGGAGCCTGACAACACAGCATGCATGGAACCTGGGACGAATGACTGCCCTTGTCAAGCACCGTCTCTTTCCCTAATCGCCGGATAAGAAGAAGCCCGTCTTGGGGTGCCCCTACAGGGCAACCGAAAAAAGAATGCCTTTGACCCAGGGGCGCCCTCACCCTTTGGGTGACGGGCGGCCCTGGGCTGTCGTCGGTTGTCCCGTTGGGACAAAGCTCCATCGTGCAGGCACGGGTACAGCCACCGATTTCAGGCCTTCGCTTTACATAATCGCAATTGAACCTTGGGCTGAAATCGGAAGCAGTCCCCCGGTGGTTTTTACTGTTCGGAGCGCCGAACGCGCGGCACGACCTACTCTGGCCTTAAGAAGCACCATTCGTGCTGGTCCCCATTTATAGGGTCAGGGGACGTTCGCGACCAGTTCGGCCACGCGCCCGCGCAGATAGGGCAGGACCTCGGTGTCGAACCATGGGTTGCGCTTGAGCCAGGCGGTATTGCGGAAGGAGGGATGGGGCAGCGGCAGGAAGTCGGGCAGGTAATCCCGCCAATTTTGGACGGTTTCGGTCAGGGAGGATGCGGCGCGGTTGCCCAAGTAGTAGGACTGGGCGTAGGCGCCGATGAGCAGGACCAGTTCCAGCCGGGGCAGCAGGGGCACCAGCCGGGGGTGCCACAGGGGCGCGCAGCAGGCGCGGGGCGGCGCGTCGCCGCCGTGGGCATTTCGGCCGGGATAACACAGGCCCATGGGGATGATGGCGATGCGCGATTCGTCGTAAAAAGTGTCGCGGTCCAGCCCCATCCACTGGCGGAGCCGGTCGCCGCTGGGATCGTTCCAGGGGATGCCGGTTTCATGGACGCGGGTACCCGGCGCCTGCCCGACAATGAGCAGGCGCGCGGATAGGCTTGCGCGCATGACAGGGCGCGGGCCGAGGGGCAGCACTTCCACGCAGTGCTTGCAGGCGCGGGCCGCGCGCAGTGCCTCTTCGAGTGCCTTCGCGGCGGGCTTGGCGCCGCCCGTGTCGAAAGGAAGTTTCATGAGCGTTTGGACGGCTCCATCAAGACCGCATCTGGAACTCGGGAAATCAGGAACAGGGCGGGCGCACGGCGCTCTTTCCAAGAAGGCATTGAACATGGATAAACAGGATACACAGGATGAAGGCCTGACCATACGTTGACGCATGGCAATGTGGGGCAGACATTCCTGTCTGCCGTTCTGCTCTTGAATTCTGACACCTGAATTCTTTACGCCTATCCCGCGCAGTCGCGGCAGCGGCCGTGCAGGACGATGTCGTGGCGCTCCATGCGGAAACCGGGCGGCAGCAGCGCGCTGATCTGTCCGGGACAGCCGGGAATGACGTAGACGCGGCCGCAGCCGCCGCAGTAGAAGTAGTGGTGATGCTGGCCCCCGGCCGCCTCGTAGTGGATGCCGACGCCCGGAATGTCCACGGGCGCGACAAAGCCCTCCTCGATGAAGCGGTTGATGGCGCGGTAGACCGTGGCGATGCCGATGCGCGGCTGGATTTTGCGCGCCAATTCGTGCGCCTCGCGCGGGGACAGGGGACGGCGGGCGTCCTCAAAGACGGTGCGGATGATCTCACCCTGCACGGTCCTGCGTATGGGAACCGGACCGGACAGGGCCCGCGATTTGGACGAGGCGCCCACAGAAAACTAGTTGACCTCGACGCCGACCTTGGCCAGGGCGCGCCGCAGATCGTCGGGGGTGAACGGCTTCTGGATGAGCATGACGGCGCCCAGTTCGATGACGCGCTGGGCAACGTCGCCCTCGTAGTAGCCGGTCATGGCGATAACGTGCGACGAGGAGGAGTCGGCGTTGGTCTTAATGCGTCGGCAGACTTCAAAGCCGTCGATGCCGGGCAGGCGCAGGTCAAGGAAGATGATGTCGGGCTTGAACGTGGCCACCTGATGGCCCGCGTCAAAGCCGTCCATGGCCACCTCAATCTGGAAGGGCGTGGAGGCGCGCTCGAGGAAGCGGCGAATGACGGACAGCACCGCTTTTTCGTCATCGACCACGAGAATTTTCACGCCCGACTTGTCGAGGTCCTCGTGCATCGGAATGCTGTTGTCGCGCAGAAACCGGATAAGGTCCTCGCGGCGGATGCGGCGATGGCCGCCGGGCGTTTTGAACACGCGAATGCGCCCGGCCTCGGCCCATTTCCGGATGGTGTCGGCAGTAACGTGACAGTACTTGGCCACCTGAGACGTGCTGAAAGACTGCTTCGATTCCATATTATGACACCTTGCTTGGTTTACTGGGTTTTCTTGAATCGCACACCGATATAATACCCATCGACAAGGGCATTTTCAACTTTGGCGTGATGCGGTTGAACCACTTGGCTGGCGCAACGTTTGGAAGGATGCCGGCACGGTTGATCAGCGATCGCCCCCCCCCGAAAAGACGCACGGCGCGAAACACGTTCCAGATGAACGGCTTCGCGCCGAGTCGCAAACACTGGAGCCGGAACGGGGAATCGAACCCCGGACCTCGTCATTACGAGTGACGCGCTCTACCGACTGAGCTATTCCGGCGTGAATGGATAAAAAAATGGTGCCGAAGGGCGGAGTTGAACCGCCGACACGCGGATTTTCAGTCCGCTGCTCTACCAACTGAGCTACCTCGGCACGGCACGCATATAATACGACATTCACGGATTAGTGTCAAGTTTGCCTGCCGGTTTTTCAACGCAGGTGGGCTCAACGCGGCGGCATCAGGAAGAGGCGGCCCTCGCCCGCATCCAGCGAGACTTGGAGTCCGGGCATTTCGGGACTGTCGTCACGCACAGCGACCTCTTTTCCGGAGGCCTTGTCCACCTCCTTCACCTGTTCGAGGAGAACGTCGAACTCGACCGTGGGCCATGCCGTGTAGGCGAAGCGGTAGTTGGTCAGCATCACGGCGCGGCGGCCGTCCTCATGCCGGAAAACGCCCGCCAGATAATCGTTCGGCGGGTCCACGGGGTCGCGCGTGATGTTCCGGATGGGCGTGTCCTTCAGCGCCTCGGCGGGCGCGCATTCGGGCGTGACGCGGCGCACATCGGTGCTCGTGAGTTTCATCAGGGTGGGGCCGAGATTCTTGACCCCCGCGTTAATCTGACGGGCCTGCTCCCAGTGGCGGGTCCTTTGGCCGTCCCGGGCGATGATGGCGCCGCCCTTGGGGAACTCGGGGCTGACCGGCGTGTAGTAACAGAACCACAGCACGCCCTTCGCGCCGTAGCTGAGCGAGGCATAAATCTGCCAGCGAAGCTGGTCCTCGGTCGGGTCGGTTTGGGGGCCGTAGGGCATGGTGTTGAAGAAGTTCCAGAAGGGGACGCCCGCCTCCTGCGACTGCCTGCGCATCACACTGAGATTGACGCAGTAGTTGTCGCGGCCGTCCTGGTCCGGCTTGAACACGGGATAGTGATCCATGCTAAGCACATCGACCCCGACCTCGCCCAGGAACCGGGACACGTACTCGTCATAGGTCGGGGTGCCCTGCTGGGCCGCGGTCGCATAGTTGGGGAAGAGGTTGATGTATGCCAGCATGCCCGGCCGCGCCTGACGCACGGCATCGACCTGCGCGCGCAGTGCGGGAAAGTCGGTGGCGCACGGCTCGTCGCGCAGCGCGTAGCCCCAGCAGGCGGGGCCCGCAGGCAGGTCCGCAGGCGCCATCCCGCCGCAAAACACAACCGCTTTCAGGTCATATTTCGCGCAAAGCGCAAGCTGCTTTTCCAGCGCGTTCCGGTCACTGCCGGCGGCCGAGCCAATGATCATGGTGAAGTTTGCGTCGGCGATTTCCTGGTAGCGCGCGTCCGCGCGCTCATCGAGCGGCGGGTCAACCCAGAACCCGACGGCAAAACGGTCCTGCACAAACGGGGAGGGTTTGGAGACAGCGGGCTTCGTGTCGCCCGCGGGCGCCGTCTGCGCACGGCCCGCACCCGCGGCGGCAAGAATCAGCACAATGAGCGCGACGGCGGCATGCCTGCGGGGACCCGCACATGCAAACAGGTTCTTCATGGCTCTTCCTTTCGGGCGGTTGACAATGGTGTCATCGTAGCATAGAGGCGCACCGCCGACGCACATGCCGGCGCCGAACCACGGTCACTCGATTTCAATGCCCTGCAGGACGGCATCGTTGATTCCCACGGCGCTGACGCGAATCGTGATCCTGCTGTCTTTGCCAGGTGCAATGTCTTCCACCCGAAAGTCCGCGGCCATTCCCGACTGTCCGGCGGCTGCGGCCGGGTCCCAGTTATCGCGCACCACGCGACCATTCACCTCTATGCGCATCGGCCTTTGGCCGCTTTCCTTCAGCCACAGTTCCGCGAACTTGAGATGGACCGTGTACAGTCCGGGCGGCATGGGAACGGAATAGCTGAAGGCTTTGCCGCTGCGGGCCGTCTGGTACAGCGCCTGGTCATAGAGCGTGGGCGACGCCTGGCTCACCGGCAAGTCCGACTGGATTGCCGCTCCTCCTTCAAAACATGCGTCGGAGGACCAGACATAGCTGTTCCAGTCGATGAACTCCCTTTCGGCGCCGGCATCAATACGAATCGTCGGCCGCGTCGCGGGTAGGACCTCAATGGCGTTCACAAGCGCCTCGTCCGTCTTCTGCATGGGTTCAAAGCCGCCGGTGAAGCGCAGGACGATATTTCCTTCTCTGTTGGGGACAAGATTGTGAAAGACGCGCTCGAACGCGCGGTTCGCGCTGTGCGCGGCCTGGCACACATCGAAGTTTTCAAGCACGCGCCGCCCATTGATGCTCAGGTTAAAGGGGCGCTCAAAGGACCAGGCATACTGCGTTTCCGCAAACTTGAGCCGGACGGTGTACAGCCCCGGCGTTACGGGAAGGGAGTACGTGAAGTCATTTCCCGTCCTCCCGTGCTGATACAGTTCCACGTCCCCGGCCGTCGGCGACGTGCCGGATACGGTCACATCGGCGGAAGCCGTGCTCCCCCCGGTAAAGTGCGCGTCGCGGGACCACACGTTGCCGGTCTGGTCGGTGTAGTCTTTCTCCGCCCCGCAGAGGATGCGAAGGCTGGTGCCTTCCGCTGCGGCCCGCTCCGACGCGTACGCAATCCTTGGCATCCATGCGACAATGTCCGCGTCGGGGGACGCGCCGCGATCAAGGACAAAACGAAGTGTGTCCCCGGCGGCAACATCGAGCGTGAAATCATGCATAACGCCTTGCAGGCTGTTTACGGGCACCTCGGCCCAGCCCTGCATGGGCCAAACCTGCTTGTCGCCGTGGAGGATGCGAACGCGCAGCGGTCCACCCATCGCCTGCCGGTAGCACTCCTTCATAGCCCGGCCCACCACCGTTACCATGCCTGCGGCGGGTGCCGTCCATGCGCGCACACAGCCGACTTCCGGTGACGCCTGCTGCCAGCCGCGGCCCACCCGCGCCTGGCCCGGTCCCTCCCAGTAGCCCTCGACGCCGCCGGGTTGATTGGGCGTGCCGCCCGTGTCGCCCGCGGGGCTTTTGGCGGGCGGCACCCACGTCATCTCCGTGAATAGCGTGCCGTCCGCCGTGGTCTCGGCGCGCCATCCGTCGCGGCCCGCCTGCGCGAAGTGCCCTCCCAGTGCCGCATACGCGTTTAGCCCACCGCTCAGTCCTGTCGCGTCGGTCCACCCGCCGGCCCGCTTGCCGCCGGCGGCCACGGCCCGAACGGCATACCGGGCTTGGGCGTCCCAGCCAGGACTGTGATCAAAGTAATAGGTGCCAACGCTGGCCTTGCCGATGACCGCCTCACCTCGCCGAACTTCGTAGTAGCTAATCCATCCGTTGCCCTCGGACGATGCCCAGTAGACTCCGACGCCGCTGTGGCCAAGGTTGGTTTCACGCCGCGCAAACGCCTGACCCGGCGCATCGGGTGCCGCCGTTTCGTCCCCGACGCCGGGCAGATCCGGCAGGCCCAGATAGATCAACTCGCCCGGCGCGGGGTCCTTGAGCACAATGCCGTCCGCCATAAGGTCGGCGCCTTTGCGTGTGGCGCGCTCCGCGGCGCATTCGTAGCCGACGGTGTAGTCATACCCTGGCACCAGGCCTTTGGGATAGATCGTCACCGTTTCCTTGGGCCGGTGTTTAGAAATAATGCACGCCTTCTTCCCGTCATAGCTGACCCGCTGGTCGTAGTAGTAGTCCGTGTCGCCTTCGACCTTCGGGTGCATCATGTGCGACCACCGTCCCGCAACGCCCTCCTGGCGGAGGTAGCGGTAGATCTCCATCAGCCGACGCAGTTGCTCCTGCTCCGGTCCCTCGGCCCGCACGTACCATCCCGGAACCATGGAGAGCATGCCGGGCCCTGTCTCTGGATTGTACTTGCCGCCGGGTTGAAGCAGCGCTTCCAGCAGGTCCAGCCATTTGTCCGGCAGTTCGAGGTACGAGAAGTAGTGGTTCGTCTGGTCCCCCCGGCCTAAGTCGGACAGATAATTGACGTCGGCATAGCGCTGAATCTCGAACTGGTGCGCATAGCGGCTGCCGCCGCAGCAGGTGTGGAACGAGCATCGCGGCTGCGCCTGGAGGAAGTGCTCAATCTGCGCGCGGACAGCCTGCTCCGCTTTGGGCGCAAATCGCCCAAAGCCGTCCGTCCGCCACTGGAAGTTGCCCCACGAACCGGCCTTGGTATCCAGCAGTCCGGCCGATGGACGCCCCGCCATCCACAGCAACCACGTCATGTCCATCTTGCCGAGATAGCGCAGCGTCTCGGCGAAGTCGGGCCCTTCGTGCGTGGGGGAGAACACCACCGTGTACGAATCCGGAATGGGCCACCCCGGATACTTAGACCATCCGGCGTCGTCCCAGAGCATCTCCATGCCCATCGTGCGCATGAGGTCGGCGTCCATGTCGAGCCCCGCCAACCGCGCCGCAAACTGCTCCTGCAAATTGCGCGAGCAGAAGAACCACGGCACGGCCCATTTTGTGCGTGCGTAATAATCGCTGTTCGTGTAATCCCAGAGGTATTCATACTGCCAGTCGTACACGCGACGGCCCATGTCGTCCAGGTCGCCGTTGAAAACGCCCAGGGTGACCAAGGGCAGTTTAATCCGCTCTCCCGCAGCAAGCGGGCACCCCGCCAGCGCCGGGAAACTCGCGGAAAGCATGCCCTGTCCGGCGCTGAAGTCCGCGCCCAGCGTCCACGTGCCCAGATGGTCCAGGGTGGCGAACAGGCCGTCGCCGGGCGCATTCTCCCGGGCAAGGGCCATCCAGGGCACATAATTGTCGGTCCGGTCTCCCAACAGTGTGCGATGATAGGTCTCCCCCATCTTCGCGCTCTCCAACTGGCCCTGATTGGGCCGGCTTGTGCCGCCGCACATCCAGTAATGGGTCAGACCCGCCATATCAGTCCCGTTCAGGCCCAAGCGCAGCGACGTGGGCGATTTCAGTGTCACGGGGGACGCCGTTGTGTTCTCCACTTCGACCCACTGCCGCAGGATGGAGGTGCCGGGATAGGCTTGAATGTACAGGCGCGCCCGCAGTCCGTCGCGGTTCAGGACAAGTTCCAACTGCACGGCAGGACGACCGCCCACCGCCACGGACGTTGCCGTGCCGGATTCGGGTGTCCAACGGTCCTGTCTGTCCGGGACCGCGAGCGCCTGAGTGGTGCTTTCCGTGATGCGAAACAGGTCAAGACGGACCTTTGCGGAACCGATGGCACTTTCGGCGGCACCTCCGACAGTTACCATCCCGTCCTTGGGTGCTTTCCAAACGCGCACCAGTCCGTGCGCGTTAAGCAGGCGAAACGACGTCCCATCCAAATGCGAGCATTCCGCCGGGGCCCGGTAGCCGCTCGGCACACGCGCCGGCTTTTGGTCCGGTGTCACCGGCTGCAGCAACTCGCCCAGAAGATCCATTGCCCCCGCGCCCACGGCGTGCGTGTAGTAGTACCACAGGGGACCCTGATCCAATCCGCCGTCCCCGGCTGAACTGTACTTGTCCCCGTCGCCATAATCCAGCACCGTCGCCCAGTTAACCGTCGCCCCCGCGTCGTCCGCACCCGTCGTCACGCCAAACCCCAGAAGTTCGCCCTGCTTCACGGTAAGATGGACCGTGTCCGCCGCCAAGTCCGCGCTTTCTCCCGCGGCCAGGGTTTTCGACCAAAGGGTCTCGAATGCGAAAGCCCCTGCGGACTGTGCCTCCACACCGAACGGGAAGGACTGCGACGCATACTCGCGCACGGGCGCGCTCAGCCTGTTCTGAAAACTCTCCAGCCGCAGTTGACCGTCCCTGCAGGCATAGGTCATCTGCACGGCCGCCGTGCCGATGGTCCAAGTCTGCTTCTCCGCATCGGTCCGCGCAAAGGCGTCGCCCTCCTCGACTTTTGCTGCAGCGAGACAGGGTCCGGCGACCAGGCAG
>CAIUWO010000103.1 GCA_903902895.1 Candidatus Hydrogenedentota bacterium | reverse complement strand
CTTTGCCTGTTCGTACTGGGACAAGACCCGCGACACGGTCAGCGCCTGGACCTGCCACAGGCCGGCCAGGGTCAACGCCAACCCGGAGACCAGCGCCAGCGGGAGCAGCACGGCGCCTGCGATCCGGCGCGGCATGGTCCGCCCGGCCGTCTCCCCTAGGAAGGGCCGCTTCCCGCGCACGACCCGCCAAAGGACGCGCCCCGCCCATGCCGTCATGGCCGCGGCAACCCAGTACGGCACGAACGCGAGATGAAAGAAGTGGCGAAACTCGAACAGGAGCCCCGGCAGGGCGGCGAAATAGATCAGCAGCAGTCCGGCACCCGAGGCCGCGCGCAAATCGTAAAACGCGAACAGCGCCAGACCGGCAAGGACATACCAGAGGCCCCATGCGGCAAAATGCCCCGCCAACGCCCTGTGAAGCGGGGAAAAGCGGGCTATGGACGCCTGATTGGCGCTTGGAAACCGCACAAGCTCCTCCAGCGACAGCGCGGATATCTTGGGCAGCATCAGCGCCGACGCGATGCCCCGCGAAAATATGTCGGCGGGATACTCCCGGACCTCCTCGCGAAACCACAGTTTTCCCATCCGGCCATGCTCCGCGGAGAAGTGCCCCTGCATGGGCTCATGGTCGCCCCGGCGGCGGGCAAAGGAGTTGACCACGGTGAAATCGAAAATGTCGGGGTATTCGTAGTGCATCGTGTAGGAGGCGCGGCCGAAGTCCATTCTCGACTCGGCGCTTTCCGAGGCGCCCTGCACCAGCGCCTGCGCCGAGGCGGACCCGTGGTCGGTCAGGGTTCCCGAAATGGGCGCCCACCCGGCCGCCCCGAACGCGGCCAGCGCGCAGAACGCCGACAGAACGCGCCAGCGAAACGCGCGCTCCCCCGACACCCGGGAAAACAGGAGAATCAGCGCCAGCGCCGCGGGCATGCAGGTGAGCAGGTCCTGCCGAAACCCGTAGCCAACCCCCGCAAGCACGCCCGCCGCAACGGACCATGCCAGCAGGGAGCGGCCCGTCTGCCGCCGCGTGAGCAGCACCGCCGCAAGCAGGAAGAACCCGAGCATGAAGGGTGCCTTGCTGAAATCGCGCAATGACGGGCATGAATGGAGATAGGCGGGGGAGGTGGACAGAAACAGGACCATCAACACGGATAGGCCGCGGCCCATGGCCAGCCGGAACAGCCCGTACAGCACGGCCATGAGCGCCGCATAGAAAACGGCGCAGAGCGCGTGGACGGTCCACGTGGAAATGCCCAGCAGGCGCCACGCCCAGCCTATGGCATACAGGAGGTGGTAATGCATCAGCTGGTATGAATCACGCACCGGCTCGGTGTGCAGGTCCTTGGGAACACCGGCGGCATCCACCGAGGGGGTGAATCCGCGGTAGAACTCATGCAGCGCCGGAACGGAACCCATGTCAAAGTCCCGCATGCCGTGGCCCAGCGCCAACATTGCCGGTGCCCTAAAGGCGTACAGCACGACCCTGAACCGGCCCTCCAACTGGTCGCCAAAGGGGGCCAGTGCCGTTTGAAAAACGAGCAGACCCGTCATGACCGCAACCAGCAGCACACACGCCGCCTCCGGCAGGAAGCGCCGCCGGGGCGGAACGGGGTCAGATGGTTCCTTATTGAGGCCGGTGTCACTGTCCATAATCAAGGTAGTTCCTTCACTCGTTGTCAGGCCGCTGCCGCAGTCCGCGCGCACGCCTGCCGCCGGGGGCCGCCCCCATGCCTTCACCATGCATACAATCCAAGACTTCATTGCGCGCCCCTCCCTGTGTCCTTGACGCGCCGGAACAGGGGCGATTCCGCGTCCAGCGCGGCGTTGCGCGACAGCGCCGCGCGGTAGGCGGCCTCCGCGCCGGCCGCATCAC
This sequence comes from Candidatus Hydrogenedentota bacterium, assembly GCA_903902895.1. Classification (GTDB taxonomy): domain Bacteria; phylum Hydrogenedentota; class Hydrogenedentia; order Hydrogenedentales; family CAITNO01; genus CAITNO01. Next base: position 11,715 of record CAIUWO010000103.1, on the reverse strand, counting down.
CTGCGGCCTCCAGCGCCAAACCCAGATGCAGTTGCGGCACGGCGGCATCGGGGTGGGCCTCCACCATGCGCCGCCACTCCGCCGCGCGTTCGGCGGCGGCGTTGCGCCGCCCATGGATGGCATCGATCCGTTCGCTGGAACGGGGCGACTCGGGCACCGCCGCCACCACGGCGCGGTATTCTTCCAGCGCCCCGGCATCGTCGCCGGCCGCCTCAAGCGCCCCACCCAGCGCCACACGGTGCCGCAGGTCCGTGGGCGACAGGACGCGCGCGCGCCGGAGCGCCGCCACGGCGCCGGCCGCGTCCCCGGCCTCCATGCGCTTTTTCGCGGCGGCGGCGCACGCCCCGGCCGCCTGCCCCGCGCTGTCGGGACGGGCCGAGACCGCCGCATCGATCAACGCCAGACCCCCACTAATGTCGCCCCGCATGATGAACAGCACGCCAAGACGCAGCTTGGCGGAAATATGACCGGCATCGCACTTCAACGCATCACCATAGGCGGCCTCGGCGCCAACCGGGTCTCCAACCGTCTCCAAAACCTCACCCAGGGCAAAGGCATGGTGGCATGCCGCCGGCGCAAGGGCATGGGCGCGCCGCAGCGCCGCCAGCGCGCCCGCGCTGTCACCCGCCTCCAAACGCGCCTTCGCTGCGGCGGCGCACGCTTCGGCCACCTGCAAGGCCATGTCAGGCCGGGCCTGGACGCCCTCATCGACCAGTGCGAGTCCCTGACTGACCTCACCCCGCGCCGCGAGCAGCAGGCCCAGATACGCCTTGGCCGGCCCATTTCCGGGGTCCCGCTGCACAACACTCCGATAGGCCGCCTCCGCCCCGGCCATGTCACCCGAAGCCTCCAGGGCCAGGCCCATATGCAGTTGCGGCATCACCGCATCCGGATGCCGGGCCACCAGGGCCTTCCACTCCCCCACCCGGCCGGAAAGGTCCTTGCGCCGTTCGTAAATGGCGTCGATCCCTTTGCCGGAATGGGGTAATTCGGGTGACTCCCCCACCACGGCCCGGTATTCTTCCAGTGCCCCGTTGTCGTCCCCGGCGGCCTCAAGAGCCCCGCCCAGCGCAACCCTGTAGTGCGGGTCTGCGGGCGACAGAACGCGCGCGCGTCGGAGCAGAACCAAGGCGCCCGGCGCGTCTCCGGCGGCAACGCGCGCTTTCGCCGCGCGGCCGCAGGCCTCCGCCGCCGCCCCGGCAAGCTCAGGCATGGCGGCCACCGCCTCGTCCATGAACCCCAGCCCCCCGTCCACATCGCCCCTGCCCGCAATGACCGCACCAAGCCATATCTTCGGTTCATGCCGCAGGGGACAGCGCTGAACCACTTCCCGATAGGCCGCCTCGGCCCCGGCGGCATCACCCGAACCCTCCAGCGCCATGCCCAAATGCCACCGCGGAACGCACGCGCCGGGGTGCGCCCCGGCAACAGCCTGCCACTCCCGCAGCCTGCCGGCGGGGTCGCCCCGCTCCGTATACATGACGTCAAGCAGTTGCGAAGGGTAGACCGCCTCGGGGTCTCTGTCCACAACGCCCCTAAACTGCGCCAGGGCCCCGTCGCGGTTGCCCGTGGACTGGTACAGTTCACCAAGACTAATATGGAATCCTGGATCATCGGGCCAGTAGCCGATGGCAGCCTGCCACAGTTGGACGGCGGCATCCCCCCGTCCCGCGCTGGCATGGGCTTTGGCCGCATCCGCGCAGACTAACCCCGCAGGGTGCGCGTGGTCCGGACTGTCGGCCACCAGTTTGTCCAGCCGCGCCAGCCCTGCCCCGACCTCGCCCTGAAGAAGCTCCACGGTTGCCATGCCAAAGCGGCATTCAATGTCATTTGCGTCCCGCTCCAACCCGTGCTGAAATGCCGCGGCGGCCTTCCCCATTTCGCCCGCGCGAAAACTGGCCCCGCCAAGGTGGCTCCAGGCAAGCGCGCCGTGGCTGTCCTGCGCCGCAATGGACTCCCACTCCGCGACCAGGCCTGAAAGGTTGTTCGCCCTGTCAAAAAAGGCGTCGATATGGTTGGCGGCCAGCACCTGGTAGAGCGGCGTGCCCAGCAGGCGGCGGTAGGCCGCCAGGGCAACCGCCGGGTCTGATTGAACCGCCTTGTCGGCAAGCAGCACGAGGTTGTATCCATCCTCGCCGGGAGAGAAGATGGCCGGGAAGGGGCGAAGCGGCACCGCGTCCGCACCGTTCAACGGCGGCGCCGGACGGCTCCATGACCGGTATTCGGCCATCACATCGTCCTGGCCCATGAATCGCTTGCACACCATGCGCGCGCGGTGGCGGTACGTTCTGCCCACCTCGGGTGAGCGCAGCACATACTGCCAGTCCCATGCGCTTGCGTGGGGGATGTCACCCCAGTTCCAAATGGCAAACCGGGTGCTTTCCGGATTGTCGAACATCATTATGAACGCCATGGCGTCGTCCGTCGTCTCCCAGTCCTGGTCGCCGTCCACCAATCCGTAATAGACTGGTTCTGTGAAATGCGTGTCGGGCTGCACGGCCAGATTAAACGCCTGTGCCCCCCTCTCCCATTTCAACCCGGTTTGACCAGCCCCGCCAATAGCGCCCCCCCCGGACTGGTCGCCCCCAAATTCGGTCCACCCCTCCACCCCGCCGCGCACGCCGGGAAAATGGATGGTTCGGGTGCATGCCTTGTGCATGTACGAGGCCCACATAAACACAAGATAGCCTTGGGGCGCCTCATTCGCGCGCGGTGTGACCTCAAACTCCATGTCTACGGCGTTATGCCCGGAAAAGGCGTAGCGCATGACACAGTCGAGTTTCCACGCGGAGGTCTCCGCCGGCCATCGAATCTCCACGCAGGAAGGCGAAAGCAGACGCAGTTGCATGGGGTCTGTTCTGGGGGTGTTCTGCGCGCGCCATTCATCGGCGGCACAACCGTTAATTATGTGCTCAAAATTCAGATTGGGCCTCATGAACACGGGCGAATAGGGGTATTCGCCGGAGACCATATGGGTGATGCCGGCGCCAAGAGTCGGGCTTGAGCGGTCCGCCGTGAACCAGCCGTAGAGATTGTCCGACCCAAGGAAGGTGTGCAGCGCGCATTTGCTGGGCACCTCAAAAACGCCCTGCCCGCCGGAGGATGCACCGTCGCGGGCAAACGCCGCAACAACCCGCTTCGCGCTGTCCATGACCACCGGCACCGCAAACGACGGGCCGCCCGTGACATCGCCGGACCAGACGGGCGGACCGTCCCCCCCCCCGTTCGACGCCCCTGCAGCAGCACCATGTCGCCCTTGGGCACCTGGTGGGTGCCGGGCGGCGGACACACAACGCTTTGCGCCAAATCGTCCCCCTCCATCACCACGTCCAGTGACACCGGGTCTTCCGTCCGTTTCCGCTCGTGGGGTGCGGGCGGCGCGTACGCATTTGAGGCGACCGCGCCGGCGCAGAAAAGGGCCGCCCCAAGAACACAAGTCCCGGCCTTTACAAAACTTCTCACGGTTTCCAAGAGTCCTCTCTTCTTATACGGTCAAGAATCGCACTGTCGGCAACAAGCGTTTTGTCCAGTGTCAACATCCTTCGGTAGGCGGCCTCCGCGCCGGCCGCGTCACCGGCGGCCTCCAGCGCCAAACCAAGATGCAGTTGCGGCACGGCCGCATCCGGATGCCGCGCCGCCAGCCGCCCCCACTCTTCCACGCGGGCGGCCTTGTCGCCCCGTTTTTCCAGAATGGCATCCATGCGGGCCGAGGACTTCGGCGATTCGGGCGCCTCCCCCACCACCGCGCGGTACTCGTCAAGCGCCGCCGCATCGTCTCCGGCCGCCTCAAGCGCGCCGCCCAGAGCCACCCTGTTGCGAAGGTCGCCGGGCGCAAGAACGCGCGCCCTGCGCCACAGGGCCACAGCGCCCGCGGTGTCCCCCGCGGACAGACGGGCCGCCGCCTCGCGGCCGCACGCCTCCGCGGGGGGGACATCCGGATTCAGCGCCTGAAGGACCGGCCACCCCCGACCCCAAACGGCAGGGTCATTGCAGTTCTTCAGGAAGTCCTCCAGCGCCCCCCGCACACGCGTGTCGTAGGGGTAACGCTGGGCCAGTCCGCACAAAGCGGCCGCCCTCTCGTCGGGCGTGCCGCGCCAAAGCGCGCGCGCCACCTCCAGCCGCTTGGTCCACGGGCCCGTCTTGCCCGCCACGAAGCGGGACGGCTCGTCGGGCACGGTGACAAACAGTTGAAGGGGCGCCGACGACGCGTCGGTCACCCGGAAAAGGCCGCGAACCAGCCCCAATTGCGGTTCCGGCACCGCCACGCCAAGAAAACGCCCTTGCGACGCGCCCGCCGCGCCGTCGCCCGCCGCAGACGTGGGGGCCGGCCAGTTCAGTTCGACGGCGGGAAGAAAGCAGGATACAGGGGTTTTTGAAGACGGGTCGCTCACAAGCGGATAGATGTTCCGGGAGAAGTCTGCCGTGGAACCGCCCCCGTAAACCATTCTCAGCGGAAAAACCGGCGGTGCCCAGTCGAGTTTCAGCGCCAGCAGCGCCTGGGTTGCCTCAAACGGCGGCACACCCGCATCGGGCGCCAGCCCGGGCACGGGCAGCAGGGGTTCCAGCAGCACCCATCCGTCATGGCGCGGCGTTTCCCTGTACGGCACGGGTTCAAGGACAAGGGACCTATAACGTCCGAGCATCTGGTCCACGCGCCGCTGCTGGCACCAGTCGAGGCACCAGCCCGTTCCGGCCAGCACGGTCAGGAAAGCCGCCGTGCCTGCCAGCGCCCGAACAACGGAGCGCCGCCATGACGCCCCGTCCTCGGGCGGACCGCCCTTCAGCCGCGCGGCGCCGCGCCAGACCATGGCCGCAAGCCATGCCGCCGCCCAATACGGAACGAAGGAGAGATGAAAGGCGTGGCGCGGCTGAAACAGCAGGCTGGGATACGCGCCGATGTAAACCCCGAGCACGGCGAGAATGGCCGCCGCCCGGGGATTCACCGCAAATCCAACGGCAAGGGCCAGCAGCGCGTAGGCCAGCCCGAAAGACGCCAGATGATCGTCGACCAGTCTGTGCGCGGACGCCCACCGCGCCAGCCATGGCGCCAAGGGCGCGGCCCCGGGGACCGGGGCGGCCAGCGCGGAACGGCACGCTTCCGAGGACAGCGCCGGCAGGCTGCAGGCCGAGGCCAGGCCGCGACGAAAGAAGTCGGCCGGAAAAAGGCGCAGCGTATCCCCAATGTAGCCGCGCGCGGCGGCCACATAGCCGGGAGAATGGAATCCGCCCATCGGCCCCAGTCCGCCCCGCCGCGCCGCATAGGCCGCCGCCGCGCCGTGCGCCGGGGGATCGCCCCAGTCCCCGTACTGCACATGGGACGCGTCCCCAAAGGACATGGCCGTTTCGGACCGTTCAGAGAAGCCCTGCATCAGCGTGTGCGCGGACACCGCCCCGCTGTTGCCCCGCATGGCCGATATGACCGGCCACCCCGCGCACACAATAATTGAAAGCACTGCGGCGCTGGCCGCCGCCCGCCAGCGCCAGCCACCCCTGGAATCCAGCCGAACCACCCAGGGCAGCAGCAGGGCGGGCGGAAAACAGGCCAGCAAGTCCTGGCGGAACCCCCAGCCGAAACCCAGCAGCAGCCCCGCAAACACCGCCCAGACCAGCAGGCCGCGACCGGTGGGGCGACGCACCGCCGCCCAGGCCGCGAGCAGCAGGAATCCCGTCACAAAGGGCGCCTTGGCAAAGTCCCGAAGCGACGGCGCCATCTGCAGCCAAAGCGGGGACGTCACCACGCAGCACACGCCCGCAAGCGAGAGGCTGCGCCCGCAGCCAAGACGGAAAAAGGCGTACAGGAATGCCGCCGTCACCGAATACAGCAGGCACGCAAAGAGCATGAACGAATGCATGGAAACACCCGTCATACGCCACCATCCGCCAAGCGCCCGGACCAGATAATAATGGGACATCACAAACGTGTCGCCCTGCGGGCCCGACACCTCGGACGCCTCCACATCGGGAAGGACCAGGTCCGGCCGATCCCCGTTCAAAAACGCCCTCAGGGCGGGCAGTCTCTCCTCCGAGCCGACCACGAACCCGTGTCCCGTGCCGATCATGGCCGAGGGGTTGAATAGGCTGAAATAGCTGGCCAGATCCGGCGGAAGTTTCTCCTCGTGAAATCTGAGCACCGGCCACGCCGCCAACCCGCCCAGCAGCATCGCCGCAAACACCAGGAGCAATTCACCGGCCAGACCCGGAGACCGCGTCTTCCGTCCCTTCTCCCACGCGGCGGGCTCTGTGCCGTTTTCTGAACGCGCCATCATTTCGTTCCCGCACCGGCGCCGATGAGCCGGGCAAGCGCCGCCCGCGCCTCCGTCAGGTCCGGGTTGACCTTCAGCGCCTTTTCGAGCGCCGCCGCCGCGCCTGCCGTGTCGCCCGACGCCTCCAGTGCAAGGCCCAAATGCATCTGCGGTATGGCCGCGTCCGGATGGGCCGCAACCATGCGCCGCCACTCCGCCGTGCGTTCGGCGGCATCGTTGCGCCGCCCATGGATGGCATCTATCCGTTCGCTGGAATGGGGCGACTCGGGCACCGCCGCCACCACGGCGCGGTATTCCTCCAGCGCCCCGGCATCGTCCCCGGCCGCCTCAAGCGCGCCGGCAAGTTCGGCCCGGTACCCCGTGACGGCGGGCGTAAGCGCGTGCGCGCGCCGGAGCGCCGCCACGGCGCCGGCCGCGTCCCCCGCCTCCATGCGCTTTTTCGCGGCGGCGGCGCACGCCCCGGCCGCCTGACCCGCGCTGTCGGGACGGGCCGAGACCGCCTCATCGATCAACGCCAGGCCGCCACTAAGGTCGCCCCGCATGACCAACAGCGCGCCAAGACGCAGCTTGGCGGAAATATGGCCGGCATCGCACTTTAACGCGTCACCATAGGCAGCCTCGGAGCCAGCCAGGTCTCCAACGGTCTCCAAGACCTCCGCCAGGGCAAAGGCATGGTGGCATGCCGTCGGCGCAAGGGCATGGGCGCGCCGCAGCGCCGCCAGCGCGCCCGCGCTGTCCCCCGCCTCCAAACGCGCCTTCGCGGCGGCGGCGCACGTTTCGGCCGCCTGCCAGGCCATGTCTGGCCGGGCCTGGACACTCTCATCAACCAGTGCGAGCCCCTGACTGATCTCACCCCGCGCCATGAGCAGCAGGCCCAGCTGCTCCTTGGCCAATCCGTTCGCGGGGTCCCGCTGCACAACACTCCGATAGGCCGCCTCGGCCCCGGCCATGTCGCCCAAGGCCTCCAGGGCCGCGCCCAGATGCAGTTGCGGTGTCGCCGCATCGGGATGGCGGGCCACCAGGGCCTTCCACTCCCCCACGCGGCCGGAAAGGTCTTTGCGCCGTTCGTAAATGGCGTCGATCAGTCCGCTGGAAGTGGGCGATTCGGGCGCCTCCCCCACCACGGCGCGGTACTCTTCCAGTGCCCCGTTGTCATCCCCCGCGGCCTCAAGCCCCCCGCCAAGGACAACCCTGTAGTGCAGGTCTGTGGGCGACAGCACGCGCGCGCGGCGGAGCAGCATCACGGCGCCCGGCACGTCACCGGCGGCGAGCCGCGCCTTCGCCGCGGCAGAGCACGCCTCGGCCGCCGCGCCCGCAACATCCGGCCGGGCCGGGTCCAGTTCACTGAACAGCGCAAGCCCCCCGTCGATATCCCCGCGCGCCGCGCGCAGCCTGCCCAGACACACTTTGGCGGTCCAATTCGCGGGGTCCTGCCGCAGCGCCTCCTGGCAGACCGTCTCGGCGCCGGCCATGTCGCCGGCCGCCTCCAGGGCCAAAGCCAGATGAAGTCGGGGAGTCATGGCGTTGGGGCTGGCGTCAACCAGACGGCGCCACAGGTCCACCCGCAGTGCATGGTCTGTCCGCTTTTCCAGCACGCCGTCTATCTGCGCCGCAAGCGGCTGCCAGTCGGGCGACCCGGCCATGGCCGCCACATACTCCGCCAGGGCACCCTCGTCATCCCCGGCCGCCTCCAGCGCCTGACCCAGCGCCATGCGATAGTTTGGGTAGCCGGGCGAAAAGGCGACCGCGCGCCGCAGCACCATTACGGCGCCGGGCGAATTTCCCGCCTTGGCGCAGGTTTCGGCAATGGCCGCACAGGCCTCCGTCACGGCTGCGGCCATGTTGGGGTTTGCCGCAATGACTTCGCCGAAGAGGGCAAGCCCCTTTTCGGTTTCACCCCGGCCCGCCAGCAGGCGCCCCAAAATAATCTTGGATGCCGCGTTGTCGGGGACAGACTGCAGCGCGGCGAGGCAGGCGGCCTCGGCGCCGGCGGCATCCCCGGCGGCAAGGCGCGCCCGCGCAATACGGGCCCACAAATCGGCGGCCTGCGGGCCCTCCTCGGGACGCGGGGCCGCAAGCGCCCCGGCCAGTTGCGCGGCTTCCGCCGTGTCGCCCTGGTCAAGCCGCACCGCCGCCAAACCAAGAAGACAATCCGCATCCCGGCCGTCCCTTTCCAGTCCGCGCGTGAATGCGGCGGCGGCCTTTTCCGGGTAACCCATGCGGCGGCAGGCCGCACCCAGACGGCTCCATGGCAGCGCGTCCTGTTTGTCCCGCGCGGCAATGGCCTCCCACTGCGCGGCCAGCCCGGCATAGTCGCCGGCGTCCATGAGACAGGCGTCGATTCCATCCGCGGCCGCCCGGCGGTACAACGGAAGCTCGAGCAGCGCCAGGTATGCGTCAAGCGCCTTTTTCGGGTTCAGTGCGGCAATGCTGTCCGCCAGCGCCGCAAGGTCGCATTCCTCCTGGCCGGGGCTGGGAAAGATCGCCGCGGGAAGACACGCAACCCCGGCTGAACCTTCCGCCGAAGGGGACTTGCCGCACCATGCGCGGTATTCCGCAAGCACGTCCTCCTCCCCCAGAAACGGCTTATAGACCATGCGCGCGCGCTGGCGCCAGGTCTTGCCCGCTTCGGGGGCGCGCAGGACATACTGCCAGTTCCACGCGGCAGACAGGGATCCATCCTCCGGATCCCCAAGGACAAAGCGGGTGTCTTCGGGATGCTCCAACATCAGAATATAGGCCATGGTATCATCATCGGTCTTGTCATTCTGATCGCCGTCCACCAATCCGTAATAGACGGGCGCGAAAAAATACACGCCTGAAACGGGCAGAAGGCCCGCCGACGCGCCCTCCCGTTCCCATTCCTCTTCGGACCGCCCCATGCAGCCCACAACGCCGCGCTCGGAGAGTTCCTGGCCGAAGGTCACCCAGCCTTCGGCGCCGTCGCGCACGCCGGGGAAGTGAATGGCCGGCGAACAGGCCCCGTTGACCCGGGAGGCCAGTGTAAACACCAGGGGTCCCCGGCAATCCCGCCCGGCGCGCGGCGTCACCTCGAAGAGCATGTCCACCGCATTCTCTGCCGCTAAGGTGTAGCGCATGCGGCAGTCCATTTCGTTGGCCGGGGTGTGCAGGGACCAGCTCGTCTCGGCGCAGGCGGAGGAGGGCAGGCTCAATGCCATCCCGGCGGCGCGGAGGTCATCCCAGGGCATCCACACCTTGGCCGGACTGACCTCCATAAAGCTGCGGAGGCTGAGACTTGGGCGCGTAAACAGCGGGGTGAAAGGATGTCCGCCTGAAACCAGGTGGGTCAGGCCCATGCCCGCCCCGCTGTGTATGCGGTCCGCCGCCAGCCAGCCCCGGAGACTGCCGGAACCGAGAGGAACATGCGTCACGGCGGAATCAGGCGCGGCAAAGGCGCTTGGACCCACCGGAACGCAGTACAGCACCAGGTCCACATCCTTGAAGGTCTGCTTTCTGAACGGCAGGTCATAGGCGCCAAGGGTGGACTCAAATTCCGCGTTGATGCCCTCTATCAGCCGGTTGACCAGCCATACCTGAATGCCCTGCGCATGCCATGCCGCAAGCTCTCCATAGTCGGACTGCGACCAGGTTGTTTTGTGCATGGTCTTCTTTCGGGGAACCTCGGCGAGAATCTCGATTTCATTGGTGAACCGGCCGGCATACGGGGGGAGCATGACAAGGTAGTCCCCGGGTTTCACCACATCCTGCAACGCCTGGCATATGGGCCACCGAACGCTGCGCTGGGGACGGGTGCGGAGTATCTGGTCCAAATAGGATGCGGTCGTCAAGACCAGCGCGACAGCCAGAACGGTCCGGACCCACCGTGAGCGCGGCATGGTCACCGCGCAGGCCATGAGCATGGGCGCGGCCAGCGCGCTGACCAGCACATAGCGGGGAAGAAAACAGGGGCTGTAGGCCTGCGTGACAAGCGCCAGGAGCGCCGGGGGAACAAGAAGCGTGAGCGCGAGCAGGAGCACTCCGTGCGTTCCACCGGGGGACGGGCGGCGCCCGTCTTCCCCTTTGGACGGTTTTCGGCGAACAAACCAGTCCGCCAGCAGCGCAAGCAGCCCCAGCAGGAACAGGGCGGCAACAATCCCGCCCATAACCCCGGTGCTGCCAATCACCCCGGAGTTGTCGTAGGAATACGACGCGCCTGTCAGGCCGCTGAGCATTGCGCGGCCGCCCTGCCAGGACAGAGGCGGTATGTAGGTGCTGACCGTGCCGATGGCCTTGAAGTCGCAGGTGCGCAGCCAGGCCGCCACCACGGCGGCAATGACCGCATGGGAGACGCCCCAGGGAAGCAGCACCGCGCGCCGCCGGTGGCACGCCAGCAGGAAGATCGCCTGCGGCACGAACAGCAGGTTCGCAAACAGGTGCGACATGCCGAGCAGCAAGTCCACGGCAAAGTTCGCGGCCCATGCGCCCCGGCTGGGACGCTCCACGCCGCGCAGAAGCGTGTGCAGCGAAAGGGCGCCCAGCAGCGCCGTGAGCCCATAGTTGCGGATTTCCAGGGAATAGTAGACATGCATCGGCGAGACCGCCAGCAGCAGCATCGCGGCAATCCCGGTCCATGCCCCCTTCAGCCTTCGTCCGATGAGAAACACCGCCACAAAGGTCGCCGCGCTGAAAAGGACGGACAGCAGGTGCATCCGCAGCACGGTCAACCCGACGGCGCGCGACCATGCATACTGGATTAGAAAATAGACCGGGGTCATGGGCGGGTCGCTCTCGCGGCTCATCTTGAAGGCGGCCGCAAAGGTCGGCTCATAAAGACCCGTAAGAATGGTCACCTCGTCGCCATGAAGCCCTTCCTCCCCGATCCGGTACAGCCGCATGAAAAGGGCAAGGCCCATGACACAGACGAAAGCCACGGCCGTGACAATGTGCTTCCGGCGCAATGTGCCGCGCGATCTATCCTGTCCGGTTTCAGCCATTCACCTCTCCCTGGTCTGGATGCCGGCCACGGACGGCGGCATACGGAGGCTAATCGAATTAGCGCGCTTCATTGGCCTTCTTTCCCCGTGTGCTTGATCCCCTTGAACAGGGCGCTGTCAGCCTCACTTTTGGCGTTGCGCGACAGCGCCGCGCGGTAGGCGGCCTCCGCGCCGGCCGCGTCACCGGCGGCCTCCAGCGCCAAACCCAGATGCAGTTGCGGCACCACCGCACCGGGACGGGCCTCCACCATGCGGCGCCACTCCGCCGCGCGTTCGGCGGCGTCGTTGCGCCGCTCATAAATGGCGTCAATCCGGTCGCTGGAATGGGGCGACTCGGGCACCGCTGTCACCACGGCGCGGTACGCCTCCAGCGCCCCGGCATCGTCCCCGGCGTCCTCAAGCGCGCCGCCCAGGGCCGCGCTGTGCCGCAGGTTGTCGGGCGCCAGGCGCTGCGCGCGCCGCAGCAGCGCCACGGCCCCCGCCGTGTCACCGGCGCG
>CAIUWO010000102.1 GCA_903902895.1 Candidatus Hydrogenedentota bacterium | reverse complement strand
TTGAACTGGAACACAAAACGGGCAAGAAGGTGGTAACCGGTGAGAACTTCCTGTCTTCGCCAGGTACCAAGAAGAAGTTGCAGGGACCATCTGGCCCGCGCAAGTAACTAATCCCAAAACGGCTAAGGCCTTTTCGACCATGAGAGGCGATTGATGCGAATACTTTCACTGCTGGCCCTGCTGGCCGTTCCACTTGCTGCTACGGCGCAACCGACCGCGCCGAACATCCCCGTTGTGCTGGGCGTGGACACGGCGGGCGAAACCCTGCTCGACGTGCACGGCATGCCGTACTGGCAGTACGCGCCGTTTTACGCGGCGCTGGACGAACTGGGCGCGCAGTTTGTCATGGTGCATCTGATGCCGTACTCCATTCCGGGAAAGGACGCCGCGCCGGCGATGCGCGACATGATGCTGTCCATCGACGCGGGCATGCGCGCCCATGGGAAGTCCTATGCGCTCAATCTGGAGGCGCCGAATTTCATCCCCCGGCTGGAAATAACACCCGGTACGGATGAGTTCTCCCAGCCGGGTGGCCGTCACCTGTGGCTGCTGCGCATGGATTGGCTACGGTCAATTCTCGAACAGCCGGGTCCGCCCGCGCTGAAGGCGCTCATCTACGACGAAGCGGAGCACATGCAGCTTTCGAACAACAAGTTTGCCGGTGCCCCCGGGGACAAGTTCGATGCGCCATTTCTGGTAAACACCAAGGGCATGGGGCTGGAACAGGCCTACGACGCGCTGGTGGCGGAGTGTGTGCGCATTCGCGAGACCCACTATGAAAACCGTGTGCCGTTGTGCACGGAGCACGTATGGCCGGATTTGTTTCACATCTTCGCCCGGGCCGGTTGGAGTCCCGCACCCAAATTACTCAAAGAAGGCTTCAGCCCCGTGGTGCTGTGCATCGCGCTGGGTGCTGCGCTTCAGTACAAGGACAAGGGCATACACTTCTGGGTTACTCCCGACCTGTGGGGCTTTGATAAATATCCCGGCCACTCGCCCGAGGCGCTGCGCTCGGCCCTGCTCATGGGCTATTGGCTGGGCGCCGAGTGCCTCTACGTGGAGAACATCGATTTCGACCGGTGGGACAAGCGGCATCCCGAGGCCGACCCGCACGGTTCGCTGCTTTGGTGGCGTGACAAAGAGCACTATGAACTGACCACCCACGGCAAGGTGCTGCGCGACTTCGCCAAGGAATACGTTCCCAGCCACCCCCGCACGGTGGATTGGCGGACCTACCGGCCCCGCGTCGCCATCATACGCCTGCCCGACGGCGGCTGGGGCCAGTTTGACGCGGGGGAGGGGCACGGCGAGTCTGCCTCTCGCAACCGCCTGATGGGCAACCCCGACATGCCGCTCGACAAGCCCGCACGCGAATGGCTGCACGTCTGGTCCGTGCTCACCCACGGCGTCACGAAACCCGGCGCACTCTCCTACAACAATCCCATGGTCTATCCGGCCATTCAGGACTTCTTCACCCCGGTCGACAGCGTGGCCGTGTTTGACCACCAGGTCACAGGCCCGGTGCTCGACAGTGTGGAATGCTTCGTGGTCTGCGGCCACGCCCTCTCCGGCGCCACCTTTGACGCCGTCGCACAGAAAGTGGGGGAGGGCGCCACCTGTATCATTGCCCGCCGCCTGTACGACCAGCGCAATCCGGAGAAGAAAACCCTGCCGGGTAATTGGATCATCCTGGACCGCTTCGACACCCCCGAACTGGCCGAAGCCCTCCAGCCCTTCCTCGGTCCTGCCGACGAGGCCCGCTACCGCTTCGCTAACGGCACCGTCATTTTCAAAAAGGGCACCGCGCCGGATACGGTGGAGACAGAAGGACTCTGATGTCCGCAGAGACTACGGTCGGGGTATCTGTACGGCGATACTGACACACAGGAGCATGCAGCATGCAGGCATACGGCCCCGGTTTTGCGCGTCTGTACAACACAAAATGGCACGGTTTTGCAGAACAGGTTGCGCCGCTTATCGAGACTTTCTTTGCCGCCGCATCCATGGGGCGTGAAAATAAAAGCATCCTTGACCTGTGCTGCGGCACGGGCCAACTCGCCCGGCACTTTCTGGAAAAGGGGTACCGGGTCACGGGCCTCGACCTCTCGGAACACATGCTTCACTATGCCATCGAGAATGCGCGGAGCTATGTGGAATCCGGTCAGGCCAATTTCGTGCGAGGGGAGGCGAGCCGCTTCGTATTTGAAGAGCGCTTCGGCCTGGTCATCTCGAGCTACGACGCGCTCAATCATCTGGAAAACGAGCAGGCACTGCGAAGCTGCTTTGAGTGCGTCCACGCCGTCTGCGACACCTGCTTTGTCTTTGACCTCAACACGCGGACCGGTCTCAACCGCTGGAACCGCGTCAACATCGACGACAGTAGCGAAGACACATTTGTCATTACCCGAGGCCACTACGACGGAGAGGGCGACAAGGCTTGGAACACGGTCACCGGGTTTGTCCGATTACCCAATGGTGTGTACGAGCGTTGTGATGAAACCGCGTTCAACTTCGTGTTTGACTTGGATGCCGTGAAGAACACCCTGCTGGAGCTCGGCTGGAAAAGCGTCCACTTCGCAAGGATCGAAGAGCTAAACACCCCTATCAGCGAACCCGAAAACGAACAGCGGGTGTGGATCGTCGCGAGCAAATAACCCCATTTGGGCATTTCATTCCTCTTTTGTGTTCTTTGTTCTCTTCGGCCACTCCTTTTTCCTTGTAGTTGACCACAAAGAATGCACAAAGATAAGACCTCTGCCGCTGCTACCAAGCGCTGCGATGTAATTGCCTTGCGGTTTATGAGTTGGATTCGTCCCAATATTGCAACCGTGGGTTGTGCCTGCTATATTCGGCGGACAGTGGGGGAGAAGAACAGGAGTTTGCCTTGTCTGAAGTGTTTATAGACGCCGATGCGTGCCCGGTGAAGAAGGAGGTTTACAAGGTGGCCGAGCGCCACCATGTGAACGTCAAGGTCGTCGCCAACGCGCCCATGTCCGTCCCCAGCGTTCCGTGGATTGAACTGATCGTGGTCAGCGACGGTTTTGACGCGGCCGACGACTGGATCGTCGAGCACGTGGCTCCGCGCGACATTGTGGTGTCCGATGACATTCCCCTGGCTTCACGCTGCCTCCAAAAGGGTGCCCGCGTGGTCAACGCCCGGGGCCGCGAATTCACCGAGGCCGCCATCGGCGACGCCCTCGCCACCCGTGAAGTGATGTCCCAACTCCGGGAACACGGCCTCGTGAGCGGCGGCCCGGCCCCCTTCGAGCAGAAGGACCGTTCACGCTTCCTCGACCGCTTCGACACCATCCTCCGCGCCGCGCTGCGCCAGGGTTAAGCCTGGGGCGCGCTTGTGCCGTCCCCGGGGGCAAACAACAGTAGCCGCAGTTGGAGCGAAGCGGAACCTGCGGAAGACGAGAGGAGCGTTGAGGTCCCCGAAGGGGGCCAACAGAACGACTTCTTTAACACCCGAAATCCGCGTGCATGATGATCAGATAGGGTTTTCCCGCACAAAATGGAAGAGGGGCGGAGCACAAACCGGAATATGAGGAAAGAGGATTGCAGAGGGGAAAAATG
>CAIUWO010000101.1 GCA_903902895.1 Candidatus Hydrogenedentota bacterium | reverse complement strand
CTGACCGGCTGGCTGCGGCTTCGCCTGCCCCAGTTGAAGCCGGGAGAAAAGGTGGTCATGTCCTATGCCGACAAACGGTTTCAGCCCGCCGGCAGCGATGACACGCCTGCGGGAAAGATTGCTCCTGCCACCACCCCCAAAACCGTCGAAACGCCCAAGGGACCCATCAACTACCAGACATTCAACCAGTTCGATGAGTTCATCTCGGCGGGAAAGACCGGCGAACAGTTCTGCTCGAAATTTAACTACCACGGCTTCCGTTACGTCATTGTCGAGGGCGTGCCGGTACCGCCGGCCCCCGGCGATGCCGAGGCGCTCCTGATCGAATCGGATCTCGAACCCGCCGGCGATTTCTCATGCTCCAATGACCTGTTCAACCGCATCCATCAGGCCAACCTGTGGACGATTCGCAACCTCAATCTTGGCGGTTACATGGTGGATTGTCCGCACCGCGAACGGCTTGGCTACGGGGACGGCCAGGTGGGCATCGAATCGCAGGTAATGAACTTGCAGGCCGCAGCCTTCTACGGGAAGTGGGCTGTCGATTGGCTCGATGCCCAGAAACCGTCCAACGGCGAGATGCCCCACACCGCGCCCGACTGGGGCGGCGGGGGTGGACCGGCATGGGGCGGTACCGGCTGCGTGCTGCCCTGGAAGCTCTACCTGTATTACGGCGACCAGCGCCTGCTCGAACACGCCTACGAATCAATGCGCCGGTATGTCGCGTTCCTTGAGGGAAGATGCGAGAATGACGTGTTGCGGCGCTATGGCGGGGAATGGGATTTCATCGGTGACTGGGTTCCCCCCGGGCGCGGCATGGACACCAGCAATTGGCCAGGGAAGCCGGCGGCCGAACTGTTCAACAACTGCTATCGCGTCTACTTGTGGCAAATCCTTGAGCGAAGCGCGCGCGCACTTGGAAAGACTGAAGACGCGGAGAGCTGTGCCGCCAAGCTCACCGAACTGCGGCCGCCCATCCACGCCGCCTTTTACGATGCGTCGAAGCAGCTGTATGTTCTCGACGAGCAGTCTTACCAGGTGATGCCGCTGTTGACCGGCATCGTGCCGGACGACTTGCGCGGAGCCATCCAGAAGAAACTCGAAGACATCATCCTGCTGAAGGGCAAGGGCCACCTGGACACGGGGATGCTCGGCACCTATTTCCTCATTCAGTACCTCCAGGAATCTGGACACAACGATCTGCTCCACACCCTCTTCAACCAGACGACCTATCCGGGGTGGGGCTACATGCTGTCGCAGGGCGCCACCACCTTCTGGGAGCAATGGAACGGGTATTGGTCGCAAATCCACTCCTGCTTTACCAGTCCCGGCGGCTGGTTCTATCAGGGCTTGGCCGGCATCCGCCCTGACGCATCAGCGCCCGGTTTCAAGAAAATCATCATCGCACCCGCGGTTGTGGGCGACCTGACCTGGGTAAAATGCGGCTACGACTCAAGCCATGGCCGCATTGTCAGCAACTGGCGGCGCGATGGGGACACATTGTCGATGGAAGTCACGATTCCCGCCAATACAACAGCCATGGTGAGCCTGCCCGGTAACGCAACCGCTCCTTCAACAATACAAGAGAGCGGCAAAACGGTGTGGTCGAACAGCACCTATGTTGGCGGGATTCCGGGTATAACGGGGGCCAGTGTGAAAGCGGACCGGGTGGATATAGCCATTGGCTCGGGAACCTACAACTTCCTGGTCACGGGGCGCGGATGATGAATCATCGTATGGTCCGAACATTAATACTTTTGGCAAGTCTCCTCGCCGGCGTGGCTGGCGCTGCTGATACGGCCGCCGAAGGTTGGGAAACGACGTTGCAGCAGGCCGCTTTTGTAAAAGAGGGCCTGGAACGGTTGAACAATCCCCAGTACCAGTATGAGTGCCTGGGACTGGGGGGGACGGTGCTGCGGGTTGGGCCGCACGGATTTACCGTGCCGGGTGCGCCCGCCATCGACAGGTCGGGCGGGCTTGAACACGAGCCGTACCTTTCGTATCAATACTGGTGGGATGAGGAGGGGCATCGTCATCAGCCCTT
>CAIUWO010000100.1 GCA_903902895.1 Candidatus Hydrogenedentota bacterium | reverse complement strand
GCGGCCGCGGCTGCCGGCACGGCATACAGCCAGAATTTTCGGGAGGGAAGGGGCAGCTTCCGCGCATAGGCGCGGCCGGTGACCCGCGCGGCGAAATCCGCCGGCGGTTTGGGCCGGGGAAGCGCCGCGAGCCCCGCGCGCACCGCCTGCAACTGTCGCAGGCGCAGGGCCAGTTCGGGCTCGGCGTTCAGCCGCGCCCGAAGCGCGTCCGGGTCCGCGCACTCACCGTCGAGCCAGGCCGACAGCAGTTCCATATCGTTTTCGCTCATCTCATTTTTCATGGCAGCATGTCCTGTTCCACCAGCCTGACCCGCAGCGCCTCGCGCGCGCGGGCGAGCCGGCTTCTCACGGTTCCAATCGGGCACCCCACAATTTCGGCGATGGCCCCGTAATCCAACTGGTTCAGTTCCCGTAACACAAGCACCTCGCGGTGCTCCGGGGCCAGCGCGTCGATGGCTCCGGCCAGTACTGCGCCGATTTCCGCCGCCTGCGCCCGGTGGTCGGGTCGGTCACCGGAGGCAGGCTCCGTCTCCAGCCCGTCCATCGGCCGGGACATGTGCCTGCCCCGGCGGCGTCCGTCGCGCAGGTGATTCAACGTCAAATTGCGCGCTATTCCGAACAGCAGGGTGGAGAAGCGCGCCCGGGGCTCAATGCGCCCAAGGCTCCGGTGCAGCGCCAGGAAGCACTCCTGCGCCAAATCCTCCGCGTCCGCCGCGTTGCCCATCATGCGCGCGCAAAAGTGCATGATCGGCCGCTCGTAACGGCGCACGAGGGCCGTGAAGGCCGCCTGGTCGCCGTTGCGCGCCCGGGCCGCGAGAATCCAGTCGTCAACTTCCTGCATCCGCTGCTCCATCCAGGTCATGAGGTGAAACACCGCCGGGGCCGGAAAGTTCCATTATAGGGAGGCGGGCTCCGCCGTTCACGGCATGGGAGGCAAGGGGGCGGCAAGGGTGCCTGTTGCCCCTATGGAGTGCGGTGGCAGAGCGCAGCGGCGACACCGCTTTGGCTAGCCAGACGCGCGCGACAGGAGCCAAAGCGGCGTCGTTGCCGCCGCAGTCCATAGGGGCGGCGCGTCCGGACTGTCTGGGGCGGGGAAACGGGAGGCACTCCCCCCTGGCAACACGCTGGAAACGGGCGCGGGAAACGGGTACACTCCGGTTTCCGCCGCGTGGAATGCGGCGTTTGGGAGCATTTTCGACATGCCACGGGCCTATACACGGATAGACAACGGGTCGGCAACCGTTGGCAACGACTGGATCGAGCGCTGCTGGTCGGAGTTTCTGTGCAAAACGGTGGAACTGCGCCAGAAGCTGCCGGGGGGCTATGTCGAGTGGATTGCGGCTGCGGGGACCGACCTGCGGCTGGAGATGGACGGTGTGCCGGTGCGTCTGGAGTTGGCGGGCCCGCCGGAATGGAGCGATTCGTGCGACGCTTTCGGCGCCACACTGACGGCGCGCTGGCCCGGACCGGGGTGGACCGTTGCGGTGCACACGATGGCGCTGCACGAGAATCCCGGTCTTGTGCGGGCGGTGGAGGTGTCAAATCTGGGAACCCGGGCGTTGACGCTGACGGCGGTGGCCGTCGAGGCGCTGACGCTGCGCCGGGACGGTGCGGGCGTGCTGACCCACGGGCTGGCGCGCCGGTCGGAGGCGGTGCTGTGGGCTGCGGAGGAGCGCGCTGTGGCGGTGGAGTTGCAGGGCCGCGGGCGTCTCGGCCTACTGCTCGGGCTGGAGCAGGGGGGGCGGTACGAGTTGTTTGACCCGGACCCGGCACGGTGCGTTCTGACCTTGAACGCGCCGGTCACCGTCGCGCCGGGCAGGACGGTGCGGCTCGCAAGGTCGTTTTTGATCCCCTACACCGGGGACCCGGGCATGGTGATGTCGGGCAGGCTGGCGGAACTGTTGGGCCTGCTGCGTGACCAGGGACGGCGCGAACAGGAACAGGCGGCGGACACGATATGAACACCACGGGACAGACGATGCATTTGTGGATTCACGCCGTGGCGCACGGTGGCGACGGCCTGGGCCGTCTGGACGAGGGGCAGGTTTGCTTCGTGCCGTTTGCGCTTCCGGGGGACCGCGTGCGGGTGCGGATACAAAAGCGCTCGGCCACGGCCACCTGGGCGCGGCTGCTGGAGGTGGTGACCCCGTCGCCGCACCGGACCGAGTTCATCGGCGACAACCCAGCCATGGCCGAGGCATACATATGGGGCTGCTTCGGCTACCCCGAGCAGGGCGAATGGAAACACAAGATCGTGGCGGAATGCCTGCGCCGCATCGGAAAGATTGAAACCGAAGTGGAATGGGTCGAGGACCCGGAGCAGCGGCTGGGCTACCGGACCCGCGCGGAGTTTCACGGCGACGGCACGCTTTTGGGGCTGTATGCCGCGCAGTCGAACCGCATCGTGCCGATGAGGCGCTGCCCCCTGTGCAGCGATGCGGTGAACGGCGCTTATGCGGCACTGGCCGAACTGCGCGTGCGCGGATCGGTCATGATTACGGCGCAACCGGACACGGGCGAGACCATGGTGTGGACCATCCCGTCCGAACTGGACCGGGTGCGGGAGGCGTTTCCCCTGGCGAACGCGCTGGGTGACGGCCGGCCGCGCGCGGTGTTCGATGTGGACGGCGTGCCGATTGTGAATGGTGCCTTCTGCCAGTCGAGCCTGACGCTGAACCGCATTCTGCTGCGGGTCGTTTCCGAAATGGCGGGCAATCCCGCCTCCGTGCTGGACCTGTACTGCGGCAACGGCAATCTTTCGCTGTGGCTGGCGCGGCGGGGCGCGCGGGTGGAGGGTTATGACCACGCGCCGGAGGCCGTGCAGGCGGCGGACGCGCTCGGGCTGGGCCGGTACCATCGCGGCGGCGAGGTGGCGATGGCCGAGGCCGTGGCCCGGGGCGGATTTGAGACCGTCATACTTGACCCCCCGCGCTCGGGCGCGCTGGCGCTGGTGCCGACCCTGGAAAAGTCTGATGCGGAGCGGATTGTGTACGTGTCCTGCGACCCGGCGACGCTGGCGCGGGACCTGAAACTGCTGGCGTTGGGCGGATGGCGCCCCGAGCGGGTGGTGGGCCTGGACCTCTTCCCGCAGACGCCGCATGTGGAGACCGTGTGCCTGTTGAGGCGCGAAAGCGCGGAGGAGTCTGAACAGTGAGGCATGTCTGCGTCTACGCCGCGTCGAGCGACGCGGTGGACGAGGAATACAAGGAGGCGGCGCGCCGCACAGGCGAACTGATCGGCCGGCGCGGCGACACACTGGTGTACGGCGCCGGCAAGATCGGGCTGATGGGCGAGTGCGCCCGGGCCGTGCATGGGCACGGCGGCCGCGTGGTCGGCGTTATCCCGAACCGGCTGGTGGACCTTGAACTTGAATACCGCGAGGCGGACGAACTGATCGTCACGGAAACGATGCACGACCGAAAGGTCATCATGGCCTCCCGCGCCGACGCGTTCATCGCGCTGCCCGGCAGCATCGGCACGCTGGAGGAGATTATGGAGGCGCTGACGCTCAAGCAGCTCGGCTACCACGCCAAGCCCTGCGCGTTCATCAACACGCGCGGTTTCTACGACTGGCTGTTTGCGTTTTTCGGCACGCTGGTGCATGAAAGGTTCCTCAAGGAGGCCAGTCTCGACATGTTTGCCGTGTGCGCCACGCCGGAGGCGGCTTTCGAATACCTGGACAGCTACGAGCCCCATTCACTGCCGAAGAAGTGGTTTTGAACATGATGAACCGTCCCAGCACGGCAACCGTTCGCAGCGGACTGGTGTTTGGCGCTGTTCTGGCCTTTTTCTTCACGTCCGGGGCCTGCGGCCTGGTGTACCAGGTGGCGTGGACGCGTGAACTGGCGCTGCTGCTTGGCGCGCGCGCCTACGCGGTGAGCCTGGTGCTGTCCATATTCTTTCTGGGCCTGGGTGCGGGCAGTTTGTGGGGCGGCCGCCTGGCCGACCGGGTGCGGCGGCCCCTGCTGGTCTATGCGCTGTTTGAGGTGTTGATCGGGCTGTGGGCGGTGGCGTTTCTGGGGTTGACCGGCCCCGCCGAGGGTGTTGTGGTCGCGGCCCTGCGCGCCTTTGAATTTTCATGGTTTTCCGGTGTCCTGCTGCGGGGTGCGGCGGCCTTTGCGCTGCTCATTGTGCCGGTGACACTGATGGGGGCGACCCTGCCGCTGCTGTCCCGGTTTGTGGCCGACGACCCGGCGCTGAACGGGCGGCGCGTGGGCGCGCTCTACACGCTGAACACGCTGGGCGCGATGAGCGGCTGTTTTCTCGCGGGCTTTGTGCTGCTGCAGCGTTTTGGCTACACGCGCACAACCCTTCTCGCCGCCGGATTGAATCTTGCCATCGGCGCGGCCGCAACGCTGCTGTCCCGGCTGTTGCCTGTTGCCGGCGCGCAGCCGGGCAACGCATCGAACACATTGCCCGGTGAATGCGGGACAGGCGCCCCCGCCTGTCTGCCCACGGCGCCCGGCCACGCACTGACAGCCGGGGGCGGCCGTCCCGCATTCCACCCCGGCCTGTTCATGGCCGCCTTCGCCGTGACCGGGTTCACCGCGCTGGCTTTGGAAGTGCTGTGGACGCGGCTGCTGGCGATGGTCTTTCTCGGCACCACATACGCGTACACGACCATGCTGACCACGCTGCTCTGCGGCCTTGCACTGGGCGGACTGGCCGGGTCGGCCGTGGTGACGCGCATCCGCAACGCAGCGGGCGCGGCCGGGATGCTGCTGGGCGCGCTGGCCGTGGCCTACCTGCTGACCGTGCCCTGGTTTGCCCATCTGCCGGCCCAATTCCTGAAGATGCAGGAAAGCGCCGGACACGACTGGGACGCGGAGGTGCGGGTCAAATTCCTGCTCGCCTTCGCCACCATGTTCCCCGCGACCTTCCTCTCCGGGGCGCTGTTCCCGGTGCTGGTCCGCGCCGTGGCGCAGACCGCCGGGCGTGTGGGCCGCGATGTGGGCGGGCTCTATGCCGCGAACACGCTGGGCGGCGTGCTGGGGGCGGCGGCGGGAGGCTTTGCGCTGCTGCCCGCGCTGGGCGCGCAGCGCAGCATGGAGGCGCTGGCCCTGCTGCCCGCGCTCGCGGGATTGCCGCTGCTGCTGCGGTGCCCGGCCACGTCGGCGCGGGTGAAAACCGCGGCCGTGCTCGTGCTGGCCTGCGGGCTTGGCGCCGCGGGGGTGTTGTTGCCGCAGGACCTGTCGCGCACGATCAACGCGTCCTACATGCCGGCGGACCACGAGGTGCTGTACTGCCGCGAAGGGGTGGAGGGCACCGTGGCGGTCTCGCAGCCGAATGGCGAGCAGGGGGGCACGAACCGCGTGCTTTGGATAAACCGCGTGCAGGCCACCACATCCATTGAGCGGGGCGTCAAGATGAACCGGCTGCAGGGCGCGCTGCCGCTGCTGTTTGACCGCGATCCCCGCGAGGTGCTGTTCATGTGCTTTGGGTCGGGCATCACCTGCGGCACGCTGGCGCTGTCCGGGTTTGACCGGATCGACGCGGTGGAGATATCCCCCGACGTGCTCGACGCCGCGCCCTATTTCACGCACGACAACCTCGGCGTGACGGAGCGCAAGAACGTCAACTTTATCATCGACGACGGTCGGAATCATTTGCTGCGCACGAAGCACCGCTATGATTTCATCACCTTTGAGCCCATGCCGATGGCTGTGGCGGGCGTGGCGTCTTTCTACACGCGCGAGTACTACCAGCTCTGCCTGTCCCGGCTCAATCCCGGCGGCATGGTGTCGCAGTGGGTGCCCATGCACGGCTCGAGCCCCGAAATAGTGCGCTCGCTGGCGCGCACCTTCACCGGCGTGTTTCCCGAGTATTGCGCGTTCTTCGTGAACGCGGACCTGTTCCTGGTTGGGTCGGATCAACCGTTGAAACTGGACTATGCCGCGGCGCGCCGCCGGCTGGCCGTGCCCGAACTGGCCCAGGCGCTGGCGGCGGTCGGCCTGCCGGACGCGGTGGAGTTGATGGGCTGCTTTGTCATGGACAAGCCCGCCCTGGCGGCCTTCGCCGACGGGGGCGCCGAAATGACCGACGACCTGCCCTGGGCGGAATACACCGCGCCGAAACTGGTCTACGCCCGAAAAGTGCCCGAAAGCCTGGACATGCTCAAGCCGCGCCTGACATCACCGCTGGCGACCATGGACCGCGCGTCAATGAACGCCGAGGAGCGGGCAGTCGTCGAGCGGCGGCACCGGTCGCGGGTGAGCGACATCAGCGCCACGCGCGGCTACTATGGCGGCATGGTCATGGGTTCTGAGGCACTGGACGGGTTCATTGACTCCCTGCGCATCGACTCCGCCAACCCCAATGCCCGGTTCTACCTCATGCAGGTCGCCACCGCGCAGGTCCGGCTGTTCAAAGACTGGAAAGAGCCCGACAAGGCTGAGGCTGTCATCAGGAAGGTGCTTGAAGTGCTCCCGGACGCGGGGGAATTGAGGGGAATCATGGCGCCGGGAACACCGGGGGAATAGCGGCCATGCCGCGCATGTTCAGCCAAACATAAGGTGCCTGAAGTGTTTGCTGGCATGAAATTGGTCCTAAAGTGGTGGTTGCAGGGTGGCAAATGGCAGAAGAAGGCTCTCAGAAAACTTATGTTGAAGCGGCGATTCTCGCCAGCCTTGGGGTGCCGCTGGTGGGGTTGCTGGATTATTGGACAGGCTACGGCCTGCAAATTTCCTTTCTCTATCTGATTCCCGTGTTTGGAGCCGCGTGGTACTGTGGCCTGTGGCCGGGCGTGGGCGTGTCGGTGCTGACGGGCGTCATTTCACTCATAGTGGACATAGAACTGGGCCATGCGAGCGCCATCCTCTCGGTGTCGGTTTGGAACGCATGCATGCGCCTGTGGCTCTTCTTTTCGGTGGCCTATCTGGCGTCGCATCTTCGCATGCATCTTGACCGGGAGCGGCGTCTTGCCCGGATGGACCCGCTCACGGGGATTCTCAACGGACGGGCGTTCAGCGAGGAGGCGGAGCGTTTTCTGGCCCTCGCAAAGCGCAAAGAGAAGCCCATGACGGTGGTTTTTGTCGATGTGGACGACTTCAAGAGGGTTAACGACACCTTCGGCCACAGCGGAGGCGACAAGGTGCTTTGTGCCGTGGCGAAGGCGCTCGTCCAATGCACGCGCCCGTATGATCTGGTCGCGCGCATGGGCGGAGACGAGTTCTGTGTGCTGCTGCCCGAGACCGGGCCCGACGAAGCCAGGGGGTTCATGACTCACGCATGGGAGCGGTTGGAGCGCGAAGCAGACGAGAGCGGGTCACAACTGTCATTCAGTGTGGGGGTGGCCACCTTCCGCCTTCCTCCGGCAACGGTTGACCTGGCCCTGGGCGTCGCGGATGACCTCATGTACCAGGCGAAACGGGCCGGGAAACGGCGGATTCTTTACGGAGAGTGGCCTCCTGCGGACACAATGGAGGCGCATGCACCGGCAGACCGGCAGCGGGGCGCCGGCGGACAGTGACAGGCGGTTTCTGGACGTTCCTGGGAAAGGTTGCGGGTGGGTCCCGAAGCCCCGCTTCAGCCAAGGTTCACGATGCGCGGCGTCCATGGGGTTGAGGGAGGACCAATGCCGTGTGTTACACTGCGCGTGGTGCTTTTTCCCGGGGGTAACACGACGTGTCTTTTGCCTCGCCGAGAACGCGGTCTGAAATAACGGTCCTGTCCCTGTTGGGT
>CAIUWO010000099.1 GCA_903902895.1 Candidatus Hydrogenedentota bacterium | reverse complement strand
TAGGCCAGGTCATCGCGCAGGGTGGACTTGGAAACGTCGATGCTGAGCGTTTGTTTCGCGGGGTCATACCAGATGGCGGTTTCTTCTTTTCCGTCGGGCGTGCAGCGGACTTTCATCCCCACCGCCTTGGCGTCGCCGGGGTCGATCTCGACGGCCAGTTCCAGGCAGTCGCCCTGCGCGCCGTCCAGCACGGTGTCCGCGTCTGCCTTGACGGAGAGGTTCTCGGTTCGTCGGGGATTGGCACGCAGTACCTCCAGTTCCGGTGCGGGCGTGATGGTCAGGCCGCCTTCGGGATTGAGCGCAATAATCCGGGGCAGGCTCTGGAACCCGGAGCCGGTCCGGTCCTGCGAGGGACGTACGCGGGGGTCGGTGACCCATGCCCAGATGACGCGGCGGCCCTTGTCGTCGAGCAGGCTTTCGGGCGCGAAGAACTGCGCGCCCGGCCAGTTCATGCGCACGTGCTGTTCGGGGAAGAACTTCTCGTTCTCGTAGCGGCCAATGTAGCAGCGCGCGCCGACCTTGTGGCTGATGCACATGAGAACATGCTTGTCGCCTAGTTTGAAGAAGTCGGGGCAGGAGCAGTCCTCACGCC
The DNA here is from genome assembly GCA_903902895.1 of Candidatus Hydrogenedentota bacterium. Lineage (GTDB taxonomy): Bacteria > Hydrogenedentota > Hydrogenedentia > Hydrogenedentales > CAITNO01 > CAITNO01. The sequence continues at coordinate 1,196 of CAIUWO010000099.1, read as the reverse complement.
GGAAGAACTCGGGCATGTCGGGGTCATTGGTGGTTTCAACGGTCCAGCTCAGGTCGGGGTGTTCGTAGAACGGGTGCAACGGCTGCCAGGTGACGAGGTCCGGCGACTTGCACAGGTAGAGCGTGTCCTTCTTGTTGGGCAGGCTGTTGCCGCCGAGCAGGCAATAGTAGTTGTCGCCGTCGAGCCAGAGATAAGGGTCCCACACCGTGTACACGCCGAAGCCCGGCTCGCCTTTTTTCGGCATGGGGATGATGGGGTTCTTCGGGTGTTTCTTCCAGCGGATCAGGCCGTCATCCTCCGCCGTGGCGACGCAGACACCGGCGTCAATGCCGAACCAGCACAGCATGGGCACGCCGTCCTTGTTGATGAACGCGTTGCCGCTGAAGATGCCCTTGTCCGGGTCGCCCGGCGCGGGGATGAGCGTCGGGGGATGGTAGGTCCAGTTGACCAGGTCCGTGCTCGACAGGTGCCCCCAGCAGTGGCCGCCGTCGGGCAGCGTGGGGTCCTGGAAGATGTACATCAGGTGATAGCGGCCCTTCCAGAAGATGCAGCCGTTGGCGTCATAGGGCAGGGCCGCGCCCTCCTCGGGCAGCGCGGTGACATGGTACGCGGGCCAGTCCTCATGCACGACGGGCGCCGGAGACGGTTTTGTCTCCGCCGCGCATCCCCCCGTGGCAAGCAGTCCGCCCAGTAGCAGGGCGCCAAGCATGGTTCCTCTCAGGCCGTGGACATGCGGTGCTGTCATGATGGTGACCTCTCGCTGGTGTGGTTGCCGATGGTTCGCGCCGCGCTCAGCCTTCTTCACGGCGCAGGAAGCGCCGCAGGAAGGCCCTCACCCGGGCGAAAACACCGGGAGGCTCCAGATTTGCCGCGGTTATTGGGGCGGGTGCCGCCGCGCCTTCCGAGCGCGCCTTCTGCAGCTTGTACAGGTTGAGCAGCGCGTCGTGAAACTCCCGCGCCGAGGAGAACCGGTCATCGGGGTCGCGGGCCAGCGCCCGGATGAGAAACAGTTCCGCCTCCGGCGGCAGGTCGGGCCGGAAATCGGTGATCCTTTGTCCCGGCAGGGGGGTGCGCCCCGTGAGCATCTCGAAGAAAATGACCCCAAGCGAGTACAGGTCGGCGCGGTGGTCCACCTCCGAGGCGTTCAGCTCCTGCTCGGGCGCCATGTACTTCAGCTTGCCCAGGTTCACGCCGAC
>CAIUWO010000098.1 GCA_903902895.1 Candidatus Hydrogenedentota bacterium | reverse complement strand
GCGCGCAAGGTGCTGGCCAAGGTGAACCGCACCCGGCCCTGGCGGGCATAGGTGGCGGTTTCGCGCCTTCTCGTTTTCGCGCAACTTGGTTGATGAACCACGAAGGCACGAAGTTCACGAAGGAAGCAGCTGCAAGCCGGAGTTTCTTTTTCTAAAGGCACTGTTCTCCCGCGATCGCCGGATGGATTGCGCGAATACGCCATCTTCCCTGGAGTTTGGGCGCGGACAGACCGGATGCGCGGGATGAAAGATGGCATGTGTTTAAGGCTGGTTCCGCCCCCCTGTTCTCTCTTTGTGGTCTTCGTGGCTTCGTGTTTCAAGACAGGCGCTTTGGCCGATTGCAAGGAGGATGGATCATGCAGATGTTGCGCGGGTTGGCCGTGGGATTGATGGCACTTTCGGCGACCGTGGCCTTCGGAGTGGAAACGGCCCCGTTCCCGTTCTTTACCTTATGCATGGACACCCATGACAGCAAACACCGCACACTGCCGGAGCAGGCCGCGATGCTCAAGGAGCTGGGCTATGACGGTGCGGGGCATTTGTGGCTGGACAATCTGAAGGAGCGGCTTGATACGCTGGATGCGGCGGGCCTCAAGCTGTTTCAAATCTATTTTCGGGTTGACCTTGCCGCAGAGAAAACGCCCTATGACCAGCGTCTCAGGGATGTTCTGCCGTTGTTGAAAGGAAGGGGTATCCAGATCGCGCTGTTGATAAGCGGCATGCCGCCCTCGGACGTCAAAGGGGATGAGAAGGCCGTGCCGATTATCCGCGAGATAGCGGACCTGGTGCGGGACTCGGGTACAAAGATCGTGCTCTATCCGCACTCCAACGACTGGCTCGAAAAGGGGAACGATGCGGTGCGACTGGCCAAGAAGGCGGAGCGTGCGAACGTGGGGGTCATGTTCAACCTTTGCCACTGGCTCAAGGTGGATAAAGAGGAGAACTTGAAGCCCGTACTTGAAGGGGCGATGCCCTATCTGTGGGCGGTGAGCATCAACGGTACAGACCATGCCGACGCAATTAAGGCAGGCACGGGCAATTGGCTGCAACCGCTGGACAAGGGTGAATATGATGTGTTCAACGTGCTCAAGACGTTGAAAGACCTGGGCTACAAGGGGCCGGTGGGGTTGCAATGCTACGGTATTGAAGGTGATGCCCGAGATCACCTTGCCCGGTCCATGGCCGCATGGAAGAAGTACATGGAGCGACTGGGGATGTAGGACAGCCGCCCCGGCTGTCATTGCGCAACGAATGTGCAAGGGACGACAGGCGAGGGCGCCTGTACCACAATCTTGAGTGCGGCGGCCATGCCACGCTTTTCCCGCTACCACCACCATCTTGGCATCATGACATTTCTAATGAGTCCGCGTATGCTCCATTTGCGTCGGAGCCTGAAAGTTCTGCTGAACCGGGAGACCATTTTCTTCGCGTCTTTCTCGGTTCTGTAAAGTTCACCCCAGGAAGCCATCTCGTAATCTGCTTTTGACAGTTCCGTTATCTCACGGTCTATGTCGTACAGCGGAAGCAATATGTAAACGTCCAGCGGCCACTCGCTGACTATTGGGTAGATGCTTCCTCCAACCAATCGGTGCGTCAGAATGAAGTGCTCAATTACAGGATTTTGTTTGCTGGAAGGGTATGTCTCCTGAGAAACCCCTGGCGAGAGTCTCACAAGAAGTGCACGCCTGTTTCCATTATCCATCCATAAACGGCGAGTGACATAACACGCTCGTGGTTCTGCGAAATCAAGGTAATTGCATGACGCCAGATAAAAGTCTGGAGCACCCATTGGACATTTTCCTTTGCAGCCGACGGAACGAGACGTGTGCATTTTATCAAATCGCAGTGCTTGAGCTTCCATGTTGCAATGGGAATGCTCTTCACCACGCACGAAACCGCGCTTCGCGACGCCGGGGCATGGCCCCGGCGCAGAAAAGCGGCGGCATGGCCGCACGCACTCAAAAGGAAGCCCCGCTTACTCAGCCAAATTCCACGCGGTCATGGATACCCTTGGCAAACCGCCCTCCAACGCATGGTTCGGCACGGTGGCCGTCAGGTCGCGCGTTTCTCCCGGGAGCAACGAAAAGTAATTGTCGCTCCAGAAGGTCGGGCCCGCCTCGCGGTCGGTGGCCGTGTTGCGCACGGCCAACTGCACCAGAAATGCGATGGTGTCGCCGGGATTCTTGACGGTGACGTTCAGATGTTTTACATCATCCGAGCTCGGGGTCGAGGAGATGTTCATTTCCAGTCGCGCGGGCTTAAGGTGTTGCAGATTGGTAAAGTCGGCCCGGCTCTTGG
>CAIUWO010000097.1 GCA_903902895.1 Candidatus Hydrogenedentota bacterium | reverse complement strand
CCCTGTTTGTGGCTGCAGCGTCACTCCAGCCTTGTCGGAGGTCAGATAAACGGCACATTTCCTGAACTCCTGTTTCGGCACAGCGAGTTGCACCGGATAGGGCCGTTCCGCCATGTTGACAATTACACAGGTCACCAGCCGGCCCTCCTCATGCAAATAAGCGGAGACCATGAGTCCCTCAGGATCGTTGACATCTGCCTGCTGGCTCGACACGTCGACACGGACCGCTCCCGGACGGATGAAGCGGCTGAAGTTCCCGAGCGTCCACAGGAGCCGGCTGTCAGTGACCTCACCATCCGCTCCCTCCGCATTGGGCTTCACATAGATCAGTCCGTCCTTGTAATTACTGCCGGACACCCCCAGCCACCACTGCCATGCAGAGGCCTGCGCCACACACAGGTCATAATGGATGATCCGCGCCACATACAGCGCGGTTTCCATGGTCAGGCCCCTGCCAACTCCGCCACCAATCTCCTTATCGCTCTCCATGATACACACCTCGGTCTGCCAGTACCCGAGCTTATACGCATCAAGCTTCGCACGCAGCGCCTTGCGCTTGGCAAGAAGAACGCTGTTGGGTGTCGTCGTCCAATAGCTGTGTCCCGCCACCCGTTGCGGCACATGCGGCAGACCTCCGATGTAATTCGGAGAAGCCCTCCCAAACAGCTCCTCAATCTGATTGTCCTGACCCGGACGGTCTGTTCCCGAGCGCATGAGATAATCGCTCTTCCCTGACTCCGTCACGCAGATCTTCGTTTCCTGCCTGCGCTCGGTCAGCTTCCTATCCAAGAGACGGACCAGACGGGCGATATCTTCCACCCGCGCGGGAGACCCCTCCTGACGGGGCGCATCCCATGCCCACTCCGGCTCGTTGAACGGGCTGACCTCATCGAAGCGGACACCTTCGCGCGTGCCAATCTCTGCAAGTACCGTTGCAAGAAAATCGGCGTAAGCCTCATACCGGTCAACGCGTAAATTGTAGGAACTGTCCTTCTGCCGCCCTTTATTATATGCAAACCCGTTAGCCGTCAGATGAACCGGCGCACTATTACAGAAGGCCAGAAAACTCTCGACGCCCCTCTTTTTGGCCGCCTGCAAGAACCAGCGCTGGCCAGCCTGCTTGGCCCAGTCGTAGCTGCCATCCGCCCTTAGAAAGCACTCTGTACGGCGCCGGGCGTCAATGATGTTGCCCGTATCCTTCTGTTCTGCGCTGCCCGCCCCGATATTGAACCGCCAAAGCGAAAGCCCGATACCCTTGGGTTGCCCGTTCGTACCCACCGCCGTGCTGAACAGCCAATCCGCCATCTGCTCTCGCTTCGCTTCAGGAAATACGCCAGCCGACTTTGCCATCCAGCAATCCGACGCACCAAAATTGTCGATCCGCTGAAACCGCTTGGCGAGATCAATCGTATAAACGGTATACAGAGATTGAGCGCTTACGCTCAGACAGAGACCCGCCCAAATGATAGATGCGCTCAAATTGACAGTCATTATTCTTCCTATAAGCGCCCCTGATAAGACACTTTAACTGGCGCTACAGTTTAGTCCCGCTCACCTTTGTCCAGGGAGTAAAAGCGCCCATGGCGTGTGGAATGACTTTGCGCTTCCAGATTTTGTCTCCGCAAAATGCGAACAGCGTATCCATGTCTCGCCCGCCAAGACAGACACCCAGGACGCGGCTGCGGTCGGGCATGGGTAAAATCACCTGGGTGGGGCCGTCGTCGGCGCAAACCTGGATGCCCCAGCGCGTGGCCACAAACATCTGGCCTTCTTTAGCATAGCACACCGACTCGGCACCGGCATCGTCCTCCCCGTCAGGAACGTGCAGCCAGAAATATCGCTCTTTGTTGACGAGCGCATGGCCT
>CAIUWO010000096.1 GCA_903902895.1 Candidatus Hydrogenedentota bacterium | reverse complement strand
TCACGGCTCCCGGCTGCAGGCGATGTCGATGAGGTGCAGCAGCTCTTCCAGCACCATGCGGCGGTTGGTGTCGGCCTCGTAGAGCGCCGCCACTTTCTTGCGGGCGGCGGGAATGTCGCCGCAGGCCTTGCCGCGGGCGATGGTCTCCCTGCACAGCGCCGGCATGGGGCCCCAGTTGCCGCACTCCACCCACGCGTCGGTTAGGAAGATGAACTTGGGGATGGACTCGCCGCCGTTGGTCAGGAAGCGTGCAAACACGTCCGGGCGCAGTTCACGGGAGATGTAGCGCACTTTCAGCATGGGCGCCGCCTCCGTCAGCCGCTGCAGCACGGGCACATGACGCACCACGTCGCCGCACCAGTCCTCGGCCAGGGCCAGCACATACACCGGGCGCGGCAGACCGCCCAGAAAGCTGACGGTCTGCGGTTCCAGGGTAAGCGTGTGGCGCAGCATCTCCATCTTGTCCTTGCTTTCCACGGAAGAGAGCATCGTGAGCCACACGGCATATTTCCGGCCCAGCTCATACACTTCCTTCCAGTTAATGAGCGGAAGAATGGGTGGTTTTGGCATGCGCTGCTCTCCTCTGATTGACGGCGAATGCGCCGCTTCGCTTGGGTTTCACCTCATATTGAGCATTTTCTCGCGGTACCGCGAAATGATCCGGTCGATGGAAAGCGGGTTGTCTTTGGCCGAGAACCATACCCCGGCCACCGCCATGAGCACATAGCCCAGGTTGCTCGCCACCACCGTGTGCTGCTGCTGCACCATCATGCCAAAGGCCAGCGAGACGAGCAGCAGACCGGTGACAAAGAACGCCCACCGTGTGCCCAGACCCAGAAAAAGCAGGGCGCCCAACGCCGTCTCCACATAGGGGAGCGTGTGCGCGTAGGGAGCCACCAGGAACGCCGGAAGCCAGGTCCCGGCAAACCCCTCCTGGAGTTTCTGCACCACCCCGCCCACCCCGCCGGGGGCCATAAACTTGCCCACGCCCGCGAAAAAGAACAGCATTCCCAGCGAAAGGCGCATCAGCAGGGCGCACATGCCCTCCGGGGAGAGTGTCCAGCATTTACAGTCGGTTTTCATCCATGATTCTCCGGTTCTTTCAAACGCGCTTGTGTCATGCCATGTTCATCTAAACCCCGCAACAACGCATTCTTATGCCCCCGGCAAACTTGTGCCGGCCATCCGGCATGGACTTTCCCGCCCCCCCAATGCCGTGGCGGGAAGAAATGTCTTGTGGCTGCGCGGAAAGGGGGGCGCTCGGAAGGAAGTGCCCCCAGGCACGGTGCCTGGGGGCAGGGAGAAAGCATTGTCTTTGGACGCTATGGAAGTGAACTGGGGCGCGCCTTAATCGGCTGCAGGCCCTATTTGTCCGTCAAAGCACACGGCGTGAGGGCCATTCACAAACCCAAGCGCCGCAGCGTTTTACTTCATGTTGAACAGTCGGTCGCTGGTGCGCTCGATAAGCCGGTCGAGGGACAGTGGATTGCCGCGGGCGGCAAGCCACAGGCCGGAAATCGCCATCATCAGGCACGCCAGACTGGTGGCCACAATCGTGTTCTCCTGCCAGAGCATCATGTCGAGGGCCAGCAGAAAGAGCAGCAGCCCGCCCGCCAGAAACGCCCAGCGCGTGCAGAAACCGAGCACAAGCAGGGCGCCCACGGCAAGCGCGGCAAAGGGAAGCACATGCATGCAGGCGGACACCAGCACACTCGGCGGCCAGGTGCCGGTGATTTCGCCGGGGGCGGCAATCCAGCCCATTCCAGCGGCCAGAAACACTATTCCCAACGAAAACCGCAGCAGCACCGTGCCCACGCCCTTCGGGGAAAGAAGGCCTGTTTCAGCGTCTTTTTTCATGACCAAATCTCCGTGTGGTTGTTGCCAAAGCATCCTTCGCACACCCCGCGCTGCGAACCTCCGGGACCGTTTCGCGGCGGTAGTGTGCGCGGGCATGGCGAAGATGCCCGGAAATGGGATAAAATGCGCCATGCTCACATCGCCCAGTTGTTTTAAAGAAGCGCTTCGCCTGTCTGGCGGCATCCTGCTGACTGTACTGCTGGCCGCCCAAGGCGTTACGGTCGCCGACACCGGCAACGTTTCCCTCCCGGTCACGGCGTCATCCGTGTTCGGAGAACCCAATCTGCCAGAATTCGCCTTTGACGACAATCCCCAAACCCGCTGGGCCAGCGAATACAACGTGCCCGAAGCCTGGCTCCAAGTGGATTTGGGCAAAAAGACCCCCATAAATAACCTGACTATCCGCTGGGAGGCGGCCTATGCCGCCGACTACGAACTACTGGTTTCCCTCGACGGTGCCCGGTGGACCTCCATCTACCGCCAAAAAGCGGGGGTCGGGGGGCAGGAAACGCTCAGCAACCTTTCCGGAAGGGGCCTCTATCTGAGAATCCTCTGCCACCGGCCCGGCCCCTTCCCCTTGTATTCCATCTGGGAGATCACTTCAACCGACAAGAAACTGGCCGCGGCCCTGTCCGGTGTGCGAGGCCGCATGAAGGCCGCCCGCACGGAGGCGGACCGCGCGGACCGCGAACAGCTTCGGCGCAGCCTGGACGAGGCCGGCGCCAAAGAGATTGTTTTCGCCACCCGTCCGCTCCATCCCGACGGCCACTGGTATGCCAACATCAGCTACTTCGCGCAGGACGCAAACGCCAAGACCTACGCAAAGGGCGGCGGCCTGTACAAACTGAACACGGCCACCGGCGCGGTGACTCCCCTGGTGGAGGACGCCGAAGGAACCCTGCGCGACCCGGCCGTCCATTACGACGGCCGCACCGTCCTGTTTTCCTGGCGCAGGGGCGGCACGGACTCCTTTCATCTGTTCACCATTGATGCGGACGGTTCGGGGCTCAGGCAGTTGACCTCGGGCGAATATGACGACTTCGAGCCCGCATGGCTGCCCGACGGCGGCATCACGTTTGTGTCGACCCGCTGCCGGCGCTGGGTGAACTGCTGGCTCACCCAGGTGGCCGTCGTGCACCGGTGCAACGCGGACGGCACCGGCATCGTGCCCATCTCAGCCAACCTGGAGCAGGACAACACCCCCTGGCCCATGAATGACGGGCGCATCCTGTACACCCGCTGGGAGTATGTGGACCGCAGCCAGGTGGACTACCACCATCTCTGGACCATGAACCCCGACGGTACCGGACAGATGACCCACTTCGGCAACATGCACCCCGGTGGTGTCTTCATCGACGCCAAGCCCGTGCCGGGTACCGACGAGGTGCTCTTCATCAACTCGCCCGGCCACGGCGCAAAAGAGCACGCTGGCATGGTGGCGCTGGTCAACGTGAAGAAGGGCCCCGACGAACTGCCCGCGATTCACAACCTCAGCGAAAACGGCTACCGCGACCCCTATCCGGTCACCCGCGACGCCTTTCTCGCCGCGCGCGGCCGGGACCTCTTGCTTCTGGACCGCATGGGCAACGAGGAGTCGCTGCACCGCCTGTCCAAATCATCGAAACAACTGGAACTGCACGAGCCGCGCCCCCTGGTGCCCCGCCCGCGCGAGCCGGTCATCCCCCCGCGCGTGGACCGCGCCAAGACCACCGGAAAGCTGATTCTCTCCGATGTCAGCATAGGCCGCAACATGGGCGGCGTCGCGCCCGGTGAGGTCAGGAAACTGCTCGTTCTGGAATCCCTGCCCAAGCCCATCAACTATACCGGCGGCATGGACCCGCTCAGCTACGGCGGGTCGTTCACCCTGGAGCGGGTGCTGGGCACCGTGCCGGTGGAGGAGGACGGTTCGGCCTATATGGAGGTGCCCGCCGACCGCGCCCTCTTCTTCGTCGCGCTGGACGGGAACGACAACTCGGTCAAGCGGATGCAGAGTTTTCTGAGCGTCATGCCGGGCGAAACCATGAGCTGTGTCGGCTGCCACGAGCCGCGCACCACCGCCGGGCGCAACCCCAAACGGGCCCAGTTGATGGCGCTCGACCGCGAGGCCAGCGCCATAGAACCCATCCCCGGCATCCCGGACGTGTTTGATTTCCCCCGCGACATACAGCCCATTCTCGACAGGCACTGCGTGTCCTGCCATGACTACACGCCCCACAAGGGCGCCGCATTCGGCCCGCGGGCCGGCGGCGTGGTCCTCAACGGCGACCACGGTGTCATGTTCTCGCACAGCTACGCCGCGCTCACCGCCCGCCACCAGATCGCGGACGGCCGCGACCTGCCCAAGAGCAACCTGCCCCCCCGCGCCATCGGGGCCGCGGCCAGCCCCCTGATGAACAAGATCGGCGGCGGGCACCACGGTGTCAAGCTTTCACCCCAGGAAACAGCAATGATCCGGTACTGGATCGAAACCGGCGCGACCTATCCCGGCACCTACGCCGCGCTCGGCTCCGGATGCGTCGGCGGATACGCGGAAAACAAACTCACCGGAAACGACACCGAATGGCCCGAGACCAAAGCGGCCGCCGACGTGATCGGCACCCGCTGCGCGGCCTGCCATGCCGACACCAAAAGCCTGCCCAAAACGCTTTCCGACGAGAACGGTCTTTCCTTCTGGCGTCCCGACGACTGGAACGACCCGCGCGTGCTGCGCACCCGACACCTCATGTTCAACCTGACCCGCCCCGAGTTGTCGATGGTCCTGCTGGCACCACTGTCGGAGAAGGCCGGGGGCTACGGCATCTGCCGCTACAAGGACCCCGCCGGAAACGACACGGCGTTCTTCCAGGACAGGAACGATCCCGATTACCAGAAACTGCTGGCGCTGTGCGTGGCCGGAAAAGCGCAACTGGACCGGATCGGGCGTTTCGACATGCCGGGATTCACCCCGCCCGGGCCCTATGTTCGGGAAATGAAGCGCTACAAGGTGCTCCCCGAAAACTGCGACCCCGCCACTCCCTTTGATTTCTACGCCGCAGACCGGGACTACTGGCGTTCTTTCGAGCCGCCGCGCGCCCTGGAGCATCCGGCCTACGCCCCCGGACCCGCAGACGCCCAACCCTGATTTTTTGCGCGCGTCCAAACCCTTTTTCGGGGCACCTCCCTTCCCAAGCCCTCCTTCCGCCGGCCCGGAGAATAATTCCCCGGCCGAGACGGTTTACTTGCGTGAGTTTCATTTCCTCAGAACAGGACAAGGAGCACGCATGTGAAGATTGGGATACCCAAAGAAACGCTCGCAGGGGAGACACGGGTGGCGCTGGCGCCCTCCGCCGTGCCCGGGCTCCTCAAGAAGAAGCACGAGGTCATCGTGGAGGCCGGCGCGGGTGCCGCCTCTTTCCTCTCAGACGACGACTACGTGAAGGCGGGAGCCACCGTGGTCCAGTCGGCACTGGAGGTCTACGAGGCGGCGGACATTGTGTTCAAAGTGCAGCCTCCCGGCGTGCATCCGGACAGCGGCCGGCAGGAAGTGGATCTGCTGCGCGAGGGAACGGCCTTTGTAGGATTCCTGGCGCCCTTCAACAATCCGGACATCATCCGCGCGCTGAAGCAGCGGAAGATTACCGGATTTTCCATGGAATTTGTGCCGCGCATCACCCGCGCGCAAAGCATGGACGCCCTCAGTTCCATGGCCACGCTGGCCGGATACAAGGCGGTGCTCATCGCCGCCGACCGCCTGCCCCGGATGTTCCCGCTGCTCACCACCGCGGCCGGGACCATTGCCCCGTCGACCGTGCTCGTGCTCGGCGCGGGCGTGGCCGGGCTTCAGGCCATCGCCACGGCCAAGCGGCTCGGCGCGCGGGTGGAGGCCTTTGACCCCCGTCCCGTCGTGAAGGAGCAGGTGGAAAGTCTCGGCGCCGTGTTCATCCCCATGGAGACCGCCGAGGACGCCCAGACGGCCGGCGGCTACGCCAAGGAAATGGGCGACGATTTCCTGCGGCGCGAGCGCGAGGCCATCGCGGGACGCCTGCCCAAGTGCCATGTCGTGGTCACCACCGCGCAGATTTTCGGCAAGCGGGCCCCCGTGCTCATCACGGAGGACATGGTGAAACTCATGCCCCGCGGCGCGGTGATTGTGGACCTTGCCGCCGAGCAGGGCGGCAACTGCGAGCTCACCAGGGCCGGCGAATCGGTCGACCTTCACGGCGTGACCGTAATCGGCGCGCTGAACCTGCCCGCAACGCTGCCCATCAACGCCAGCCAGATGTACTCCAAGAATGTGGTCACCCTGTTTGACCACCTGTACAAGGACCCCGAAAAGGGGCTTGATTTTGAGGATGAAATCACCCGCGGCGCGTGCCTCACCCATGCCGGCGAAATCCGGAATGATCTGGTGCGGCAGGCCGTGGAACCGGACAAGGAGGCCTGAACCGCATGACATCCGAAATGATATCCAACCTGTATGTTTTCGTCCTGGCGACCTTTCTGGGGATTGAGGTGATCCGGCGGGTGTCCCCGCTGCTGCACACGCCGCTGATGTCGCTGACGAACGCCATATCGGCCATCGCGGTCGTGGGCGCGCTGGTCATCGCCGGCCGCGCCGAAACCACGCTCAGCACCATCCTTGGAACCGTAGCCGTCGCCGCCGCCATGGTCAACGTGGTCGGCGGCTATCTCATCACGTACCGCATGGTGCGCATGTTCAAAAAGCGCGGGGCGAAAAAATCATGAGCGAGCACTTCATCCACCTGGCCTATCTGGTGTCCGCGGCCTGCTTTATCCTCTCGCTGAAGTGGCTCAGCGCGGTGCCCACCGCGCGGCGCGGCGTGCTCATCGGCGTGGCGGGCATGGCCCTGGCCGTCGGCGGCACGCTGCTCGACCCGACCATTGAGCATTTCCGCTGGCTTGGCGTCGCCATGGTCGTCGGCTCCATGATCGGCGTGCCGATGGCCCTCATGCCCATGACCGCCGTGCCCCAGCGGACTGCCCTGTCCCACGCCTTTGGCGCGCTCGCCGCCACGCTCGTCGGCGCGGCCGAGTATTCGCTGCGCCTTGGGACCATAGACCGCTTCACCATGACGGCGCTCACCCTGGAGGTCATTCTCGGCGGGCTGACGATCACCGCAAGCCTCATGGCCGCCGGCAAGCTCCAGGAAATCCTGCCCACCCGGCCCATGGTCTTCAAGAACCAGAACTATCTCAACCTGTCCGTGCTCGGGCTGGCCGTGGCCATCGGCGTGTACCTCGTTTTCAATCCCGGCGTATGGGTGCTCTTCCCCGTGATGGTGCTGCTCTGCCTGATTTTCGGCGTGCTGCTCATCATGCCCATCGGCGGCGCCGACATGCCCACCGTGCTGGCCCTGCTCAACTCCTACGCTGGCCTGGCGGCCTCGATGATGGGCTTCGTGCTTAACAACAAGCTGCTGATCGTCGCCGGCGCGCTGGACGGCTCGTCCGGTCTTATCCTCTCGATCATCATGTGCCGCGCCATGAACCGCTCCTTCACCAACGTGCTCTTCGGCGCCTTTGGCCAGGTGCAGGTGGCCGCCGGGGCGGTCGAGCAGAAAAGCCACCGCAGCGCCAGCGCCGAGGAGGCCGCAGACCTGCTGCGCAACGCCGATTCGGTCGTCATCATTCCCGGCTACGGCATGGCCGTCGCCCAGGCCCAGCACAAGGTGCGCGAGCTGTTCGACATCCTCACCAAGCAGGGGACCAAGGTCACCTTTGCCATTCACCCCGTGGCCGGGCGCATGCCGGGGCACATGAACGTGCTGCTGGCCGAGGCCGACATCCCCTATGACAACCTGCTCGAAATGGACGACGCCAACCCCGACTTCCCGCGGACCGACGTGGCGCTGGTCATCGGCGCGAACGACGTGACCAATCCCGCCGCGCGGCACGACAAGTCCAGCCCCATTTACGGCATGCCCATACTCGACGTGGACAAGGCCCGGACCGTCATGGTCATCAAGCGCAGCATGAACCCCGGCTTCGCCGGCATCGACAACGAGCTCTACTACATGGACCGGACGCTCATGCTCTTCGGCGACGCCAAGGGCTTTGTGGCCGAACTGGTCAAGGCTCTTCCCGGCGACTGACCCTTGCGGACAACCCAACCGCCATCGTCATTGCGAGCGAAGCGAAGCAATCTCTCGTAATGATGGCCAAAAGTCTGGGCGACAACGGGCAAGAGATTGCTTCGCTTCGCTCGCAATGACAGAACGGGCGATACCGCCTCAAGAATAAAGGAGCCGGCACAACCCCGATGTTTCGGGCGTGCCGGCTCCTTGCGTGTTTCTGTTCGAAGAATGCGCCTATGCCGGGAAGCAGGCCAGTGTGGCCTTTAGAATGTCCTCGTTGTTCTTCGTGGAGGAGCCGCACTCAAGCGCCACAAAGCCCTTGTAGTCCGTGGACGCGATGGCCTTGAAGATGTTCGTGTAGTTCAACTCGCCTGTGCCCGGCTCCTTGCGGCCCGGATTGTCGGCCACGTGGAAGTGCCCGATGCGCTCGATGTTGTTCTTGAGGTTGCGAATCACATTGCCCTCGGTGATCTGCTGGTGGTAGATGTCGAAGAGCATCTTCACGCTGGGGCTGTCCACGCCCTTGAGAATCTCCATGGTGTGGTCCGTGCGGGCCATGAAGTACCCCTTGTGGTCCACCAGCGTGTTGAGCGCCTCCATGACGATGATGACATCGTTCTTCTCGGCTATCGGCGCCAGCTTCTTCAGGCATTCAATCACGGCCTCCGTCTGCTTCTCCCTGTCCTCGCCCTTGTTCTCGTTGCCGCTCAGCCCGACCAGATGCTTGCAGTTCAACTTCTTCGCGATGGCGACCCGCTCCTCAAACTGGTCCACGACCTTGCCGTGGTCCTTCGGGTTGACCATGCCGCCCTTGGCGATGGCGCCCGCGCCGACCATGCAGCTCAGCTCAAGGCCCAGCAAGTCGGCCTTCTGGCGGATGGCGTCAAAATCGCCCTCCGGATTCAGCCACTCGTAGGCCGGAAAGCCCCACTTGGCCACCTGCTCCAGCTTCTGATCCGTCGTGCCCTCAAAAAAGTCGATGGGCACGGACATCCGGATTGGAAGCGTGGAGAAGGGCCCCGTGGGGGCCGCACCGGCAAGGGGCATTTTCCCAAGCAGGGCCGCGCCCGCGCCGGCCGCCAAAGAACTCATCAGGAATCCGCGTCGATCCATCGTACCGTCTCCTTGTTCGGGTTTTCGCGCCAGAGGCGCGCGTTGTCTCGGGTGGGGTTCACACCGCGGGACAGAATACCACATTCCGCGCGCGGTCTGAAATCTTCCGGAGCAGCTGTCATGGCGCCGCGCGTGCGGGCCCGGGCACCGGGAAATTGTCGTACAGCACCTTGCTGTCCGCCTCGTGGCAGTCCAGGGCAGTCGCCGTCGCGCTGCCGTACTCAATGCCCGCAAAATCGGACTGCAACGTCTCCATCAGGCGGTATTGCAACCCCTCGCGCTTGGACAGCCGGACCGTCAGCGCCCCCGTGAGCGTCTCGAAATCGTGGAACAGGATATTCTGCGGCGTCATAAAAACGAGGTCCATGAAGCTGTCGCACGGGGCCTTCGCCTCGATCTCAATCTTGTAGCCCTGCCGGTTGGTCGACTCGACCCTCCACGTCCCGAAATCGATGGTGAAGCGCTGCAAATCCCCGTCATTGGGCCGCCAGTTGTACTCTATCCCGTCGTGTTTCAAACCGATGGCCAGCCCGTCCAGCGGCTCGAAAAGGCCGAGCAGCTCCGGCCGCCCGCCGCCCGCCGCCAGCGCCGTGTCGGGATGCCCCGCGAAATGGTTGGCCGTGATCCACGCCCACCAGTCAGGGAAATTGCGGCCCCAGTTCCGGTCCTGATAGCCGGGAACATCCTCAAAGGTGTAGGTTTTTCCGTTGCAGACAACCGTGCCGGTGAACAGCGCCGCCGCCTGCGCGGGATACCAGTAAATGTTGGTGAAGTCGGGCGCGAACATCGCCCAGCCCATGGCGTTGAACTCCCACTTCGTGTCAATGTCTATGTTCCAGGACGCGTCGGTGGTGCCGTCGAACACATGCCCCGCAATGCCCCCGCGCACCGCACGCTGGTCCGCAATGCTGATGTCGGTCCTGTCATAAGACGCCTGAAAATCCGCCACCGCATAGTTCTGCGTCACCGTGATGCCGTCGGCGAAACTGCCAAAGCCGACATAAGAGCGGCTCGCCGGGTCCGTGTTGGCCGTGTCCCAGGGATTCACCACGCCATAGACAAAATAGAAGGTCTCGCCCGTCTCGGGAAGGATGACCTTGTAGTACCACCACTCAAACCACGGCCCGGTGTCGGTTTTTCCGTTGTTGTCCAGCACATTCTCCCGGTTCCAGACAAGGCAGTTGTAGGGCTGGGTCGATGGAGGACAGGCCGAGCAGCCGGAAAGCAGCGCCAGCACCAAACCGATCAGCACGCAGGATCTCTTCATAACAGCACCCCTTGTTGTTCAGTCCTGTACCACCATCATATACGGCTTTGGTCAGGGTGGCAAGAGCGTCCTCTCGTTCCCAAGTTGTACTTGGGAACGCACTTGCCCGCGAAGTTGCACTTCGCCCTCTTCTGTTTTGTCCTCGTTCCCAAGTTCTCTCGTTCCCAAGTTGCACTTGGGAACGGACTTGCCCGCGAAGTTGTACTTCGCATTCCTCACTCCCAAAGACAATCCAACTCCAGTACCGAATGGTCCTCCAGCATATAATTGCGCGCGGACGAATAGCGCCAGTGCTCGGGCGCCTCCACCCATCCCCTGCGCACCGGATTCTCGTGGATGTAATCTATCTTTTGATGCAGCATCGCGTCCCCCTCAATAAGCTGTGGATGAAAGCCCTCCTGCCATACCTGGTGCTCGCTGGTGTGCTTGTGCTTGGCCCTGTAATAAGCAAACTGGTTCAACAGCCATTCCCTACCCGAGGCTTCAGCCAAACGCAGTATCTCCTGGGCCGTGTACCGCTTGAACGATTGCACGACCCTGCCGAGTTCAGGCGCCTCCGCGACCACGTGGAAGTGATTTTCCATCAAGACATATGCGTACAGCTTAAGCCCCTTCTTCTTCCGGCAATAGGCGAACGATTCCACCATCATGTCGAGAGTGTCTCTGCCGATCAATGCCGGTATCCACTCCACGATGGAGGAGGTGAGAAAGTAAATGCCTTCTGAATCCACAATGGTGTATCGTGAACGCATGGGAAAAGTATGATCGAAGTGAAGCGCTGGAGGCAAACTCGTTCCCAAGTTGTACTTGGGAACGAGGAGATTTGGTTAGGGTGGCAAGGGGGCAGTTTCCCTATTTTGGAATGAGTACAAGTTGTGTTGCCAGGAAAACCTCTCCATACCCCCCAGGCCACGGGGCGACTCCATTCGGTTCTTGGTGGAATTTCAGGTAGAGCATACTTCCGTAGCCCAGTGTGTGCGCCCAAGGCACCCCAATTCGTATGGTCCCATTCCAATCAGGCTCAACCTCTATTGAGGGGCACGACTCACCGCCCCCAGGACGGAAAGGGCCAATTCTGCCGGCATCAAGGTATGCATCCGCAACGAGTTTAGCGGCATGGGGTGAAGTATTCCTGACCTCTATCTCAAGGATGCCCACGCCATCCTCAGGGGGGCAGAAATGGACGCCGGAGATGGTCAAGTCACCGTTCGGCGACGTTCCCTGAACGGACGCAGTCACCGGGACCGGCAATGGCAGGCAAATCCATTTCCACGCAGTTGGCGATACTGCGAGAAGGATGATCACGGAAACCACCCAGGCGTAACGCCTTCTTTCGGTGAACCCCTTCAGCAGCCAGCGCAAGAAGCGAAATACCAGGAAGAAGAGTACTGGAAGAAGCGCCAGCATAATGACGTTGGTCAGATGCGTACCGCCCATCCCGTTAAGGAATGTGGGCGAAAACTGGGCATGAACCGCACCCATGCCCAGCACGAAGACGACCAAAAAGCATGCTGCGGCACTTGCCACGGGCAGGACTATGCGCCAGAATCGGATCATTCCGGGGGCACTGCACTTCACGGTTTTCACGCCGACCATAATTGAAGGGGTCGCTGACGGCAATGTCCGGAGCGTATCGCCAACCTGACGCAGCGCCGATTCCAGGTCCTGTGTGTTCATAGGTCCATTCCCTCCAGCCAACCGCGCAGCCGCAACCGCGCGCGCGAAATCAGTTTTGTGACCGATCCAACCGGGCGGTCCAGCATGGCGGCCACTTCGGCAACGCTGTGGTTCTCAAAGTAGTGCAGTGTGATCATCTGGCTTTCGGACTTGGGCAAACGGGCAACCGCATCCAGAAGACGCTGTTCCGAATCACGTATAACGGGGCTGCAGGCAGCCTCCCTGAGATTGTCGGTGGGTGGAATAGTTGCCGGCGCTTGTCGTTGCAGCCGCAGTGCCCGACGCCGAACGATTTGGAGCAGCCATGCGCCAAAAGCGCCTTTATTGCGCAGCCAGCCGAGTTTCTGAAATGCCGCCAGAAACGCATCTTGCACGGCGTCCTGGGCCATGTGGTGGTCGCGAAGTATTCCGAGGGCCACTGCCAAGGCGGGCCGCTCATACCGTTCGACCAGTGTGCGAAAGGCCGTCTCATCGCCCGCAAGCGTCCCTTCCACCAGGCTTCTGTCAGATTCCATACTTCTTCCTCTTGCGGCTCAGGTATGTGTCTTCACCATATAAGAGCACGTTGACAAGCAAAATGCGACAATTGGACCGAGTCGCGGGCAACGGGCTCGACCACCATATTCAGGTCTTCCCTCGGGCAAACAACTTTGAGCGTTTCGGCTGAAATCGATAGCGGCCCCCCGGCGGGGCACCATTTTGGACCGAGGGGGAGCGAAGTGCAACTTCGAAGACAAGTGCGTTCCCAAGTACAACTTGGGAACGAGGAGAACGGAATTGTACGCCGCCGGGGGACTGCGTCCGATTTCAGCCGAGGTGCCTGAACTTGTCTGCCAAGATGAAGGCCTGAAATCGGAGGCTGTACCCGTGACCGCACCGGCACCCAGTGTAAACTCGAGAACCAGGTAAACGAGGGCAAGACCCTGGTCACGATCACTGCAAGAACGTCTTGCTCCAGCATTCTCCCCAGCCCTGCTGCGTGCGCCCGGCGACGGTCATGCGGTCAGCGCTTATGTGCACCACGAGGAAGTTGCCGTCGGCGGCTTTTCCGGCGATGAATGCATCGATGCCGTGCCACTGAAGATGGCCCTGGCCGTGGAGATGGCCGTTGAATATGGCCACGATGTTGTAGTCCTTGATGGCGGCGTAATAGGCCTCGCGCTCCGCTTCGGTCCAC
>CAIUWO010000095.1 GCA_903902895.1 Candidatus Hydrogenedentota bacterium | reverse complement strand
GTGAATGGAATCTTGTCCGGGAACTGGTAGCGCCGGATCCGCTCGCCGTCCGCCAGCGACCATAGGGACGCGGGGGCAAAGTTGTCGCGGTTGTAGAAGAGGGCGTAATCGCCGTTGTCACTGAGCACAACGCGGTTGTTAATCATTCCGTTTTGGTTTCGCTTCTCAGGAAGCCCGGCCTCAATGGTGCGGAGCGGGTCGCCGGTGCGGGTGTCCCAGACGCGAACGACCTGGCCGCCGGCCTGGGTGAGGATGCGGTCGCCAAAGGCGGCAAAGGCGACATGCACCGGGCCGGGGCTCTTGTAGCGGTCCGTGGCCAGACCGGCCCAATCACGGGCGGTCTGCTCCAGCGATTTCATGAAGCCGCCCTGGGCGTAGGGATGGGCCTCGTAGAACTGCCGCGTTTCGGTGAAGCTGTGCACGAGCGCGCCGCTGTCGGCATTGTGCAGCCATGCGCGGCCATAGCCACCGCATAACAGCAGGGTTCCGTCCGGCGAGAAACACATGCTTTGCCCGTTGCCGAAGTTCCACGCACCCTGCGAGCAACTGAAACCCCGTCTGCTGGCATCGGGGGCCATCTTGCGCCGGGGGAAATCCGCCGTCAGGTCGATCACCTCCAGATTGGGGTAGGCGTTGACGGCCACCCGGCGTCCGTCATCGGAGAACACCGCCTGTCCCTGACCGTCCCAATCCAGCACGAAATCGAACACATGCACCGTCCGCTTCTCTTGCAGATCCTGAAGCACAACCCGCTTTCCCGAGGTCTGCACGACAAGGAAGCGTCCGTCCGGCGACAGACCAAGGGGGTCGCCCTTGCTGGAAAACAACGCGGTTTCCACACCGTCGGCGTACACGTCAAGGCTGTTTGACTCGGACCTTCCATCGCCGCCAAAGCCTCTGTCAACGCAGTGGGTCATGGTCCGGGTGAACAATCCCCCTCCATAGCGCATGTTTTTTTGGGGCAACCGCCACGAACCGACCTTCTTCATGCCCTCCATCTGGTAGGCGGTGAGCACGTCCTTTCCAGACTCCTCGGTGTGCGCCGTTAAATAGCCGCCATGCTGAAAGTCCAGCTCGCTGCCCGGTGCGAACCGTTTTCCGTCAAATAGCCTGGTCGGCGTGGCGTCGGGCGCGGGGGGCCAGAACCAAATATTGCGTTCTTCATCCTGCGACAGGACCATGTCCGGGCCTTCGTCGGGCCGTTGAATGCGGACCTTCAGCAGCGTGTGGCCGGGTCTGGCGATGGTCTGCTGAAGCGCACCGGTC
This sequence comes from Candidatus Hydrogenedentota bacterium, assembly GCA_903902895.1. Lineage (GTDB taxonomy): Bacteria > Hydrogenedentota > Hydrogenedentia > Hydrogenedentales > CAITNO01 > CAITNO01. The sequence goes on along the minus strand of CAIUWO010000095.1, from coordinate 713 downwards.
TGGGCGTCGAGCACGCAGGCCTTCTTCTGCTCCCAGGTTGTGAAGTAGAGGCATTTTTCATCGGCCGACCAGTCTATTGCACCGAAATCCTCCGCGATTGCGCCGAGGTCACGCACGAGCGCGCCGGTCTTTGTGTCGAATATCTTGAGTCCCGTGGGACCGACCTTCCCCGGAAGACTCACTGCTATAAGGCCTGATGCGGATACTCCCCCCCAACCAATGAACAATGAAGCCGGCGTCGGGTGCCCCTCCGCCGCATTGCCGCTGTCCAAATCCACCTGGAAGAGTTCCCTGGACCAACCCTCAGGCGGCATTGAGGAAGGGTCCTTGGCCGAATTAAGGATCCGACAAAACAGCGCCGCCTTGCCACCCGGCAGATACCCAACAGGGAAGGCGTTCGGCAGGTTTGTGAAGGCGCGCTGGTTTCGGCTGCCCGTATCGTAGACGACGGTGGTCATACGGGGCCGGGCGTTTTGATCGCTGTTTGGGTCAAAGACCGCCAGTACCCGGGACCCATCGGGCGAGAGTAGGGCTTTTAACACCCGTCCATACCGGTCCTCGCGCCGCCACCAGACTTCGCGGCCCGTGGCCTTGTCGAGCAGGAACAGTTCGTTGTTTGTCCAGCCCAAAACATGCTTCCTGCCCCACGCCACATTGGCGCCCTGCCTGCGGTGCCAGCGCTGCGCGCCGGACTGGATGTCAAAGGCGCACAG
>CAIUWO010000094.1 GCA_903902895.1 Candidatus Hydrogenedentota bacterium | reverse complement strand
GGCACAGATTTAGGGTGGGAAGGAGACAACGCTTAGTGTGAGAGCGGGAAACAGCAGCGAACAAAGAAGAGTGTGCGGTGGTGGCGGCGGCGGCACCGGCGCGGGCGGCGGCGGCGGCACCTACTTTCCGGCCTTTACGGTTCCCTTTGTCAACCTGACCATTCCTGAAACAAGCATCGGCGGCGGCGGCGGCGGCGGCGGCACCGGCGGCACCAGTGGTGAAGGCGGCGTCGGTGGCAGCGGCGGTGGTGGTGGCGGCGCCAGTGGTCTGCCTGGTTCCCAGGGTTCCTATGGTTCCGTAACGACGCCGGGCACGGGCGGCGCCGGCGGCAATGGGTCGGCCGAACTGCTGGGCCTGTTCGGCACCGGCGGCACGGCCGGCACGGCCGGACCGGGCGGCTCAGGCGGCACCGGAGGCCAGGGTGGTGTCGGCGGCCAGGGCGGCTTGGGCGGCAACGGCGCCCCCGGCGGCGGCCTGATTGTACTTTCTGCCCGGGGTTTGCTTGAAGTGAAGCCGGGTGTGCAGATCAATATTTCCGCCGGTTCCCCCAGCGGCGGGGGCACGGGTGCCAACGGCGGCGCGGCCAGGGCTGCGGGCCAGGCGGGCAGCAACGGCGTTGCCGGCGGTCCTGCGGGAGAGGCGGGCCAGCCGATATATGACGCGATTCTTACCGGCATACCGTTTGTTTCCAATATTCTGGACCTTATCAGGGGCGGCGGCGGCGGTGTCGGCGGCGCGGGCGGTTCCGGCGGCAGCGGCGGCGGCAGCGGCGCGGGCGGCGCAGGCGGTTCCGGCGGCAGCGGCGGCTACGGTGCGCCCGGCATGGTCAAACTGGCCGGGTCGGTGGTGCTCATTGACCAGGACGGTGTGAATACGGCAAAGATTATTGCCGACAACGCGGGCGGCGCGGCACCCGAACAGAACGGCAAGTGTACCATCGTGTCCAATATGACCGTTGCGGCGGTGGTGGCCAACCTGCCACAACTCACCACGGCCGACACCGTGTTCGGCGCAACGAACAATGACCCGGTGCTGAAGTCGTTCAACTCCTATGCGCTCCTTCCCACGCCGCTTATTCCCACACTGGCTGGCGGACCTGCCCAGAACGGCTGGTGCGCGGCAGACTACTGGAACCAGAGCGAGGTTGAGGCGTTGGCTGTCAACGGCACCCTGCCGGGCGGCATTGAATACCGGATATTCGAAAGTATTTTCGAGGGATTTGACCAGCTTGTCATCAAGAACACCGGATCGGCCATGATTCCGGACGTGACGCTCAAGGTGGCCGCCAACAACCGCCGAATCATCCGCGGCGCCGGTGGTGCCAACGGCGAATTGCTGCCGGGACAGTCATGGACCACCACGGTCCCGACGGGCACTTCGGTGGTCGTCAGTCTGGATGGGGAAGGCGCCGGTTCCGATGGCAGCATCTATGAGAGTGACGGTCATCTGGGTGACTTGAACCTGGCCGCCGGGACCATTGTCATTGATACCGGCATGGCGGGCGGCGCGGCGGGCACCATGAGCGCCGATGGCACCCCCTATACGGCCCGCACGGACATCCGTTATGAAACCGGCCAGGAAGTGGCCGTGTTTGAATTCGACAACGTGACAGTCAGCGGCGTGACCGTGACCGTCACCGGCGAGCGCCCCCTGTCCATCGCCGCAAAGGGTGACATGAACTGGGCCGCCGACGTGGACGTCTCGGCCGGCACGCTGGGCGGCGGCAAGGGCGGTGCCGGCGGCACTGGTGGCATTGGCGGCGCGGGCGGAGCCGGGGGGGCGGGCAATTCGGGCGGTTCCGGCGGCACCGGTGGTCGCGGCGGCGGCGCCGATACCATTCGCGGCGCGCAGGGCAACGGCGAAAACGGTTTTCCCGGCCTCGCGGGCTCATCCGGCAGTGGTGGTGAGGCTGGAAATGACAGTGTGTCTGGAAACGACGGAGACCCCGGGGACCGGGGCTTTGGCAACAACGGCACCCGCGGTGCCGGCGGTCCCGGCGGCGCGCCGGTCGCTGGCGGCACCGGCGGTGACGGCGGCGCGCCGGGGGCCCAGTCTGCCGGCGGCGCCGGCAAGGATGTAACCATCGGCGTTGCCGCGATACCCAAGGCCGGCGGTGCCGGCGGGTCCAACCAGGGTGGCGCGGCGCCTTCCGGCGCGTCGGTGGGCGCACCCCAGGCGGGTGCGGCGGGCTTGGTCGGCGACATTGGCACGGACGCGGCGTATGCGGACATGGCGGCTATTACCAATTCACTGACACTGCTGGCTGGCAGCGGCGGCGGCGGCGGTGGCGGCGGTTCCGGTGGCGGCGGCGGCGGTGGCGGTGGCGGTGGCGGTGGCGGCTCCGGCGGTTCCGGCGGCGGCGGTGCGGGCGGTGCCGGTTATGACGGATTGTTTGGTGTCGGCATGAGCCGGTCCACAGGCGGCGGCGGCGGCGGCGCGGGCGTCGGATCGGACGGCACACGAGTGACCACCACGACCTGGCCCTCTTCCCCGGCGGGCGGTGCGGCCGGTGCAACCGGCGGCACGGGCGGCACGGGCGGCACGGGCGCGCAGGGTGGTGCTGGCGGTGTCGGCGGCGTTGGCGCGCCCGGCGGCGGCGCGTTTGTGCTTGCCGCGCGCGGCCTGCTGCGCGTTACGGCGCCCTCCACACTGGATGTTTCCGCGGGGGTGCCGTCTTCCGGCCTGAACGGGAATGCTCCGGGCACCTCTCCGCAGGCGCCGACCGGCGGCGCAACCGGTGTTTCCGGCAGTGCTGGCGGCGATTCAGGCGGTTTTCTTGGCAGCGGCGCCTTGTATGGCGGCGGTGCCGGCGGAAACGGCGGCACGGGCGGGGGCGGTGCTGCCGGTGCGGCCGGCGGTGCGGGCGGTGTGGGGTCCACGGGCGGCTACGGGCTGCCCGGCATGGTGAAACTGCACGGCTCCGTGGTGCTTGCGGGCAACGCGGCGGTTGCCGCCGACCATGCGGCTAGTGCCGACCCAGACAGCAACGGTGGTGTCACGGTCATTTCAAACATGACCGCGGCGGTCCGCAACGCCAACAAGCCGGCGTCGGCCACACCGGCGCTCGTGTTCGGCGCATCTCCGCATGATGCCCTGCTCAAGGCGGCCAATCCGTATGTCAGCAGCGGCAAGACGCCGGTCATCCCCAATCTTGAGGGCGGTCCGGCCAGCAATGGCTGGTGCCAGTCCGGCTACTGGAACGACGGGCTGGAGAGCCCGCCCTTCAACACCGGCAATGGTCTTGAGTTCCGCGTCCTGCGCGTGAGCGGTGGCAATTCAGCCTTTGAAGGCTTTGACCAGGTGCTCATCCGCAACACCAATCCCTCCGACAGCATCGCCGATGTCACCCTGATTGTCGGCACCAATCTGCCCAGGCTCATTGAGGGCAACAGCGGAACGCAAGGCGTGCTGCCGGCGGGCCAGACATGGACCACGGCGGTTCCGGCGGGCACTTATGTGAATGTGCCCGGAGCCAGTGGTGACCCGGGTGACGGCCCCGTGGCCGAGTTCATGGCCGAGCCCAGGACCGGTGCATGGAATCTTGTGGTCCAGTTTAGCGACCAGTCAACGGAAGGGGCCAGCGCCATTACGGGCTGGTCGTGGAACTTTGGCGACGGCGGCACCAGCAACCAGCAGAACCCGGTCCACACCTACACCGGCGCGGGTTCCTTCACGGTGTCGTTGACGGTGCAGAACAATTCGGGGCTTGGTGTTGAAACCAAGAGCGACTTTATTCTGGTAACCGACCCGGTGGGTCCGACGGCGGCGTTCAGTGGCGGCCCGACGACCATCGCGAGCGGCGGGACCGTGTGGTTCGGAGACTCGTCCTTGGCGGGCTCCATGGCCATCACGTCATGGGCATGGACCTTTGGCGACGGCGGCACCAGCGGCCAGCAGAGTCCAAGCCATGTCTACAACACGGCGGGCTCCTATGACGTGTCGCTGACGGTGACAACGCCGGTCGGATTCAGCACGGAAACCAAGCCCGCCTTCATCCTGGTGACGGGGTCGCTTGAGACGGTGCCGAATGTTGTCGGCCAGACGCAGGCGGCGGCGGGAGCCGCACTCACAGGCGCAAATCTGACGCTAGGCACGATAACGGAGCAGTGCAACAATACCGTTGCGGCGGGCCTGGTCATCAGCCAGAATCCGGCGGCGGGCCAGCAGGTGCCGTTGGGCAGTGCGGTGGCCCTCGTGGTTTCGACGGGACCGTGCAACGGGGTCGTGCCGAATGTGGTGGGCCAGACGCAGGCGGCCGCAGGCGCGGCGCTTGTCAGCGCGGACCTTACAACCGGCGCCGTTACCCAGGAGTGTAGCAACACCGTGGCGGCGGGTCTGGTCATCAGCCAGAATCCGGCGGCGGGTGAACAGGCGGTGCTTGGCAGCGCTGTGGCGCTGGTGGTGTCCACGGGACCGTGCAGCGTGACGGTGCCGAATGTGGTGGGCCAGACGCAGGCGGCGGCGGGTACCTTGCTTGTCGGCGCGAATCTGACCACAGGCACGGTGACCCAGCAGTGCAGCAGCACGGTGGCGGCGGGCCTGGTCATCAGCCAGAATCCGGCGGCAGACGGGCAGGCGGCGTTTGGCAGCCCGGTGGCGCTGGTGGTTTCCACGGGCATGTGCAGCGTGACGGTGCCGAATGTGGTGGGCCAGACCCAGGCAGCGGCGGGCACCACGCTTGTCGGCGCGAATCTGACCACGGGCACGGTGACCGAGCAGTGCAGCAGCACTGTGGCGGCGGGCCTGGTCATCAGCCAGAATCCGGCGGCGGACGGGCAGGCAGCGTATGGCAGCGCCGTGGCGCTGGTGGTGTCCACGGGACCTTGCAACGTGACGGTGCCCAATGTGGTGGGTGAGACGCAGGCGGTGGCGGGAACCCTGCTCACCGACGCGAACCTTACCCCCGGCACTGCAACCCCGCAGTGCAGCAACACCGTTGCGGAGGGCATTGTCATCAGCCAGAATCCCGCAGTGGGCGCGCAGGTGCTTTTGGGAAGTGCCGTTGCCCTGACGGTGTCGTCGGGGCCGTGCAATGTGACCGTGCCGAATTTGGCGGGTGAGACGCAGGAGGTTGCGGGCGTTGCGCTTGCCATGGCAAGTCTGACCACGGGCACCGTGACCCAGCAGTGCAGCAATACGGTGGCGGCCGGTCTTGTGATCAGCCAGAATCCTGCGGCGGGCCAGGAGGCGCCGTTTGGCAGCGCTGTGGCGCTGGTGTTGTCCACAGGGCTGTGCAGCGTGACCGTGCCGAACGTGGTGGCCCAGACGCAGACGGCTGCGGACACTGCGCTTATCGCCGCGGGCCTGACCAAGGGCACCGTGATAGAACAGTGCAGCAACACCGTCGTGGCGGGTCATATCGTCAGACAGATTCCCGCGGCCGGCCAGCAGGCGACTTTTGGCAGTTCCGTTGCCTTGACGGTATCGACGGGGCCGTGCAGTGTGAGCGTGCCGGATGTGGTGGGCCAGACGCGGACGGCGGCGGGCACCGCGCTCATTGGCGCGAACCTTACGACCGGCACCGTGACCCAGCAGTGCAGCAGCACCGTCGCAGCCGGTCTGGTTATCAGCCAGACGCCGGCGGCGGGCGCTCAGGCGCCCTTTGGCAGCGCGGTGGCGCTGGTGGTTTCCACGGGCCTGTGCAATGTGACGGTGCCGGATGTGGTGGGCCAGACACAGGCGGCGGCCGGCAGCGCGCTTACTGGCGTGAATCTTTCTACGGGCACCGTGACCCAGCAGTGCAGCAACACGGTGGCGGCCGGTCTGGTCATCAGCCAGATTCCCGCGGCCGGCCAGCAGGCGACTGTGGGCAGCGCGGTGGCGTTGGTGGTTTCCACGGGCCTGTGCAATGTGACGGTGCCGAATGTGGTGGGCCAGACACAGGCGGCGGCCGGCAGCGCGCTTGCGGGCGCGAATCTTTCCACCGGCACCGTGACCCAGCAGTGCAGCAACACAGTTGCGGCCGGTCTGGTCATCAGCCAGAACCCCGCGGCCGGCCAGCAGGCGACTGTGGGCAGCGCCGTCGCGCTGGTGGTTTCCACGGGCCTGTGCAATGTGGCGGTGCCCAATGTGGTGGGCCAGACGCAGACGGCGGCTGGCACCGCACTCATCGGCGCGAACCTGACCACGGGTGCGGTGACCCAGCAATGCAGCAACACCGTTGCGGCGGGTTTGGTCATTAGCCAGAGCCCCGCGGCGGGCGAGCAGACGCCCTTTGGCAGCGCCGTTGCCCTCGTGGTGTCGACCGGGGTCTGCAATTTGACCGTGCCCAATGTGGTGGGCCTGACGCAGACGGCGGCGGACAACGCCCTGACCGTTGTGAATCTCATGACCGGCACCGTGACCGAGGAGTGCAGCAACACCGTGGCTGCCGGTCTGGTCATCAGCCAGAGTCCCGCGGCGGGCGAGCAGACGTCCTTTGGCAGCGCCGTTGCCCTCGTGGTGTCGACCGGGGTCTGCAATTTGACCGTGCCCAATGTGGTGGGCCTGACGCAGACGGCTGCAGGCACGGTCCTGACCGTCGCGAATCTTACGACCGGCACCGTGACCGAGGAATGCAGCAACACCGTTGCGGCCGGTCTGGTCATCCGCCAGACACCGGTGGCCGGCGGGCCGGCGCCGTTTGGCAGTGCGGTGGCCCTGGTGGTTTCAGCCGGTTCCTGCAGCGTGACCGTTCCAAATGTGGTTGGCCAGACGCAGGCGGCCGCCCTGGCCGCGCTCAGTGGCGCGGACCTTACACCCGGCACGGCAACCCCGCAGTGCAGCAACACCTTTGCGGCCGGTCTGGTCATTAGCCAGACACCGGCGGCCGGCGGGCAGGCACTGTTTGGCAGTTCCGTGGCGCTCGTGGTGTCGACGGGCCCGTGCAGCGTGACTGTGCCGAATGTGCTTGGCCTGACCCAGTCTGAGGCGAGCGGTGCCATTACCGGTACCGGCCTTGTGGTGGGCGCGGTCACTGAGGACTTCAGCGACACGGTGCCATTGGGCAGCGTGATGGGCCAGACACCCGAGGGAGGCGCGAACAGGCCATGGGGCTCCTTGGTCGATATCGTGGTCAGCAAGGGGGTCGGGACGACCATGCCCAATGTCCTTGGCATGACGCAAGCCGGGGCCGAATCGGCCATCCAGGGGGCCGACCTGGTGGTTGGCCTCGTGGTCAATGACTACAGCGACACCGTGCCGGCCGGCCAGGTGCTTTCGCAGAGTCCCGCGGGCGGCACCAGGATTGCCATTGGTGTGGCAGTGAGTTTCGTCATCAGTCTTGGCCCGAAGACAACGGTGCCGGACCTTACCGGAATGAGTCTGGAAGACGCCCAGGCCGCCCTCGCGGCCGCGGGTCTGGTGGCCGAAGTCACGGAAGAGGCCAGCGAAACAGTGCCTGCCGGACAGATCATCAGTCAGTTGCCTGGGGCCGGCCAGAACCTGCCGGAGGGTTCAACGGTGAATCTGCTGGTATCAAGCGGGTCGGAGGCTGGCGGTTGCGCTTGTGCCGGATGCAATACGGGCAAGAGCGCATTCAGCCTGGACAGTCTGGGCAGGATGCTTGGCGACCTGTTCCTGCTGGGCCTGAGTGTCATGGCACTGACGGCCATGTCCCGATTCAAGAAATAAGAAGGACGGGGCTTACCCGTTCTCAAGCCACATTATGCCCCGGCGTGCCCCATTCGGGCCCGCCGGGGTTTCCAATTGGGACCGGCCGGGATATGCCACGGAAAAGAAAACGCCCTACAGCACCCCAAAGACAGGGGCGTTGCAGGGCGTTGCACTTGAACGGTGTGTCAGGCCACGTTCTTTTTTTGGGCCGTCTCTTGCGCCATCTCCACCAGTTGTCCCCGGTCCACAGCTCCGGTACGGGTCTTGGGCATGTCATCCAGCAGTGTGATGCGCAGGTCTTCCAGTTGCGGTATTTGGCTCTGACAAAAACTGCGCAGGGCTTCAAGGCTTGTGGCGGCGCCCGGTACGAGCACCACAAAAGCATGGGGGTTCGGGACGGTCAATACGCAAACCTCGGCCACTTCCAGGCGGGAAAAAAGCAACGATCCAACTTCTCGCGGGTTCATAAAACAGCTACTCCGACAGATTGTGACACTAGATACAACTCTTCCCTTAAAGGCTGGAATGCCTTCCCGCTCACCACCATGACGCAATTATGCCATCTTATTGCCGCAAACTGCAAATGGATGGGCAAAAAAACGCTGAAAACGGGCAAAATGCAGCCTGCCAGCCACCTGTAACCTTTGCGGGGGGCACGGCCATTACTGCTATGGATGCCGGAGCAGTCCGGCCCCAAGGGTGAAAAAAACGGGTCGTGTCCCGTGAAGGACACGGTAACAAGGAGCACGAAGATGAGAAATGGAACAATGATTGCGGGGGCGGCGCTTCTCCTGGCGTTGGCGGTTTCCCTCTCGGCCATGGCCGGCCAGAAGGGCGCTGCCGGAAAAGGACAGTTGATGCAGCGGCTGATAGCGGCCGACACCAATGGCGACGGCCGCCTTACCCTTGAGGAGGCCAAGGCGGCCTTTCCCAACGGGACACAGGAACAGTTCAACAGGCTTGACCGCAATCAGGACGGCGTGCTGAGCGTGGCAGACAAGCCCAAGGAGAACGGCCAGGCGGGTGCCAAGCGTGGTGAGATAATCCAGCGGTTGCGCGCGGCTGACACGAACAACGATGCAAAGATCACATTTGACGAGGCCAAGGCGGCCTTCCCCAACGGGACGCAGGAACAGTTCAACAAGCTTGACCGCAATCATGACGGCGTGCTGAGCATGGCAGACAAGCCCCGGGGGAATGGCCAGGCGGGCGCCAACCGCAGTGAAATCATCCAGCGGCTGCGCGCGGCCGACACGAACGGCGATGGACAGGTCACTCTTGAGGAGGCCAGGGCGGCCTTCCCGAACGCACCGCAGGAGCGCTTTGCGAAACTGGACAGGAACGGCGACGGCGTGCTTTCCATGGCCGACCGGCCCAACGCCAACAACTGAACCCAGTTCCCTGAACATGCGCGACACCCCCGGTGGCCTCTGACCCCGGGGGTGTCGTTTGTTGGGCGTTCAATAATCTACGCGGGGCTCAGGAAGCGCACGCGGGACACGCTTGAAGGCGCGGCATAGGCGCCCAGGTACCCGGGTGCGGCGAAAAACCAACCCACCGCGCATCCCTCCACGATGAAGTCTTTGGGAACGTCCCCGGCCGCATCGGGCACAAAGACCCGGCGTGCGGCAAAATGCGCCGCGCCTGCGGGCATGCCCAGGGCCTTAAACAGCGCCTCCTTGGCGGTCCACAGCCGATAGAAGCACTGAACCCTCTCCTCCGCCGGAACCCGCTCCAGCCAGGCATGTTCCTCCGGTGCGAAAAAACGGCGCGACAACCGCTCCAGAGGCCTGTCCGCCCGCATGATTTCCACATCCACCCCCACCGGCCCCCGGCGGGCTGCCGCGGCGACAATCCATTCGCCCGAATGGGACAGGCTGGTGAACAACGGCGCGCCATGCGTGGCGCGAAGTGTGTTAAGGAGCGCGTGTCCGGCGACAAACTGCCCCCTTCTGGCGGAATCCCGCATGCGCTCCGCATGCGCCCGCTCTTCCGCGACCAGCCGGGTTGCGTCACCCGCGCGCGCGGCCAGGTCCGCAGGCATGCGCCAAACCTCAAGCACGCCATCTTCCAAAACATCCTGCGCGCCGGCCTGTTCCCAAAAGGCGGACTCAACGGGAATCACAAATCCTCTTCCCCGAAATCGGGCCGGTCCTCATTGCCCTCGTCATCCTCGTCCGCATCCCCCTCCTCATCGTCGGGGCCGTTCTCGGACGCTCCGGCCTCTTCGAGATGCGGCTCAAGGGCGCTAAAATCACGGCCAGCCTCGTCCATCACCTCTTCCGCCACGTAGATGGGGCATCCGGCGCGCACGGCGATGGCAATGCCGTCGCTGGGGCGTGTGTCTATGCGCAGCACCTGCTCGATCCCACTTTCGGCCCCGCCCTGCTCCACCAGCAGATAGGCGAAGAAGGTGCCGTTCTCGAGTTTGTACACGGTCACCGATTTTATCTCGCCGCGCAGCCCCGCGAGGATGTTGAGGATGAGATCGTGCGTCATCGGCCGCGCGGGCTTGTCATTCTTCAGTCCCCAGGCGATGGCCGCAGCCTCGAAGGGCCCGATGCTGATGAACAGCACCCGGTCCTCGTGGCGCAAAAGCACCGTGGGGTATTCGGCGCTTCCGGGCGGGGTCACGCCGAGCACCTCTAATTCAAGCATGGGAAAATCCTCCGTGACACGGCCGGGCCGTCATCTTTGTCCAATGGTAGCCCACCCGGCGCACTTGCGGCAAGGCCCGGCGGGCGCGCGGTCTCAGGGACGGTCGAGTCCGACCAGTTCGGGTCTGCGCAGAATCAGGTTCTCGTAGAGCGCCTCGTATTCGCCCACGATGCGTTCGGGGGAGAATTTGTGGACGGCCTGCGCCCGCCCGCGTCGGCCCATTTCTTTGGCCCGTGCCGGGTCGGAGAGAATCTCGACGCCGTAGCGCGCCATCGCGTCGATGTCGCCCACCTCGCACAGGTAGCCGGAGACCCCGTGCTCGACCACCTCGGTGATGCCGCCGCTGGCCGTGACCAGCACGGGCACCTCGCAGGCCATCGCCTCAAGCGGCACCAGCCCGAAGCTTTCGTGCTCGCTCGGCTGAAAGACAAGGTCGGCCGCGGGCAGCACTTCCTCCACATGCTCCACGTTGCCCAGGCAGGCAATCCGGTCGGCTATGCCCAGCTGCCGCGCGACGCCCATCGCGCCGATGCGCTCGGGTCCGTCGCCCAGCATGATGAGCCGGGCGTTGACCTGTTCGAGCATCTTGCGGAAGGCGCGCACCACGTCGGTCACCCGCTTTACAGGCCGGAAATTGGAAATGTGCATGACGATCTTCTCGTCGTCTTTGGCCAGCGCGGCGCGGTTGACCGGGCGCGGCCTGAACTTTTCCGCATCAACAAAGTTGTAGATGGTCTGCACCGGCCGCGTGAGGTCAAATTCATGCATGGTTTCGTTGCTGAGCCAGTTGGAGACCGACGTGACGGCGTTGCTGCTCTCCATGCCGTAGCGTGTGGCGCGGTAGAAGGACGGATGGCCGCCCACGAGCGTGATGTCCGTGCCGTGCAGCGTGGTCACCAGGCAAAAGCGTTTTTCTTTGGGCAGCATGTCGCGCGCAAGCTGGGAGGCCACGGCGTTGGGGATGGCATAGTGCGCGTGCCACACCTGGATGTCGAACTCCTCGGCGACCTCGCTTATCTTCGAGGCAAGGGCCAGGGAGTACGGCGGCGTCCGGAACAGGGGATAGGTGATCATGTCCACCGAATGGTTGTACACATTCTCCTGAAAGCGGCCCAGCCGCACCGGCGTTTCGGTGGTGACGAAATGCACCTCATGGCCGCGCTTTCCGAGCGCCATGCCCAGTTCGGTGGCAAGGATGCCGCTGCCCCCGGTGCTTGACTGGCAGGTGATTCCAATTTTCATAAGTGTTCCCTCTGTGGACGGCGCCCGCCCTCTTATACACCCAGCCCCGGCAGGCAGTCCAACGGCATCGGGCCGTCGGCATGGAAGGGCTCGCCGTAAAGGGTGCCGATGCGGGTGCCCCAGTAGCGCGCGCGCACCTCAATGCCGTCCCAGAACGCCTTGGAAGAGATGAAGGTGTCCGGTCCCTGATAGCCGGGATTGTGGAATTGCGAGGCGTGCGCGCGCAGGGAGGCGAGCTTTGCCTCAAAACTGGCGGAAATGTCCGCCACAAAGGGGGGTGACCCCGCAAAATCGGTGTAGGGATGAAAAAAGAGGATCTGCGGTGTGCGGTGCGGAAAACGACCGGTGTCGATTCGGGCCAGTCCCGACAGGTAGTTGGCGTCGGACACGAGCGCATGGGTCGCCGCGTGGTCTGGGTGCCGGTCGGGGGTCATGAGCGTCAGCAGGACTTTGGGCCTGAACTGGCGGATAAACCCTATGACGGCAAGCCGCTGCTCCGGGGTGTTCGCCACCCCGCCGTCGGGCAGACCCGCGTTGGCGCGTTCGGCCACGCCCAGAATGGTTGCGGCGTTGCCCGCCTCCACGCCGCGCTCTTCCGGCGTGCCGCGCGTGCTCATCTCGCCCCGGGTCAGGTCCAGTATGGCTACCCGCTTTCCGGCCTGGGCCAGTTTGTGCAGCAGCCCGCCGCAGCCCAGTTCGACATCGTCGGGATGGGCGCCGACGGCAAGTACATCAACGGTGTGTTCGGCGTTCATAACCACTCGATCTCCCGTACCCGCCAATCCTCCGGGTCCAGTTCGTTCAGGAGCCGGTCCACAAAGCCAAGCCCCTGTGAAAGCAGATAGTTGAAGGGGGAGAGCACCCGCTCCTGGGGCTTGCCGAAGGGGGCCAGGCGGTTGCGCAGCACGGCCAGCCGCTTCCTGGCGTCTTCCACCCTCCGGGCGTCACCGCGCAGCAGATTGCCCGCGATGCGCTCAAAGCCGCGCGCCGCCTGACGGCGCATTTCCTCCGCGAGCGCGACGGTGTTTGGTCCGGTCGCCGCCCCCGCCAGTTCCTGAATCAGCGCGGCCAGTTGGCTGTCCACCGTGACGCGGTGCTGCTCGAGCGCGCCCGTCAGGGGTGCGGGCGCTTCGGTGTCCAAAGCGCGGTTCAGCAGCATTTCCTCCGGCAGCGCCAGGTCTTCCACGGTGAGTCCGCCGGCCGCCAACTTCCGTCGCTCTTTGGGGGTGATCATGAGCGCGCGCGCGCGCGGCCAGACCGCCGGCATGGTGATTCCGTGATGGTCAAAAACGGGCTTCAACTGCGCCCAGTAGGCGATCTCGCCGGGGCCGGCCACGTAGGCCGCCGCGGGAAAAAGCACCTGCTGCACGACGGGCCGCAGCGCCACATTGGGCGAGAAGCGCTCCGGCGCGGCATCCAGCAGGGCGAGCATTTCCTCCTGCGCAAGGATGTGGCAGTCCTCCTCGGGCAGCATGAAGCGCCCCTTTTCAAAAACCACTTTCCGGCGCCGGCCGTTCACGTTGAGGAAGAAATTGCAGGCACTGGCGGCCTTGAGTATGGGCGGCGCGTATCCGAGCGATTCGAGCCGCTTTGCGCTCTTGGCGAGCAGCGCCGTGGAGGCCAGCGGCGCCTCAATTTCCCGGCGAATCACCGGCGCGGCGGCGACGCGGGCCGTGCGCATGTGCGGGGCGAAGATGACCAGGTCTGTGTCCTTGAAGAGCGCCGCCATGAGCCGGGCAAACCAGTTCGACACCGACGCCGCCTGTGACAGGGTGTCCCGCAGCAGCGCGGTGACCTCGGCGCTCTGATCGGAAGCCGTGCCCCGCGCCGCCAGGCGGTCGACAAAGCGGAACAGTTCCCCGTCCACGGGCACCTTGTGCATGGGCAGTCCCGCGATGTCCACGGGCTCGCCCTGGGCGTCGCGGGGCGTGTAGAACTCGCGGACCAACTGTCCGTGCGCGTCGGTGTAGGCAAACCAGCGCACCTCGTCAAAATCGTGGTCCTCCGAGGCCACCCAGAACACGGGAACGCAGGCGATGCCGTGCCGTTCCCGCATGCGGCGCGCCAGCGCCACGGCCGTGACGGCCTTGTAGAGGGTGTACATGGGGCCGAGAAACAGGCCCGGCTGCTGGCCGGTGACAATGACCGCCTCGTCTCCGCGAAATTCCCGCTGGAGGCCGAGTTTGGGCTGCAGGGCCTGCAATGCCTCGGCAAGCGGGCCGTCCCAGGGACGCCCGGCGGGCGCCCGGGCGTTCAGCGACTCCGGCTCCGGGCCGAACAGGGCCCGGACTTCCGGTTTCCCGGCGATATAGTCCTCAAACAGTCTGCTCATGCGTCCCGTCTCTTTACAGCCAGCAGTATGAGTCTTGGCACCCCGGCGCCAAAGGGGCGCCCATCGCAGGCGCCAAAAGTTTCCGCCACATCCAGCCCGGCATCTCCCAGCATCGCGCGAAGCTCATCGTGTCCGTAGGCCCGCACCGACTCTGCCATTCTTGCCTCCAGTCGCCCGTCCCGCAACACTTCAATGGTCTTGTTGACGCGATGCAGTGCCGCATCGTACCAGCGCCGCTCGACGATGCGCCGCGCTCCAGCCTCGCGTTCCGAAGAGGCGACAAGCCTCGGCACGTCATGGTCGGCGTTCATGTAATCCATAAACAACCGGCCGCCCGGCTTTAATACCCGGGCCATTTCGCGCGCTGCCCGCCGGTTGTCCTCCTCGTCGGAAAAGTATCCGAAACTGGTGAAGAAATTGAAGACCACGTCAAACTGGGAACGGAAGGGCAGGCAGCGCATGTCCGCGCGAACCAGGGTCGCCGCGGCGCCCAGTGCCGTTCGGGCGCGGCCCAGCAGTTCGGCCGAATAGTCCACCCCGGCGACCCGTTCCGCATGGCGCAGGAGGTGTCCCATGTGCCTTCCCGCGCCGCAGCACAGGTCCAGCGCGCAGTCCCGTGCGCCGAGCCCTGTCAGTGCGCATGCGAATTCAGCCTCGGGTTCGGCGGACTCCGCCGTGCGGTGGGCATACACCACCGGGTACAGCTCGCCGAAGGCCGTTGCGAACCAGTCGGGCGGCACGCCCCCGCTGGAGGGGGCGTCCGCCCGGGTGATGTCAGGCCGGTCTGTCATGTCGGATTGCCGCTCCTGGCACGGCCGCTCCGTGGGGCGGTCAGGACCAAGTGTCGAAAGTTTCGTATATGGCCTGAATGGCGGCCTTGAGGTCGCCGTCCTCGACGCCGATGATAATGTTCATCTCCGACGAGCCCTGGTCGATGACACGGATGTTGACGCCGGCCTTGGCCAGCGCGCCGGTGAGCCGGGCGGCCACGCCCACATGGTGGTTCATGCCCTGGCCGACGGTGGCGACCATTGCGAGGCCCGGCGCCAGCTTTATCTCGTCCGGATTGACCCGTCTCTGGATCGCCTCCAGAACGGCGTCACCCTTGCCTTTGAGCTCCTCGTCGCGGACGATGACCGACATGGTGTCTATGCCCGTGGGAAGGTGCTCCCAATTCAGGCCAAACTCGTCGAACACGGAAAGGACCCGCACGCCGAAGCCCTTTTCCTTGTTCATCAGCGTCTTCTCGATGTTGATCATCGTGAAGCCCGCATGGCCGGCGATGCCGCAGACCGGCGTGTGCGAGACGCGCGCGGCGACGATCATGGTTCCGGGCGCCTCCGGATCCTTGGTGTTGCGGATGTTGATGGGAATGCCCGCCGCGTGCACGGGGAAGATGGCCTCGTCGTGCAGCACCGTCGCGCCCATGTAGGCCAGCTCGCGCAGCTCCTTGTAAGTGATTTCCTCGATGCGTTTTGCGTCGGGCACGATGCGCGGGTCCGCCATGCGGAAGCCGGACACGTCCGTCCAGTTTTCATAGAGGTCCGACTTGGAGGCCCGCGCCACAATCGAACCGGTCACGTCGCTGCCGCCGCGCGAGAAGGTCCGGATGCTCCCGTCGGGCATGGCCCCGTAGAAACCGGGCACCACAATCAGGCCGCCGTGCAGCCGCGCGCCGAGCAGTTCGTAGGTGGCGGGGTCCAGGTCGCCCGACGCCTTGAACCTGATGCACTCCGCCGGGTCGACAAACTCGGCGCCCAGCACCTCGGCGATGAGCCGGCCGTTGAGGTACTCGCCGCGCGAGGCCATGAAGTCCGGCGCCTCGTACGCCCCGGCCTGCGCCGCGATCTCGCGGAGGTGATGGTCGATGTCGAACTTCACGCCCAGTTCCCGGGCCAGTTCGGTGAAGCGCGCCTCAATGATGCGCCGCGGTTCCGAGGCGTCCAGCCCCTGGCGGGCGATGCTGTGCCACGCATAGAGCAGGTCGGTGATTTTCTTGTCTTCCGGCGTGCGCTTGCCCGGCGCGGAGGCGACAATGAAGCGCCGGTCCGGATTGGCGCGGATGATGGCCAGCACCTCGCGGATGCAGGCCGCATCGGCCAGGGAGGTGCCCCCAAATTTGCAGGTAATGCGTTTCATCAACTCTCCTCTCGCTCTCGGAACAATCCGGTTTGCCCTTCGGGGGCGGTCAGGGAATCATCTCCGTCACCTTGCGCACCACGTCGTTGAACGTGACATACACCATGAGCGCCAGGATCATGACAATGCCCACCTGCTGGAAACGCACCAGGAAGGCCTCGCTGAGCGGCTTGCGACGGACGCTCTCTATGACGTTTATCACCACCTGGCCGCCGTCAAGCACGGGCAGCGGCAGCAGGTTGAACACAAACAGGTTCACGCTGATGAAGGCGGTAATCCTGACGAGCCAGTCCCAGCCGGCCTCCGCCGCCTTGGTGGTGACGTCATAAATCATCAGCGGCCCGCCCAGGTCCTTCGGGCTGATGGCGCCCAGCACGAGCCCCTTGAGCGTGAGCACCGTGCGGCTGACGGCCAGCCAGCTTTCCTGCCATGCCCTGGGCACCGCCTCGGTCAGGGAGTAGCGCTTGAAGACGGTGCGGGGCTGCGGGGTCATGCCGATGTCGCGCACGGCATCCACGGCCACGGAGACGGTCTTGGTCTCGGCCTTCTGAATCAGCCCGAACATCACGGCCGGCCGTGCGATTTTGAGTTCCAGCGTGCCGCCGGGGTTCTTCTCGACAAGCTCGCGGAACGCCTGCGGCGTGGCGGGCTGGCCATTGGCTTCGACAATGCTGTCCTTGCGCTTGATTCCGGTCTTCTGGCCCAGTTCGGGCAGAATCCCGCGGACCACCGGCACGCCCCGGTCCATGATCTCCGCGCCGTTCCCGTCCACCTCGCCAAAGGCCGCAAGGCCGAGGATGCGGCCCACGGTGCCCGGTTTGACCGTGATGGTCATCGGCGCCCCGTCCCGTTCAATCTCAAGCGTGGCCTCCCCCCCCTCGGGGAGTTTCTCAAAGTAGTCAAAGAAAGCCACCAGCGGTATCGGCCGGCCGGCGGCCTTGCGCACAATGTCGCCTTTCTGGAGTCCCGCGGCGGCGGCGGGGGAGCCCTCCGAAACCTCGGCAACCACCACGGTGTCGAAGGAGGCAACACCGAAACGGGGGCGTTTGCTTTCATCAATCACCGCGGGGGCCACGCGCGAGAAGAGCCGCTCCGATTTGCCGGTTTGAATTTCGCGCTCGATGACCACGTCATGCAGGGTGCCGGGGCCGTTGAGCACGGCGGCCATGGCGAGGTCCTGAATGTTTGAAATCGGTTTTGCATCGACCGACACGATCAGGTCGCCGGTCTGCCAGCCGGTCGCGTCGGGTGCGCCGGTGAGTTCCGGGACGGCGTCGCCGTTCATTCGGAACATCGGCACAGAGGCGGCCGGGGAGTCCTTGGCAATGTCGCCCACGCGCGCCACAACTTCGGATTCGGGCACTTCGGCGCCGACCACGGCGATTACCGCGTACAGCACGACGGCCAGCACCAGGTTCATCAGCGGCCCCATGACCAGCACCAGCAGGCGCTGCCAAACGGGCCGGTTCATTAACCAGCGGTGCGGGGGAACACCGCCGTATTCCTTTTCCCGCTCGTCCTCGCTGAGCGGCACGTCCTCCTGTCCGGCCATCATCACGAAGCCGCCGAAGGGGATGGCGCCTATGCAATAGTCCGTTTCACCCACCTGAAAGCCGATCACGCGCGGCGGCATGCCGATGCTGAAGCGCTTCACGTAGATGCCGCACAGTTTCGCCGCGGCGAAGTGGCCCAGTTCATGAACGAAGATGAGCAGGCTCAGCACCGCGAAAAAGATGAGCAGTTTGAGCAGGAACGGCAGCAGAATGGTCAGCATGTTGTTCTCAGTTCCATTTCGGCGATCACCGCGGCCGCCGCGGCCCGTGCGCGGCGGTCCGCATCGAGCACCGATGCAAGGTCATAGGAGGATTCCGCCGGGCAGAGGCCGCACACTGCGGCCACCACGCCGGCAATATCCAGGAACGGAAGCCGCTCCGCGCAGAAGGCGGACACGGCCTCCTCGTTGGCGGCATTGAGCACGGCGGTCGCCGTGCCCCCCTCCGCAGCGGCCCGGCGCGCCAGCGCCAGGCAGGGAAATTCATCGAAACAGGGCTCCGCAAAGGTGAGCCCTGACAGAGCCTTCAGATCAAGCCGGGCGATGGGCGCGGGCGCCCGGTCCGGCCAGGCAAGCGCGTACAGGATGGGGGTCTTCATGTCGGTCACACCCAACTGGGCGAGGATGTTGCCGTCGTTGAACTCGACCAGGCTGTGCACCGTGCTTTGGGGATGGACAACCACCTCAATCCGGTCCTGCGGAAGGCCGAAGAGCCACATGGCCTCGACAATTTCAAGGCCCTTGTTCATGAGCGTGGCCGAATCGACACTGATTTTCGCGCCCATCCTCCAGGTTGGGTGGCGCGTTGCCTGGGCCGGGGTGATGAACTGCAGTGCCTCGCGCGGCATGCCGTAGAAGGGTCCGCCCGAGGCCGTCAGGTGAATGCACCGGACATCGCGGATGTCGTGGCCCTGCAGGCACTGGAACACGGCATTGTGCTCGCTGTCCACGGGAAGCACCTCGACGCCGCGCGCCCGGGCCCGTTCCATGACGAGCCTGCCGGCCATCACAAAGGGTTCCTTGTTGGCCACCGCCACGCGGTTGCCCGCGTCAATGGCCGCCAGCAGCGGGGCGAGGCCCACGGCGCCAACGACCGCGCAGAGCACCGTGTCCGCGGGCAGTGCGGCGACTTCCTCCAGGCCCCCCGGCCCCGACAGCACACGGCATCCGGGTTCCATGGCGCGCAGGCGCGCCGCGGCGGCCTCGTCGTGGAGGGCCACCGTGGCGGGGCGGAACTCATGAATCTGGGCGCAGAGCAGCTCGGTGTTTGAATGCGCCGCCAACGCGCCGATGCGGAACATGTCCGGATAGCGGCGCACCACCTCCAGGGCGCTGCGGCCGATGGAGCCCGTCGAGCCCAGGATCGTGATTTGGCGTGGTTCGGGGCGGGTTGTCATGGTGCGGCTGCGCCTCAGCCCTCCAGTCCGACGCCGGCGAGGTAATCGTCCACGGTGCCGCGCGCCTCGGAGCGGCGGTGCAGCAGTTCCTTGACTTCGCGGGCGGTGGACATGCCCAGCGCGTCAATGGCCACCTGGCGCGCCTCGGCCATTCGGATCGACGCGATTTCGGCGCGGATCACCGGCAGCACGATGGGTGACATGCTCAGCGAGGTGACGCCAAGCCCGAGCAGCAGCTCCGTGTACAGCGGGTCGCCCGCCATCTCGCCGCAGATGCCGCAGGGAATGCCCCGCGCCACCGCCGCCGTGGTGACGCGGCTGATCATGCGCAGCACCCCGGGATGGGCCGGCTCGTAGAGGTGCGCAATCTTCTCGTTGACGCGGTCCACCGCGAGCGAGTACTGGATGAGGTCGTTGGTGCCGATGCTGAAAAAGTCGCACTCTTTGGCGAGCAGGTCGGCGATCATCACGGCCGAGGGCACCTCGATCATTGAGCCGACCTTGACATCGCGGTCGTAGGGGACGTTCGCCGCGTCGAGATCGGCGCGGACCTCGTCAAGCACGCGCCGGACATCGCGCAGCTCCTCGACGCCGCTGATCATGGGGAACATGATGCGGACGTTGCCGTGGGCCGAGGCGCGCAGCATGGCGCGGAGCTGGGGTTTGAATATGTCCGGCCGGGCCAGGCAGAACCGGACCGCCCGCCAGCCGAGCTGCGGGTTGTCCTCGTGCAGCACCTGAAGGTGCGCCACCAGCTTGTCGCCGCCGATGTCTATGGTGCGCAGCGTTACCGGCAGCGGCCGCAGCGCGCGGGCCACCGCCGAGTAGGCCTCATACTGCTCCTCCTCGCTGGGCACCTCGTTGCGGTTGAGGAACAGGAATTCGGTGCGGTACAGGCCGATGCCCTCGGCGTTGACCTTGAGGCTGTGGGGGATTTCGATGGGCAGCTCAATGTTCGTCTGGGTGAGAATCTCGACGCCGTCCTCGGTGCGGGACGGGCCGGTCTCGGTGGCGCTGAGCAGGGTTGCGCGGCGCAGTTCAAAGCGCGCCTGCGCGCCGCGGTAGCGCTCGATGGTCGCATCCTCGGCGTTGACGATGACAACGCCCTCGCTGCCGTCGATGATGATGGTGGCGCCGGGCGCGACATGGCTGCTGAGGTGCTGCACGCCGACCACGGCCGGGATCTCCAGCGCGCGCGCCAGAATCGCCGAATGCGAGGTCGCGCTGCCCACGTCCATTGCCAGGCCGAGTGTGTTTTCCATGTCCATGGACGCCGTGTCCGAGGGCGACAATTCGTGGGCCACCACAATGCTCGGCTGCGGCAGGGATTTCAGGTTGGGCTTTTCGACGTGCAGCAAATGGCCGAGCACGCGGTCGGTCACATCCATAAGGTCGGAGGTGCGCTCGCGGAACCGGGGGTCCTCGACGGCCTCCATGGCTTTGGCGTAGCGCTTGGCGAGCCCGTCGAGCACGTGCTCGACATTCTTGCGGTCCGCGATAAGGCGCTCGCGCACCTCCTCGTGGATCGCCACATCGTCGAGCAGCATCAGATGGGCGTAAAAGATGTCCGCATGGGTCTTTCCAAGGCCCTCCGTGGTCTGCCGGACCAGGCGGGTCAGGTCTTCGCGGGCGGCATCGACGGCGCGGTTAAAGCGGCACAGCTCCCGCTCGGGGGACTCGATGTCATACTGCGGCACCTCCCACCGGCTCTTGAGAAACACAAGAGCCGGGGCGATTACGATGCCCGGCGACACGCCTATGCCATGCAGGCTTATCTCCACGAAGGGGACTCCATTGTCTTGCCGTCAGTCCTCGCCGAACCCGGAGGCGAACATCTGGCGCACGGCGCCCATGGCCTCTTCGGCGTCGGGGCCGGTGCAGGTGACCGACAACCGGCTGCCCCGGGCCGCGCCCAGCGTGAGCAGGCCCATGATGCTCTTGCCGTTTACGGTGTTGCCTCTGAAATGAATGTGGACGTCGCTTTCAAAGCGCAGCGTTGTCTGCACCAGCGCGGCCGCAGGCCGCGCGTGCATGCCCAGCGCGTTGACCACCATGATCTCTTCTGTCACTTCCGACATACAATCCATGTCCTCTCCAGCCGCATGGCCCTGGCCCGGGGGGCTCAGAACTGCGATATTTCCATCCGGACCGTGCAGGAAAACGCACCGTCCCCGTCTTGGTCCAGGCTCCAGGTGGGAACCACAACACATCCCTGATGCACCCGCTCCTGGCCGCCCTCGGACTGGCTCACCGTTTCGATGGCAAACCGGTTCACCCTGGCGGGGCGTGAAAAGCGCCAGCCGCACTCCAACCGCTGCCACTCGTCCCGCGCCGCGATATGGGAAAGGCCATCGTGGCAGCCGCGCGTGCCGAGCATGGCATGCCCCAGGTCCGTGTCGTCCGACCGGTAGTACCTGTCCGGCGCGGAACCCGTCAGCAGATTCGCGGCAAATTCGACACCGAAATGAATATTCTTCGGCCACGCGCCGCCGCAGGCCATATCATACCGGATTTCCACGGCGGATTCACCCGCCGCAAGGCGGATGTGTTTGGACAGACGCACCCGAACCGGGCCGTCATTGCCAAGCACGGTTCCCTCGCGCCACAGGGTGACGCCGTCCTCCTCGCAGACCGCCGCGTATATTCCCTTGGCAAAATCCCCGTATTCCCTGGCGCGGTTGCGCCACAGGCTGTCCGGCGTGGCCGATGCGTCCAGAAAGCGGTCACGCAGGGACACGCGGCGCCATGGGTCGTAGACGAGGTAGCTGTCCAGCCCCGCCTCCTTCGCCTTGACCATCTCATGAATGCTCAGGTCGCCCTGCGCCGATTCGCCTATCTGCACGGCGCCCCTGCGCAGGAGGTCGTGATAGGGCTCGTCACGCCGGGTAAGCGTGTTTGCCACATTGAAGGGCTTGGGCTTGAAGTCCGCCTCGAACAGTGTGCCGCCGTCGGTGGGGCTGAAGAACAGGGTCAGGGCCGAGTTCTCCAGCACGCATTCGGCGTTGCCGTCGCCGTCAAAATCGGTCTGCTGGACGGTCACGTAGTCCGTCCCGCGGCTTTCCAGGGCGTCCATGACATTGTCCGCCGCGATGATGCACTCGTACAGTGCCGTGCGCAGATGGTTGAGGTACAGCCCTCCGAAGACGCCATGCCAGTAGGCGCAGTTGCACTGCCCCTGGTGGAGCAGCCGTTCGGCGTCGGCAAGGCGCGGGTCGCCGGCATGCGCTCCGCGCAGCCGTTCGAGCCGGTTGCTGGCGCGCAGCATGCGCTTCTGGATGTTGTTGGACTCGTCGTACTTGGCCAGAAAGTTGCGCCAGAATCCGCCGCGCAGAAACGGCGCGGCCTGCCGGTACAGGTCCGGGTGCTCTTTGAGTCCGGCGCGCGCGTCGTTCAGGGACCGCTGCATGGGGGTGGGCAGCGCCCAGACCATCATCTCCTCGTAGGAGGCGCAGGTCAGATAAGTGCGGCCGATGGCGGGGGAATGATCCATAAAGTCGGCGTAAGTCGTGGTTGTCAGCCAGTCGCTGTTTTCGGTGAGGGCCGTAAAGAAGCGTTCCAGCCATCCCTCGGTGTACACGCTGCCGTGGGTGCCGGGCCACACCCCGAATTTCTCATAGTCGTCGTGCAGCACGGCGCAACGCGTCCCGTCTTCGGTGGCCAGTTCGCGCAGATGTTCAATGGTCTCGTGCACGGGATGGAACGGCACCAGGTACCGCAACTTTTCCAGAATGGGAAAGGCCTTGACGGTCATGCCCTCATCCTCGGTCATGTGATAGCCGTAAAGCTGGTCGGGCCGGAGGCCCGAGCACAGGAAGTGGGTGTCGTCCAGGGCGGTGTATTCGACCCCGGAACGGGCCATGATCCGGGCCATTTGCGGCTCCCACACCCGCTCCGCCAGCCACATGCCGCGCGGGGCGCGGCCGAAACGGGTCCGGCAGTACTCGCGCATGCGCGTTATCTGCGCCACGGCGTCGCGTTCCGGAATGGCGCACAGCAGGGGCTCATAGTAGCCGCCGCCCATGATTTCTATCTGGCCCGAGGCGCTCATGCGGGCAAGGCGGTCGAGGAACTCCGGCCGGTTCCCCTCGAACCAGTCGAAGAGCGGGCCGGTGAAATGCAGTACGGCGCGCACGGCGGGAAAGCGTTCCAGCACGTCCAGAAAGGGTTTGTAGGACAGGTCGTAGGCCTGCTCGAAGACAAACCCGAAGTTTCCGACCGGCTGATGGGCGTGGCAGCCGAAAATGAGGCTAATCCGCCGCTTGCGCGCCTGACCGCCCGAAAAAAGCCTGTCCGAATCCGGCCTGTTCATCCCGCCTGCCCCCGGTTGTTGCGCATGATGTCCTCATTCAGGTCGCGGGCGGTGTGAACTCCCATTTCTTTGAGGCGCTGGTTCAGCGAGGCAACCTCGATGATGATGGCCACATTGCGGCCCGGCCGCACGGGAATGCGCATGTAGGGGACCTTGACGCCGATGATGTCCACGTAATGCTCCTGAAGTCCGGTCCGGTCGTAGGCCGCCTTGTCGTCCCACTCCTCCAGCTCCGCGACCAGGCCGATTCGCTTGAAGTTGCGGACCCGGCCCACGCCGTAGAGCGCGCGCACGTCAATGATGCCCAGACCCCGGATTTCCATGCAGTGTTTGACGGTCCGGTTGGTCTGGGCGTAGAGATAGTCGGCCCGGCGCCGCTTGAGTTCGACCATGTCGTCGGCCACCAGCCGGTGGCCGCGCTCGACCAGTTCCAGCGCGGTTTCACTCTTGCCTATGCCCGGTTTGCCCATAATCAGGCAACCCACGCCGTACACGTCCACCGCAGTTCCATGAAGGACCGTTTCAGGTGAAAACTCCTGGGTGAGATAGAGGATAATCCGGCTGATAACCTCGTCGGTGCTCATCGTGGAGCGCAGCACGGGCACGCCGTAGCGGTTGCACATGTCGAGCAGGATGGTCTGCGGCATCAGGTTGCGCGAGAGCACAAAGGCCGGAATCTCAAAGGAAAACATGTTGTTGAGCCGGTTTGCCAGCTCGGCCGGCCGCATCCGCTCCATGAAATGGATTTCGGTGTTGCCCAGCACCTGCACCCGGTCGTTCGCAAAATAGTCCAGATAGCCGCTCAGGGCCAGGCCGGGACGGTTTACATCCCAGGAGAAGACCGGCCGTTCCACCCCCTGAAAGCCCGCCAGCAGCTCAAAATCAAGGTCCTGCGTCATGTGTTCGA
Organism: Candidatus Hydrogenedentota bacterium; assembly: GCA_903902895.1. GTDB lineage: Bacteria > Hydrogenedentota > Hydrogenedentia > Hydrogenedentales > CAITNO01 > CAITNO01. Next base: position 15,976 of record CAIUWO010000094.1, on the reverse strand, counting down.
GCATGCGCGACACGGGGATGAACTGCTTGCGTTTGACCTTGAGTTTGGTCAGGTCCATACGTTCGCCTCCTGCTCGGGCGCACACCTTTCCCCCGCAGGGGGCGCGGCGTAAGGGTGTCTTGTGTCACATGGTCCCCGTACGGACCCTAGAATTCCGGTTCAATCAGTCCGTAGGTCTTGTCACCCCGGGAATAGAGAACGTTGACCTGCGCCGTCTCCGCATTCGCAAAGACGATGAACGGGTCATCGACCAGTTCGAGCTGCATGACCGCCTCTTCCACGCTCATGGGCTTCATGGCCACTTTTTCGCGGGTGACCACCAGATGCTTCTCGTCGGGCTGCTCCGCATGGTCGCCATTGCCGTTGGTCGGTTCCATGGCGATAATCGCGTGCTGATAGGAGCGCTCCTCGCGCATGGTGCGGGGCTGGTGGCGGTTGATCCGGTCTTTGTACTTGCGGGCCTGCTTCTCCAGCTTCTCCAGCACCGCGTCCACCGAGGCGTACATGTCCAGCGAGGCCTCTTTGCTGTGAATGCGCACGCCGTTCGCGTGAAGGTTGACCTCGGCGATGTGACGGTGCTTCTCCACGTCCAGGACAACGTCCACGTCGATTACCTTGTCAAAATGCACTTTGACCTTCTTCAACGCGCTCTCAATATATGCCTTGAGAGCATCGGTCAACTCCATGTGGCGTCCGGTGATTTTGATGATCATGTGTAAAGTACCTCCCTGCAAGGTCATGCAGACAATCGGTCTTAGTCACTAAGGTCAGATGCTATCATTAGTTTTCACAACCAGTCAAACGCTTTGGTTGTTCTCGCACATCTAAGTCAATGAGTATAACAACATTAGGGGGGCCATCCATTGCCGACAGCACATAATAAATTTACCATATTTCGGCATTCATGTTTTTAACAATAAATTCAGAATGCGCAACTAAACACCCCATTGGCCAGGAGCCGCTTTTCAAGTCCTTTCCGATTCCTTGGAACTGCAAGCGTTTCGGGGGGCAAAAATTCCCCTTGCTCTTTGCTGCGCCCGCATGTTTAGATCATCGGAAATCACTGAAGGATTACCGCCAAAATGAATATCTTCACGAAAGCCTACTATCTTGCCCTCATGGGGCACATCCGGCTCACCTGGAACCGGCATGACAGCGCTTACGCGTTTCATCTTCCCGACAACCCCAAATTCATGGGGGCCCGCGAGGCGGCCAAGCTCATTCCCGACGGCGCGGTGGTGGCCACCTCCGGACTCGGGGGCAACCAGCGCCCGTCCATCCTGTACTGGACGATCCGCGAGGCGTTTGAGGCGACAGGCCACCCGCGGGATTTGACCGTGATGTGCACCGGCGGCCAGGGCGGCCGGGGCATCGCGCCCGGTTCGGTGGAGGAAATCATGCGGGAGGGCCTGTGCCGCCGGGTGATTTCGGGCCATGTGGAGACCTTCAAGAGCGCGCTGCGGCTGGCCGAGCAGGGACTTATGGAGGTGCAACTCATACCGCAGGGCATGGTGGCGCTCCTGTTTGAAGCCCTCGGCCGGGGCGAGAACTCCCTGCTCACGCATGTGGGCGTCAACACCTTTCTTGATCCCCGTGTCGGGCGCGGCACCCCGCTGGCCGGCAGGGACGCGGAGCAACTGGTGTCAGTGGAGGGGGACCTGCTGCGGTTTCGCGTTCCCGGGATTGACGTGGCGCTGTTTAACGCCTATGCGGCGGACCGCGAGGGCAACATCTACGTCACCCACTGCCCCATGAAAGCGGAGATTCTTGAAATTACGCGCGCCGCGAAACGAAATGGCGGGCAAGTCATTGCCAACGTTTCCCGTTTGATCGACAAAACCCCCGGTGACATTTACGTGCCCGCGGCCGAGGTGGACGCCGTGGTGGTCCATCCGCAAACCGAGCAGAGCGGGTACATTCGCTACAACAGCCATTTCGAGTTCCTGGCGCCGACGAGCCGCCTCCCCATGGCGGAAGGCCTTGCCCGCGCGCGCTTTGTCAACAAGGTCATGGGGATCACCCCGCGCAGAAGCGCCATGGACCATATGCTGGCCCGGCTTGCGGCGGAGGTGTTTGTCCATAACGTGTCGCCCGGTTCCCTCATGAACGTTGGCGTGGGCCTGCCCGAGGAAGTGTGCAGCGTGCTGCATCAGGCCCATATTCTGGACGAGGTCACGCTGTTTACCGAGAGCGGGGTCATTGGCGGCGTGCCCATGCCGGGCATCTTTTTTGGCGCGGCCGTGGGCGCGAAGAGCGTTATCTCCTCGGCCGAAACCTTCCGCATGTGCCCCGAACGACTGGACGGCACCGTGCTGGGCGTGCTTCAGGCAGACAGCCGGGGCAATGTGAACGTATCCAAACGCGGCGACCGCATCTCCAGCTATGTCGGTCCGGGCGGGTTTATCGACCTGACCAACGCGGCGAAAACAATCCTCTTCGTGACGAAATGGGCGGAAGGTGAGAAAATGGCCCTGGAGGGGGGCCGGGTGCGCGTGCTGCAGCAGGGCAGGTGCAAGTTCATCGAGGCCGTGGACGAGGTCACCATGAACGGCCCGGAGTCGCTCAAGGCGGGCAAGAAGGTTTTCTACGCAACCAGCAGATGCCTGCTCCAACTGACGGCGCGCGGCATGGAACTGGTGCGGGTGATGCCGGGAATTGACATCGACCGGGACATCCTCGCCACCACCAAGATGACTATTGCGCTTCCCGAACAGGGCACCGTGCCGGTTGTCGAGGGGGCCATCATCACGGGCAAAGAATTCCGCCTCCAACTGGGAAAGGGGCTTTGCTAAACCGTGCGGCAACGGTCCGGCCCTGCTATACTCTCCGTTGCATGCAGCTTTGTCCATGGGGCGCGGGATATGCCCGGTTCGGGAGCCTGAACGGCCATGAATCTTAGATATATTCTGGTAATGACGCTGACGGGGATAATCCGCCTTGTCTGCGGCGCCTCGTCCCGGTCGCTTGCCCCGCTGTCGGCCGAGGGGCAGCACATCTATTTTGCCAACCACACGAGCAACCTCGACGCGGTGGTGCTGTGGTCGGCGTTGCCCCCCGACATCCGCCTGCAGACGCGCCCCGTGGCGGCCCGCGACTACTGGGAAAAGAACCGTGTCCGCCGTTTCCTGGCCACCAAGGTGTTTAATGCCGTCCTGATCCAGCGCGCCGGGCACTCGGGCGAGGCCGGTTCGGCGCGCGAGGTGCTGTCCACCTTCAACAACATGGTCGAGGCCATTGGCACCGACGCATCGCTGATCATCTTCCCCGAGGGCATGCGCGGCGACGGAGAGTCGGTGCTTCCCTTCAAGGCGGGCATCTTCCATATCGCCCGGCGGCGTCCCGACGTGAAATTCGTGCCGGCCCACATCGACAATCTGGGCCGCATTCTGCCCAAGCACGAGATCATGCCCGTTCCGCTGCTGAGCACCGTGACCTTCGGCCTGCCGATGCAGCTCAATGAGGGAGAGACCAAGCAGGAGTTTCTGGACCGCGCCAGGGAGGCGCTCATCGCGCTGGGGGACCCGTCATGCTGACGCTTATGGGGGGCGTGCTGCAGGTGCTCGTTCTGGCCAGCATGGTCGGGTTTGCGCTGACCCTGATCCTTCGGCAGGAGGCCGCGGTGGCGGTGGTGGCGGGCCTGAACGCGCGCATCCAGGCCTGGTGGGTGATGCTCATCATCTTCACGCTGGCGCTGCTCACCGGCAAGTACGGCGCAAACGCGCTGTTTGCGCTGGTTTCCTTCCTGGCGCTGCGCGAGTTCATCACGCTGACCCCCACCCGCCGCGGTGACCACCGCGCGCTGTTCTGGACCTTCTTTGTCTTTGTGCCGCTCCAGTATTTCCTCGTGGCCATGCGCTGGTACGAGCTGTTTGCGGTGTTCATCCCGCTCTACGCGTTCCTGTTCATTCCCACGCGCAGCGCCATCGCGGGCCAGACGGACAATTTCCTGGCGCGCACGGCCACCATCCAGTGGGGGCTCATGGTGTGCGTCTACTGCGTGAGCCACGCCCCGGCGCTGCTCATGCTCAAGATTCCCGGCTACGAGGGCCAAAACGCAAAACTGCTCGTTTACCTGGTGGTCGTGGTGCAGGTGAGCGAGGTGGTGCAGTATCTTTTCAGCCGGACGCTGGGACGCTATCCCATCGCGCCCACGGTCAGCCCGAGAAAGATGGTGGAGGGGGTCGTGGGGGGCGTCATTGTCGCGTCGCTGGTGGGCGCATGGCTCTCCTGGTCAACGCCGTTTCAGGCGTGGCAGGGTTTCCTGATCTCCCTGGTCATCACACTCGTGGGCTTTGCGGGCAGTCTGTGCATGTCCGCCATCAAGCGCGACCGGCGCGTCACGGAGTTTGGCCAGTTCATGCAGGGCCGGGGGGGCATGCTCGACCGCATCGACGCCCTCTGCTTTGCCGCCCCCATCTTCTTCCACCTGGTGCGCTTCTTCTTCGCGGAAACGTGAGCCGCCGCGCAAGGAACGTTGCGTTTCGTTGCAGGGCACCCGCACAAGGGCCGACAGGCGGGGCGCCTGTCCCACATATTCCTGCCGGTTCTCTTGCTGTCTAGAAGAATGCCCCCGCGGCGGCGAAGGTCTTGGATGCGGGGAAGGCGCCGGGGTATTTCTGGAACTCGCAATGGCCGTCCATATACAGCACGTTGGCGCCGCCCGGCACGTGGTTGAACTGGGCCTTGCTGGACGGATTGGCGGACACGACATCCCACATGACCGGCAGCGCGCTCTGCGCGCTGTTGGAGGCGGCGGCATTGTTGATGTCCGTGATCAGGAAGCGCTCTATGCCCTCGCGCAGCCGGTAGAGGATTTGACCGCCGCCGTTGCCCAGGGGCACGCCCGCGGGCTGGGCCATCGCGCTGAGCATGGCGTATTTCGTGGCATCGTTGACGTCCTCATTGAGCTTCCCGTCGTTGTCCGGGTTCTGGTCGCCCAGCGGCCCGTTGAGAAAGGACACGCCCTGCCGGTAGGAAATGACCAGCATCAGATAGGCGTACTGCCCGGCCACTTTGGCGGCCGCCGGTGCGCCGAAAAGGGACGCGTCCAGCGCGGGGTCCGTGTCGGACACCTTGTCCAGCATGTAGCCCATATAGATGTAGCTGCCGTCGGCGTTGGAGGGCAGGCCCTTGTAGGCGCAGACCTGGCCGGGGGCGTTGTCGAGGATTTTAAGCGGGTTCGTCGAGGAGGCGTCGGGGTCGGACGGGCAGGACAGCACTTTCAGGTCCGTCAGGTACTCGGGGTAGACTGCCGAAATCTGCGGGGCCAGTTCGGCGTCGGTTTCCGCATCAACGCAGCCCGCCGGAACGGTTGCGCCCCAGGGTTCGTCGCCGTGAACACGCGGGAAGCTGCCGCCGGCCTCGTTGGCGTACATCTTTAGAACGACACCCATCTGCTTGAGGTTGTTCTGGCAGGAGGAGCGGCGGGCGGCCTCGCGCGCCCGCGCCAGCGCGGGCAGCAGAATCGCCGCCAGTATGCCGATGATCGCGATCACGACCAGCAACTCTATCAGGGTAAAACCCCGGGATTTGTGTAAGTATGGCATGGCCTGCTCCTTGCTTCGTTCCACAATCTGCCTGTCGGGAGATGAACGCCTCAACTGCGGAACTTGTTCCATCCTGACCCGGCAAACCGCGCTCCGTCACTGGAACGGCAGGGCCTGCCCATGGCTATTTTGCGGCGACAGTATACGCGACCAGCGCATCGCCATGTCGAATATAGAGACGCCCGTTGGCGATGACGGGGTGGGCCCAGTGCTTGTCGTCACCCTCGGTCACAGTGAGTTTGCCCGCCAGTTCCATTCCTTTTGGCGACACCTTCACCAAATCGACCACGCCGGCCTTGGGGCCCTCATACACATAGAGCAGGCCGTCCGCGAAGACCGCGCCGCCCTGCTTCACGTCCTTGGACTGCCACATTACCTTGCCCGTGGCCATTTCCAGGCAGACCAACTGGTTGTTTTTGTGGCCCGTGCCGTAGAGGTGGCCGTCCACCAGCACAACGCCGTGGTGCTGGCAGTCGAGCTTCTTGTCTTCCCATTTCAGCGTCACGGCCGCGCCGTCGGCGGACAACTGTAGCGCGCCGCCGCCCGACCCGTAACCGCCGGAAAAGTACACCAGCCCGTTGCCGTAGACCGGCGTCACAGCGTGAATGTTGTATTCGGTCTTGTGCGGATAGGTCCAGAGCAGTGCGCCGTTGTCCGGGTTCACGCCCACGACCAGCGTCTCCGTTTCGGTCAGCAGGATGCGCTTGCCGTTGTGGGTCACGATGGCCGGGGAGCAGTAGGAGGCCTTGTCGTTGATGCCCTTGGTCGCCCAGACCGTCTCGCCGTTCATTTTGTTCAGTGCGACAATGCCGCCCTCCACGCCGCCGGGGGTGCAAATGACGCGGTCCCCGTCGACCAGCAGTGACTCGGCCAGTGTCCAGGTGTTGTTCTCGCCGCCGAATTTCTTCAGCACGTCCACGTTCCAAAGGACACTTTTCTTTTCCAAGTCAATGCAGTACGCAACACCCAGCCCGGAAAGGATATAGAGCCGGTTCCCGTCGATGGTCGGCGTGGAGCGCGGGCCGGGCGCCTGGTCGTTCTTGGTTTCCTTGCCGTAGGGAATGGTGTTCTCCACCTTGCCGTCGGCCGCGTTTATGATGGAGACAAAACCGGTCTCGTCCGCGCCCATGCCACTGGCGTAGACCCTTCCCGCGACCACGGACACGGAGGAATAGCCGCCGCCGAGGCCTTTCGCCACCCAGGCCACCGCCGGACCGCCTTCGGGCCACGTTTTCAAGAGGCCCTGCTCGTCAAACAGGCCATCCCGGTTCGGTCCCCGGAACTGCGGCGAATCCCCGGCAAGGGCCGCGCCTGCGAGCAGAAAGACGGCCAACCCAATAATCACGAATCGCTGCGCCATGGTGTTTTCCTTTATCCAAGGTTTATAGGTCCCAAACTTTACCACTATTTGGCGGGAGAAGTGCAACAATCAGAAAAATCTGCCTCCATTGACTTTGGGGAGAGCTTCGGCTACTGTTCCATGAGACTAGGTTGGCCCCGCATTGGGGCCGGCGGCACAGGAGGGCTCTTCATGGCAGTGGGTGAGAAGCGTGGCGGTGGCGAGGCCACCATGACCCGGCAGAGCAAAGAACGGATCTTTGCCCTATTTGGGCGGTATATCAACAGGAACCAGATCAAGTACCTGAGCGCCGGGCACCTGGACGTTTTTGAGACCCAGCGTGAGGGGGTGGGCTTCACGGACCCGGTGACGGGTCGGCGCATGTACGACTGCTTTACGGCGGCGGGCTGTTTTAATGTGTCGCGCCACAACCCGGAGGTGATGGCGGCACTGGCGGAGGCGGCGGACGAGCTGGACATGGGCAGTTACCTGTTGTCGTCGCCGCAAAAGGAGGCCCTGACCAGGCGGCTGGCCGCGCTGGCCCCGGGCGACCTCAACCACGTGATGTTCGCGGCTGGCGGGGGGGAAGCGGTCGAGTGCGCGCTGAAAATGGCGCGGGGCGCGACGGGGCGCAAGCAGATCATCTCCACAGTAAAAGCCTACCACGGCCACACGGGCTTTGCGCTGAGCGCCAACGGCAAGGAGCATTACCGCCACTGCTTTGAGCCGCTCATGCCGGAATTCATCTTTGTGCCCTTCAACGACCTGGACGCGATGACCAAGGCGGTTTCCGAGCAGACGGCCGCCGTCATCCTGGAGCCCGTGCAGGGCGAGGCGGGCATCTTTCCGGGCACACCGGCCTATCTGCGCGGACTGCGCGAATTGTGCGACAGGCACGGCGCGCTGCTGATCTTTGACGAGATCCAGACGGGTTTTGGCCGTACGGGCCGCATGTTCGCCTCGGAGCATTCGGGCGTCGTTCCGGACATGATGACCCTGGCCAAGTCGCTCGGCGGCGGGCTCTATGCCAATGCAGCCATGCTATACCGCGACATTCCGGTGCTGCGGGACTTTGCGGCGGAGCACCCCGACTTTCATGAGACCCATTGCGGCGGCAGCGACATTGCCTGCCGGGTCTCGCTCAAGGTGCTCGACTGCCTGGAGGAGCACAAGCTCTGCGAAAACGCGGCCCGGCAGGGCGCAAAGCTCAAGGAGGCGCTGGCGGAACTGATGCGCGCCAACCCCAAAATCATCAAGGAAGTGCGCGGCATCGGGCTGATGGTGGGGCTGGAATATGTGGAGGAGTTCCTGGGACCCATGATGTCCGACGCGCTGGCGAAACACGGGGTTTTTGCCGCCTACTCCGGCAACGCGCCGCAGGTGATGCGCTTCATGATGCCCATCACGGTGTCGGACGCGGAACTGGACGACATCATCGCGGCGATTCAGGGCGCGGTGAAGGACATGAAGACGCTGCTGCCGCTGGCCCTGCTGGCCGCAAAGATCCCGGGCGTCCTGAAACTGCTCAACAACGAGAAAATTCAGACGAACCTGTTCACCTACGTCCGAAAAATAGAAGACCTGTGGCATCGCGGTGCGGGGAGATAGCGGGATGATCAACACAATACTGGAAGGAAAGCGCACGGGCGCGCATTTCTTTGACGCGGACGGCCGAAAATACATTGACGGCGACAGTTCGGCGGGGATTTTCAACCTGGGCCGCAGGCATCCGGAACTGGCGGAAGAACTCAAGCGCGCCATGCGCGCCACGGACCAGGGCAACTTCCCCATCATCAGCGAGGAAAAGGCCCTGCTCGCCGAGGCGCTTGCGGGGTTTGTGCCGGGCGCGCTCGAATGCAGCCTCTTTGGCGTCACGCGCGGCGAGGCCTTCGACGCGGCCTGCAAGGTGGTGCGCGGATTCACGAAGCGGCCCGGCCTGGTGACCGTGGACGGCGGCTGGTACGGCCAGACGGGGTTCGCGCTGAGCCTGTCGCAGCGCGAAGACCGGCATCTGTTCGAACCGCTGGTGCCGGGGACGGCGGTCGTTCCTTTCGGCGATCTGGCGGCCGCGGACCGCGCCGTGGGCGCGGACACGGCGGCGGTGTTCCTGGAACCGATGCAGGCCGAGAATGGGTGCCGGGCGGTGGACGCGGCCTTTGCGCGGGGCCTGGCCGAGCTGTGCCGCGCGCGGGGCGCGCTGCTGGTGTTCGACGAGACACAGACGAATTTCGGCCGGACCGGCACACCGTTCTATTTCGAACGGCTTGGCGTGGAGCCGGACGTGCTCATACTGGGCGAGGCGCTTGGCGGCGGCATGTTCCCCATCACGGTCACCATGATGACGCAGCGGGTGAACGAATTCATGAACGATCACCCGATGATCCATCTTTCCACCTTTGGCGGTTCCGATGTGGCCTGCTGCGTGGCCCGGACCGCGCTGGAAATCTACCGGCGCGAAGAGCCATGGAAGAACGCCGGGGCCATGGAGCCGGGGCTGCGCTCGGCCTTGGGCGCGCTGGCGAACGAGTTCCCTTCCCTGCTGCTCGGCGTGAACGGCGCGGGCCTGCTGCTGGCGCTGCGAACACCCTCGGCGGACACGGCGAAGCGGCTCTGCCAGGCCTGTTTGAACCGCGGCCTGCTGGTGGCGCCCGGCAAGGTGGCGAAAGACACGGTGGTTGTGCGGCCGAGCCTGCTGATCACCGAAGACGAGGCGGGCGAACTGGTGGCCGCGCTGAACATGGCGCTGCGCGACTGCGCCGTGGGCGCATGAAGGCGCTGTATTTCGAGAACGATCCGCTGCGCTTCGCGCTCTACCGCGCGGCGCGGCTGGTGCAGACCTTTCCGCAACTCGGCGCACTTTCACCGGTGCGGTATGCCGAGGTGCCCGAGCCCAAGCTGCCCAACAGTCGCTGGCTCATGGTGCGCAACATCGCCTGCGGCCTGTGCGGCACCGACATTCATTTCATGGGCATGGACATTTCGCCCAAGAGTTATTCGGCGGCGCTGCCCGGCATAAAGCGCAAGTATCTGGGACATGAATCCGTGGGCGAGGTGACCGAGACGGGTTCGGAGGCGGCGGGGTTTGCCGTCGGTGACCGCGTGGCGTTCCGCATGGACTGGCCCTGCTGCGCGCAGATGGACACGGACCCGCCCTGCCGGCAGTGCGCGGCGGGCAGCCCCATGCTGTGCGAGAATGTCGGCTTGGGGACCCTGCCCGACGCCGTCGGCGGCGGTTTCTCGCCGCGCATGGCGGTGCATCCGAGCCAGTTGTTCAAGATTCCCGCCGCACTCGGAAATGACGCCGCGGTGCTGCTGGAGCCCACGGCCTGCGCGGCGCACGGTGTGCTCAAGGCGCGGGCCCATCTCGTGCCGGGCGCGCGCGTGCTGATTATCGGCGGCGGCACCATCGGCCTGGTGGCCGCGGCGGCGTGCCGGGTGCTGGTGCCGGGCATCGAAGTGTACGCGTCGGTGCGGTATCCGTCCCAGGCAAAGGTGGCCGAGGCACTTGGCGCGCGGGTCATTTCAGGAAAGACAAATCTTTACGCGGAAACCGCCAAGCTCACCGGCGGCCGCCATATCAAGGGCATGTTCGGCAACGAGATCGTCCTGGGTGGGTTCGATGTTGTGCTGGACACGGTCGGCGGCGAAGAAAGCTTCCAGCAGGCGCTGCGCCTGGCCCGTCCGGGCGGCAGGGGTGGTGCTGCTGGGGATAAACTTCTCCCCGGGCCGGCTGGACTACTCACCCATCTGGGCGCGCGAGGTGGAGGTGACCGGGATAAACTGCCACGGCATCGAGCACGACGGGCGCAGCACTTTCGAAACCGCCGCGGAAGTTCTTGAAAGAACGCCAGAATTGCCCGGACTGATCATTACGCACCGCTTCGCCATGGACGATTACCGGCATGCGCTGCAGGCGTTTATGAACAAGCGCGAGTCGGGGGCGATCAAGATCGTGCTGGAGCACGGCAAATAACGTCATTGCGAGGAGGGCAAAGCCCGACGCGGCAATCTCTTGCCGCGCATGCGGACGTGGTTGCAAGAGATTGCTTCGCTTTGCTCGCAATGACGACGCCGCTCGCCCGCGATGACGGGCGGTCCTACACCGCCTCGATCACCGCGCCGACGGACTGTCCGCCGGCGGCGCAGATGCCCAGCAGGGCCGTGCTCTTGCCCGACAGTCTCAGTTCGTTGGCCGCCGTGATCAGCATTCTCACCCCGGTTCCGCCAAAGGGATGGCCCAGCGCCACGGACCCGCCGTGGAGGTTGATGTCGGCGAAGTTGAGCTCGCCCGCGGCCTTGTCGCGGCCGCACCATTCCCTGGCGAAGGTGTCGCTCGCCATGGCCCGCAGCACGCAGAGCACCTGCGCGGCAAAGGCCTCATGAATGTCCACGAGGTCCACGTCCTTCAGCGTCATCCCGGCCTTTTCCAGCGCGCGCGGCATGGAGATGGCCGGGCCGATCAGCAGTTGGTCCGCCGGGTCCACCGCGTCATAGGACCAGCTCCGGAACGCGACCAAGGGCTTGAGTCCGAGTGCGAGCGCCTTTTCCTCGCTCATGATCAGCACCGCACCCGCGCCGTCGGTCAGCGCGCTCGAATTGCCCGCCGTCAGCGTGCCGTCCTTGGCAAAGGCGGGCTTTAGCCGGGCCAGTTTCTCAAGGGTGGCGTCTTCCCGGGGGATGTTGTCGGCGGCAATGGTGGCGCCGTCCGGCGTCCGCACCGCGATAACCTCGCCGGTGAAACGGCCCGACTTGATGGCCGCGCAGGCGCGGGCGTGGCTTTGCGCCGCGAAGGCGTCCTGCTCCTCGCGTGGGATGCCCCAAATCTTGGCCATGCGCTCGGCCGATTCGCCCATCAACTCGCCGGTTGACCGCTCGCGAATGCTTGGCCGCCGCGGAATCAGGTCCTTGCGGATGCTGATCTTGCCCAGCAGGCCCAGATAATCCATCACGCCCGACTTGGCGCTCATGGCCACCGGCGCCATCTTGTGCACAAAGCTGGGCGGCATGGTCACCTCGGCGTTGCTGGTCGAGTCGCCGCCGCCGGCAATGATGACGTCGGCCTCGCCCCGTTCTATCGCCGCCACCGCCTGGGTCACCGCCAGGAAACCGGACGAGCAGGCGCGGCTGACGGTGGAGGCCTCCAGCGTGCGGGGCAGGCCCGCGTCGAGCACGATTTCACGGCCCACATTGGGCGTTGACCCGGGCAGGATCGCACCGCCCCAGATGAGGCTTTCGATCTCCTCAGGCTTTACGCCCGCCTTGTCGAGCAGTGTGCGGACCGTCACCGCGCCGAGTGCGACGGTGTCCATGCGGGTGAACGCGCCGAAGGCGCGGAGGAAGGGCGTGCGCACCCCGTCGACGATGACGGCGCGGCGCGCGGCCGGGGAGTTCTTCTTGGTGGCCATGGGAAACTTCCTTTGCTGATTTACTGCTAGGCGCCGACGAAATTGCCGCCGCAGATGCGTATCACCTCGCCGGTGAGTCCGGTGGTGTCCGGACTGGCGAGGAAGGTGATGGTTTCGGCGATGTCCTCCGGCAGGCCGCCCTGGGTCAGCATGCACAGGCGGCGCGCCACTTCGCGCGTGCCCATGGGCATGGCCGCCGTCATTTGCGTCTCGATGAAGCCCGGCGCCACGGCGTTCACCGTGATGCCGCGGCCCGCCACGCGCGGTGCGAACGCCTGCACATAGCCGATCACGCCCGCCTTGGTGGCGGCGTAGTTGGTCTGGCCCGGGTTGCCCGCGATGCCGCCCACGGACGACAGCGCGATGATGCGGCCGCCGTCGCGGATGGAACCGATCAGTTCCTCGTTGGCGCGGATCAGGGAGATGAGATTGACCGAAAGGACCATGTCCCACTTGTCGGCCGACATGTTGGCAATGGTCTTGTCGCGTGTGATCCCGGCGTTGTGCACCACGATGTCCAGTCCGGCGTGGTGCTGCTTCACATGCTCCAGCACCGCCGCCGCCGCCTTCGGGTCGGTGATGTCTGCGGCCAGCGCCGTGCCGCCGATGGCGTCGGCGACCTTCTTCGCCGCCTCCAACTCGGCGGGGCGGTCCATCACGATGACCGCCGCGCCCTCGCGCGCCAGCGCGCGGGCCGTCGCCTCGCAGATGCCCCGCGCCGCGCCGGTCACGAGCGCCACTTTGCCCTTGAGCGGCAGGACACGGCAGGGGGCCGCCGCGGCGGCAATGCGCGCCGAAACGTGGATGGGCTGGCCCGAAATGTACGCGGAGCGTTTGGACAGCAGGAAACGCAGCACCGGTTCCACCCGGTCTTCCGCGCCGGCATCCACATAGAGCGTCTGCGCCGTGGCGCCGCGCCGCCCAATCTCCTTGCCCATGCTGCGCACAAAGCCCTGGACCGAGCGCCGCGCCGCGCGAACGACGGGGTCATCCGTTTCCTCCGGCGTGCGCGCCGCCACAATGGCGCGGCCGCAGGCCGCCAGCGACCGCACATGGGTGTGAAAGAATTCGTAGAGGTCCTTGAGGGCCTCGGGCGTTTCGAGGCCCGTTGCGTCATAAATCAGGGCGTACGGGCGCGCGTTTGCGGGGGGGGCAGTACCGGCTTCAACCGTGAGCAGTTCCCCGCCCGCGCCTGCCACAGTGTCCCTGACAGCCCCGGCCAGCGCGCCGTTCGCCCCGGCGGCGGCCCATACGGCGCGGCCCTTCAGCGGCTGCTCCTCCAGCGGCGCGCTCGACCTTGCCAGCCGTTGCGGAAGCGGGATCGGAAGATGCAGCGTCTGCACCACTTTGCGCGCCGTCTTGTTGGCGCCCAAGTTGACCAGGAAATCGCCCATGGTGTCGCTCCTTGCGTTGTGTCCGGGGCAGACACCCTCTGGCCTGCCCGGAAACGGGACCAAACACTTCCCTTTTGAAGAAACCCTCTCACGACCGCGTCCGGCAGACCGAAGCTATCCCTGCCACGACAGGAATGGACCGGGCCGGGCCGTCCATGGTGTCAGGTATGCCCCCCAAACGTCAAACGCGAAGAGCGCGACGGCAAAGAGAGTGGTTGGAAGCCGCTTCTACGGTAGACGCGGCATCCGGTCCATTTCTTGTGCGCGAAAGCTGGAGCGCATGCGCCGGCCGGCTTTTCAGCAGTCGGTTGTTTCGGCTACAATCCGGATGCGTCCGGGGCAAGGCCGGACGTCAATACTCCATAAACAAGGAAAGTGACATGGCATTCAGGTCGAAACGCGTTCCTGCCCGGTGGTTTTGTGTGGCGCTTCCGGCGCTGTTTTTGGCATATGCCGGCGCGGCGCTGGCGGGTCCGACGGACTGGCCCGAATTTCGCGGCCCTCTTGGCAACGGCATGGTGACCCAGCCGGGTGAGGCGCCGCGCGGGCTGCCGCTCCAGTGGAGTGAGACCGAAAACGTGAAATGGAAGACCGCCATTCATGACAAGGGCTGGTCGACGCCGGTGGTGCTGGACGGGCAGGCATGGATGACCACGGCCACCCCGGAGGGCAACGATTTCTTCGCGGTGTGCGTGGACGCCGAAACGGGCAAAATCCTTTGCGACCAGAAACTTTTCCACTGCGACACGCCCGAGCCGCTGGGCCAGGATGTGAACTGCTACGCCTCGCCGTCGCCGGTGATCGAGCCGGGCCGGGTCTGGGTGAATTTTGGAAGTTACGGCACGGCCTGCCTGGACACGGCCACGTTCAAGGTGATCTGGCAGCGCACCGACCTGCCCTGCCGCCACTACCGCGGTCCGGGCTCCTCGTTGTATATGTGGAAGGACCTGCTCTATCTGACCATGGACGGCGTGGATGCGGAGTATGTGGCCGCGCTGGACAAGATGACCGGAAAGACCGTGTGGAAGACGGACCGCACCACAAAATGGCTGGATGTGGACGACAAGGGGGAGAAAATACGCCAGGGCGATTTCCGCAAGGCCTTCACCACGCCGCTGGTGATCGAGGCGGCCGGCCGGGCGCAACTGATCAGCCCCAGTTCCTACGCGGCCTTCAGCTACGACGCGCTGACCGGCGAGGAGCTTTGGAAGGTGCACCACACCGCCTATTCACCGGCGCCGCGGCCCGTGTTCGCCAACGGCATCGTGTACATCATGACCGGCCGGGGAGACGCGGCCCTGTGGGCCATGCGCCCCGACGGCAAGGGCGACGTGACCGACACGCACGTCGTCTGGAAGGCCGCCGGGAAGTTCATCCCCAATGAGTCGTCACCGCTGCTTTTGGACGGCCTGTTCTATATGATCAGCGGCGACGGCATCGCCACCTGCCTGGACGCGGCCACGGGCGCGCAGCTGTGGAGTGAAAAAATCGGCGGCAACTACATGGCGTCCCCCATTTATGCGGACGGGCGGATCTACTGCTTCAGCAACCAGGGCAAGACAACGGTGCTCAAACCTGGGCGGACATATGAGGTGCTCGCAACGAGCAAACTCGACAACGGCTTCATGGCCTCGCCGGCGGTGACGGGCAAGGCGCTGATCCTGCGCACGAAGACCGATTTGTACCGCGTGGAGCAGTAGGCCGTACCGTCATTGCGAGGAGGGCGCAGCCCGACGCGGCAATCTCCTGCCCGTCCAACGACCTGGGTACAAGAGATTGCTTCGCTTTGCTCGCAATGACGGAAGCGCGGATGCAGTCTACTCTTCGCGCAGGCCGGTGACGGGATTGCCGGGCAGTCCAGCGAGGACCACCACGGCGAGGCAGCCGAGGTTGGCGCAGAGGATGGCGGCGAGCAACGCCGCCTGCAGGGGCAGGGACACTTCGGTGCTGGACATTAGGATAAGCGGCAGTACGGACGCCGCAGATGCGGCGGTGCCGAGGACGGTGCCGGTCAGGACAAGCACGCCGTGCTCCAGCAGGAGCAGGCGGGTCACGGTGGACGGGGTGTAGCCGAGGGCGTGGAAGAGGCCGATTTCGGCGCGGCGCTCGAAGAGGTTGCGCAGGACGACGATGCCCGTGCCGCCTGCACCGAGCACCAACCCCAGCGCGCCGAGCACGAGGAACATGGCGAGGTAGGCGCTGATGACGGCGTAGAACTGGCGCAGCCGGTCCACCGTGGTGACGGCGTCCATGCCGTACTTGGCGAAGTCGCGATTGAGCCGTGCGGCGGTC
>CAIUWO010000093.1 GCA_903902895.1 Candidatus Hydrogenedentota bacterium | reverse complement strand
GTTCGAGGGCCTCCTCAAAGCGCTTCTTCGCCTCCTCTTTGCGGTCCGCGGCGGCCAGTTCGCGGCCGAGCAGGTAGTAGACGTCCTGGTTCTTGGGGTCGGCGGCTACGGCCTCCTCATAGCGGCGGATGGCCTCGTCGCGGCGGCCCATCACGGCGAGCAGGCGGCCGAGCCGGTCGAGCGCGTAGGCGAAGCCGGGTTTGACGCGCAGCGCCTCCTCGTAATGCTTCATGGCCTCGTCATAGTTGCCCTGGTCGGCCCAAAACGCGCCCATCTCGTTGTGCGCGCGCGCGTCGTCGGGGTTGAGCCGGATGGCCTCCTCATATTGGTGCACGGCCTCGTCGATGCGCCCCAGCTTCGCCAGTTCCCTGGCCCAAAGATAGCGGGCGTCCTGGAAGGCGGGGTCGATGCGCACGGCCTCGGCGAAGTGGTGCATGGCCTCCTGCGTATCGCCCTTCTTGGACAGTTCCTGGCCGAGCGCGGTGTGCACGTATTTCAGCTCGCTGTTGAGGCGGAGCGCCTCGCGGTACTGGCGCACGGCCTCGTCGTTGCGTCCGAGCCGGGACAGTTCCCGGGCCCATTCATAGCGCGCGACGTCAAGGTTCGGGTCGATGCGCACGGCCTCGGCGAGGTGGGCCATGCCCTCCTCGGACTTGCCCGCCTCGACCAGATCGCGGCCAAAAATGTACTGCACGTACTTCTGTTCGGGATTCTGGTCCAGCATCTTCTGGAAACGCGCGAAGACCTCGTCGCGCCTGTCCATGGCCTTCATGGCGATGCTGATGTTTGAGAGCACATCGCCGTAGTCGGGCGCGACGCGCAGCGCTTCCTCAAAGTGGGGCAGGGCCTCGGCGGGGCGCTTCTGGCGCAGGAGCATTTCCCCGAGGGCATTGTGCGCGCGGGCGTCGTAGGGGTTGAGTTTGATGGCCTCCTCGAAGCGCGCGACGGCGGCGTCGATGTCGCCCCGTCTTTCGAGCGCGCCGCCAAGCCGGTAGAGCACGTCCTGAAACTCGGGCTCCTTGCGCAGGGCGGCCTCGTACTGCTCCACCGCCTCGTCAAGTCTGCCCGCATCGGCGAAGGCGTTGCCGAGGCGCTGGTGCATGTAGGCGGCGCCCTCGTTCACGGCGATGACGGCCCTGCCCTCCTCGATGGCCTTGTCCAGGTGGCCGGTGCGCAGATAGGAGTCGGCGCGCTGGTAGTGCCAGCGGCCAAGGTCGGGCGCGTAGGGTATCCACTGCACCGAAAACGCGGCAAGCAGCGCGAGGAAGGCGGCCGCGCCGATGCCCGCGCGGAACGGGTGGTGTTCGCGCAGGAGGGCGATTAGCCGCGCCGCGCCGTAGCCGCCGATGAGAAACAGGAGCGGGATGACGGGCATGCGGGCGCGGCCGTTCACGAAGAACAGCAGGAACGAACCGAGATAGACAGTGATGAAGAACAGCACCATGACGGCCATCTGGCCGGTGCGCGCGCCGTCGGGGCGCGCCTTGGGCAGGCGTCCGCGCAGCGCGTCCATGACCAGCAGCGCCGCGCCGAACCAGAACAGCGCGGCGGCCGGGGCAAAGCCGGGCAGCCAGCGCAGCGCCGGATAGTTCAGCAACTCGTAGTGGACAACCTTGTTGCAGGTGATTTCACGGGGGAGCCAGAGCAGGGCGGCCTTTTCCAGGGCGCGGCGCAGCGTCAGCCCCGGATGTTCTTTTATGAACGCATTGGCCTTCTCGGCAAAGTAGGCGGACGCCTCGCTGTGGGTGATGTCAGGCTTGCCCAGTTCCCTGCCCGCGCCGTGGACCACGTTGATGTAATCGCGGGCGGACCAGTTGCCCGTGCCCTCCAGTTCCTGAAGATAGGGCAGCCACGGGGTGACGCCGTCGGAGTCCTTGTCGTTGCCTATGAGCAGGTTTTCGCCGAAGTAGGTGGCGATGGGCACGAACTCGCCGGAGGCGACATAGTTGCGCACGGTGATGGGTGCCACCATGGCAACGGTGGCCAGCAGCAGGGCAACCCAGGAAAGGGGCAGGCGCGACATTTTGCCCCGGCCCCACGCGACCCAAAGCATCCACAAAGCGGCAAAGGGGCCCAGGCCGAGGATATTGGGCCGCATGGATGCGTAGATGCCGAACATCAGGCCCGCCAGCAGGGCCCAGCCGGGATTGAAGCGGCGCGACCAGCGGTGCAGCACATACATCATCGCCGGGACGAGAAAGACGAACAGGGACGGGTCGTTCAGTTCGCCCTCCCAGTAGACGAAAACGCCGTAAACACTCATGCAGAACGCGGCGATGAGTCCGACGGCGGCGCCAAACATGACCCGGCCCAGCAGGAACACCATCACTATCGACGCCAGACCCAGCAGCGTGTTGAGCAGGCGCGGGGCGAGATAGCTGCCATCGGTGAAGAAATAGACCACGGTGAGCAGGTAGCCGTATCCGGGCGGGCGGAAGTACGGGGTGGTGGCCATCTGGGGGTCTGTTTCGCCGGGACGGACCGACCAGTCGCCACTGAGCAGGGCACGGGCGTAATAATCCTGGACCTCCGGGTCCTGCTGGACCGCCGCGAAGTCCGGCGCGCCGAACACCTCATACTGGTGCCAAACGCGCAAGCCCAGGCCAAGCATTAGAATGGCGGCCAGGCAAAGATACTGCCAGCGCACCGACCCGCCGCAAAGGGGGGGATTTTCCGGGATGTCGCTCATGTCATTCTCGTTTCACGGTCTCGTTTCACGGGTCAGAAGGGTATGCGCGCAAACACAACGCCACCGCGCCGGGACGGGCAAAACCCCTTCCCGCGCATGGTGTCGCCGCGGCGCCGGGCAGTGGATGCTACAGGGCGTAGACAAACGGCGACACAACGCCGGCGTTGCCCGCGAAAACGAAGAGCAGGCCCAGCAGGACCAGAGAAAGGATAATGGGGGCAAGCCAGAATTTCTTGCGCACCCGCATGAAGGCCCATATTTCGCGTAAAGTTTCCATGAATCGTTCATACTCCGTTTCGGCGCACCCTGATAGTTCGCAAAAAACGCATGCGCCATACAGCATGTTACCGTGAAGTGCGAACGGTGTCAATTCCGGGTTTTGTTCGGGGTGGTTCCGGGACGCGGGTCGACCGGCCGGCCCGGACGGTGTGTCCCTTCTTCAGAGCGATTCGGGGCTTTGGAGGACGGACTGGTTGAAGTCGTTGCAGTGGTCGGATTTAGGCCTGTCGTTATGGCACAGGCGGCAGTCCATTTTTCCGCGGGTGTGGGATTTTTCGCCCACATCGTGGCATTTGAGGCAGCCGCTTTCCTGGGCGGGAACGGGATGCTCGCGCTTGAAGGTCTTGCCGTGCACGGCATTGAGCAGTTCGACGGTCTTGGCGGCCACATCGCCCGTGAGGCGCGCGCAGCGCTCGGAACGCTCCGGGGAGCCACTGCCCATATTGGCCGCCTTGCACCAGTGGGTTACGGATAGATGACACAGATTGTCGCCGGCGACGCTTTGCACCAGCGCCGTCCGGACGGTGTAGGGGTCACCTTCCAGGTAGGTCTCTGTGGCGGCGTATCCGTTGCTGATGCCGGTGGGCAGCAGGGCGCTTGCGTACCAGCTCATCAATTCGGTCATGACCGCTTCGGTGGTCTTTTTGTCGCAAACGAGGTTGATGGCCGCGCCGGACCCGTTC
>CAIUWO010000092.1 GCA_903902895.1 Candidatus Hydrogenedentota bacterium | reverse complement strand
TGCTGCATCGACTGCTCCGGCTTCACCCACGGCCCGCCGGTCCCGCACCATCCCGGACCCGCCGCCATCCCGATTTGAAGGCCCAACCGGTCGGCTTCCGAGAATGCATGGCCGATCAACTCCTGCCATTCCGGGCTCATAAACTTCACCGGCCCGCGCTTGACGCCCACCCCGACCTCCATATACAGCGCCCCGCCGATGCCCGCCTGTTTCATCGCCTCCAGGTCGGCCGTAATCCCCTCGCGGGTGAGGTTGCCGTCCATGAAGAACCAATAGACCCACGGCCGCGCGCTCTCCGGTGGGTTGGTGAACTCCATCTCCATGGGGTCTGTCGCCTCGGCGCTCAGTGGCGGGCAGGTAAGGAACGCACAGGCAGTCATGCAGAGGAAAAGGGCCCGTGCGGTGCCTGCAACGTGCTTGTTCATCATGGGTGGCGGTCTCCTTTGCCCGGTCGGCAGGGCCTTTGCACTCTGGGGCGTGGCGCATCTTGCGGAGCGCCAGCCCGAATTCCGGAGTCTCTTATCGGACCCGGCACTTGATTGTCCGGTTCCAATCCCCTTAAATCAATCGCGGGAACGTGGGGCTCTCCGGTGTTTGCGCGCCCGTCCCTCCGGTCAGTCACCGCGCGGGCCTCACGATGGCGGAAGGACGGTTGACTGCGCCGGGAATAGGGGCTAGAATCACCGGATAAGGCGCTTGTGACGATCGCAGGCGGACACCAGTGAAACCGCACGCGATGCGGAAGTTAAAGGAGTTGGCGGCATGGCATTATGGAAGAAGATCCTGCTGGGCGTGTTTGTGTTC
The DNA here is from genome assembly GCA_903902895.1 of Candidatus Hydrogenedentota bacterium. Classification (GTDB taxonomy): domain Bacteria; phylum Hydrogenedentota; class Hydrogenedentia; order Hydrogenedentales; family CAITNO01; genus CAITNO01. The sequence continues at coordinate 1,170 of CAIUWO010000092.1, read as the reverse complement.
TTTGTCCTGCTGGTGGGCGCCTTCGTGCTGTTCATCGGCCCCTGGCCGGCCTATACGGCCGGTTTCGAGGGCACGGGTTATTTCAACAACGATCTCGCCCGTATTGACAAGGCGGTCCAGCAGTTCAAAATCACCGACACGCCGGGCCAGCTGAAGGTGGGATGGGGCAAAGCCCTCATCACGCCGCCCCCCGGCACGCCCATGGCGGGATACAGCGCGCGCCAGAGCAAGCCGGCGACGGGCGTCCACGATGACGTGTATGTCAAGGCGGTCGCGTTCAGCGACGGCACGGACACGGCCGTCGTGGTCGGCGCGGACATGCTGCTCGTTCCGCCCAATGTGGCCGAACCGATCCGCGAGGCCGTCAGAAAGGAAACGGGGCTGACCGCGAACAGCCTCTTCTTCACGGCGAGCCACACGCACGACAGCGTCGGCGCGTTCGCGCCGGGCCTGATTGCCACCATATCTTTCGGAAAGTACAACCCCGCCATCCCGCCGTTCCTGGTCAAGGCGTTCACCGCCGCGATCGTGGACGCCTACAAGTCCATGGAGCCGGCCAAATTCGCCCACGGCGCGATTGACGCGCACCAGTACATCCACAACCGCACGCGCAGCGCGGGTGTGGACCCGCTGCTGAACTGGATGCTGATCGAAAAGGCGGACGGCAAGCGCTGCTATATCACGCGCTTCTCCGGGCATCCGACCATTCTCGACGACGATGTCATGGAGATTTCGGCCGAGTATCCCGGCTACCTGCAGCGGGCGCTGGAGAACGCGACCGGCGCCACCGCCGTCTATCTTGGCGGGTCCGTGGGCAGCATGAGCCCGAACGCCCCCGACGCCCCGACGCCGTTCGAGAAATGCGAGGCCATGGGAAATGTGCTGGCCAAACTCGTCCTGGATGCGACCCAGAACCCGACTTTCACCGACAAGGCGGATGTCAACAGCGTCAGTATTCCCCTTGACCTGCCGCCGTTTCAGATGCGGCCGTTCAGCAAGAATTGGCGCCTGTCACCGCTGGCGCGGTTCATCACCGGCCTGCAAACCACGGGCTGGATGAGCGCCGTGCGGGTGGGCGACGCCGTCTTTGTGGCCAGCCCCGGCGATTTCAGCGGCGAAATTGCCAAGTCCTGGCAGGACTGGGCCAAACCCAAAGGGATCAACCTGTGG
>CAIUWO010000091.1 GCA_903902895.1 Candidatus Hydrogenedentota bacterium | reverse complement strand
CACAAGGTTGCGCGTGAGTGCTTGGAAATAGCGAAAGTGCCCATGCAAGGCCGCCCATAGGTTCATGCGATGGAGGGCGGCAAGGCTGTAAGAATCCTCAGTATGGCTGCACTCTGTCACAGGAATTGGCCCCGGAGAGTGGGAGCAAGCGTCGAGTCCTGCATAGACCTCTGCCAAATCCTCGGGCTTGCTCCTGAAGTAATCTTGCATTTCCGCTTGCATTGCGGCTGCGGCGATGCGCGTATCCGCAAGATGGTCGAGCCGGTCGAGGACCTCGCAGATAAATTCCTTCTCGTTTGCCGGACGCTTGTTGGCGGCACTTGGGATGGGCATGTCAATCCGCAATACCGACTCGCAGGGCCCGTAAACGGGGATGGGAAAGGCTCCTCCCCAAGCCAAAGCCTCCCAGAAGGCACCTAGCGACGGCATTGGGAAGGATTCAAGACAAATATCCGAGGCTTGATAATAGGGAACGGGGTCGTTCACTGATCCGGTAAAGAGAACACGCGGATCTGCCGCCACATCCCGGGGAATAAAGTCAGCATCCGGACTCGGACCAACCGCGATCACCTGCAATTCGGCCCGTGCTTGCAGAATATGCTGTAGAGTCTTGAAGAAGTCATAGCCTGAAGAGGGTTCGTAATATCCGGACGAGCCTATCGTCAGCAAGACCGGGACGTCGGGATTGAAACCGAGTTTCATTTTAGCTTCCGCTTTGGGGCACGGCAATGGCACGTCCTGCCCGGTTACATTTCTCAACAAGGCGGTGGCACGTGGAAAGCGGAAACGCTTGGTCATGCCCAGATAGTAAGGAAGGGTATTCAGTGTGATGTCTGCAACCGTCCAGCCGAGCCCAAAGGCAAAATGCGCGTGGTTGAATAATGCAACAGGGGCACGCAATGGAATCGCAAGCGCAAGTACTGGAATCGCGTCGTCCGGGTTGTGGTGGAGAATGATCCTGTCCACTTGTTGCGCAATGGTCCGCAGCGCCTTGGCGCGGCTCAAATGGCTCGGTTCACCGCCGAGGTTATATAGTTGTCCGCAGGTGCGCTCACAAGCTTGCAGCAGGAGTTCAGGAATTGCCAAGGACTGGTGGGTGAGGACGACGATGTGATGCGAGAAGACATCCTGCTCAATCCACCTGGCGAGATAACGGGTGTGCCCTCCCACCGGGTAAACTTTGCTCGCAATGTGCAGCACCACAGGTTTGCCTGACGCTGGTAATTTGACCGCCGGCAGGGCAATGCTAGCAGCATGGGGCACTTCCTCCGCCAGAGTGAGAAGTCGGTTTTCGAGGCGCCCATCGGCAAATCGACCATTGTGGAAATAACTAGCCAAGCTGGCCACAAGTTCAATCGCAGAAATGATGGCATCTGGCTTGTCGAAGTGCCCAGTTTCTATCTGCTCACACAGGGCTTCGTAGAGGAAAACATTAGCCTTTAGCGCTAGGACCGACTCGCGATTTTGCAGATTGATTGGGGCCTTCATGAGTTGCTATAACGAGAGGAAACTGGAGAGCGTTTAAGAAGTCGCCTGGTCATTTAGAGGGGCACGGCCAGCTTGGCCGTGTCTTGGAAAGGCAAACAGCAGGGACATGAACGGGAACCCAGTCCCTGCATATATACATTCCGGCCTCTCTGGAGAACATCTGATAGAAATAGACTGGGTGTTTGTACAGCTTGATTGGATGAATGCCCGGAAGACAAGGAACCTCGAATCACGCGAATCGGCGGGAACGGGGATCTTGGGAGGAATATGCGGCGTGGGTTGTGCGTTGCGATGTAACCAGGGCTCTGCGCGCAAGCGCCCCAAACAACCCACAACTCCCAACCCCTTACCTCTTCGCGGTCAAATCCAATTCTTCCACGACTCCGTCATGAAATTCAGTCGTGCCTGGGGCGTAT
>CAIUWO010000090.1 GCA_903902895.1 Candidatus Hydrogenedentota bacterium | reverse complement strand
GACAATATCAGTCTCAACCTGTATTTCGAGGGGCGCTGGCAGAAAAATGACGCGGCGATGCGTGTGGAGTGGGATAAACTGAGCGGGACGCCGGGTAACCCGACATTTCGCATGACGATTGAAAACTCACCCGACGGTTCCCCACTGAACTTCTACGCCCGCCAAGCGGAATGGATGACGGTAAGGACTTCAAGTGTGGGAAAGGACGCGCAGACGGGAGACATGGTGCTCGACATACGGCCGGTCTACGCGCTGCGCCTGATGGACGGCACTGGCAAGTTTCACCGCCCCGGCGAGTTCGTTACGGACAAGCCCAAGCCTGCGGTTGTTTTCTACGGTCCCTGGATGATGGGCATAGACGCGGCGTTCAATACCATGTTCCACGGCGAGCCCATGGACAACACACTGCTCTTCCCGGACGAGAAGGAACTTGCCAGCAGGGTCACCTTCGGTGGTCCCAACACGCCGCTGCTGTCCGGACCGCACATCGAACTGGCCTATATGCACAGCGGATTCTCGGACTTGGGCAAGGTCGTGCTGCGGCCGCTGTCCGAGCAGACCAGCCACGAACAGACTACGGTCTCGTACTGGCATCCGGTGAAGAAGGCGGAATAAACCACAGGGCAGGTCCGGGCGCGCTTTTGGAGCGCGTCGGCCATGCCGACGTTTTTCTTTGCCGGGGCCATGCCCAATGCGCCGCGAAGTACAACTTCGCGAACAAGTGCGTTCCCAAATGCAATTTGGGAACGAGAAGAAACGGCCGCCTCACTGGGAACGCCGGCGTCTCGCCGGCTCTTAGCCTGCGCGCGGACACTGCCGGCGGGACGCCGGCGCTCCCAATAGAAGGCGTTCTTGTGGACTACCCCTGCACGACGTTCGGCGGCGCCTCGCCGCGCAGGCAGGCGACGATATTCTGCGCCGCGATGGCGGCCATGCGCGAGCGCGTTTCCACCGACGCGCTGCCGAGGTGGGGGATAAGTACTGCGTTTTCGCATTCGAGCAGGGCAGGATGCACTTTCGGTTCCTGCTCGAACACGTCGATACCCGCGGCGAATATTTTCCCCGCCTTAAGCGCTTCGGCCAGCGCGGCCTCGTCCACCACCGGCCCGCGCGACGTGTTCACAAACACGGCGGTGGATTTCATCGCCGCGAATTCAGCCGTGCTGAAGGCGTGTTTGGTTTCCTGCGTGAGCGGGCAGTGGCAGGAGATGAAGTCCGACTCACACAGCAATGCGGCCTTCTCCACATAGGTCACGTTGAGCGACTTCTCCGCGCCCTCGGCCATGCGGAAGCTGTCAGTGTAGATGACCTTCATGCCGAAGCCCGCCGCGCGGCGGGCCATGGCCTGGCCGATGCGGCCCATGCCGAAGATGCCGAGCGTGGCGCCGTGAATGTCCATGCCCAGCAGCTGCATCGGCGACCAGCAGGTCCATTTGCCGCCGCGCAGAAAGCGCTCGCCCTCGCCCACGCGCCGCGCCGCCGCCATCATCAGCGTCCACGCCATGTCCGCCGTGGTCTCCGTCAGCACGCCCGGCGTGTTGGTGACGATGACACCGTGGCGCTGCGCCGCAGGCACATCGATGTTGTCGTAACCCACCGCGTTGTTCGCGACAATCTTGAGCTGCGGGCCGGCCGCGTCAAGCAGTTCGTCGTCAATGCGGTCGGTTAGCATCGGCAGCAGGGCATCCGCGCCGCCCACGATTTTGAGCAGTTCGGGACGCGGAATGGGCCCGTCCTGCCGGGTCACGACCACCGACGCGTCGCCGAACGCCCCGCGCAGCATGTTTAGTCCGCGGTCTGGGATAATGCGGGTGACGATAATCTTCATGGCTATGTCGTACTCCATTGGTGTGGACGGCAACAGTTGTTGTGTTCCCTCTCGCCCGCGCACAAGTATCGTATTTTCGCCTATCGCTTTTCCAGCGTTTCAACGGCCTCCGCCACTTTGCGGCGGTGCGCCTCGATGGGCGCGGGGTCCTTGGTGAACTCGGT
>CAIUWO010000089.1 GCA_903902895.1 Candidatus Hydrogenedentota bacterium | reverse complement strand
CTCGTAGAACATGAAGAACAGGAACAGGTCGAAGCTCACGAACACGCCGAACACGCCCGTCACCAGCAACAGCAGCAGCGCGAAGAACTCCTTGGTGCGGCTCTCGACGTTCCAGCTTGCCAGCACGCCGGTAAAGATGATGATGGACGTGAGTATAATCATCGAAACGGATATGCCGTCCACGCCGACGAAATACTGTATGCCGAGCGACTCAAACCAGGGGACGCGCTCGACGAAGTACAGCTTGGTCAGTTTTGCCACCATCGTGGCGGCCGTGTCGGGACCGGCGGCAATCCAATAGCGGTAGGTGAGGAGGGCCGTAAGCGCGAGTTGGAGACCCGTGCCGACCAGCGAGATCCAGCGCACCGCCTTCCATTGGCTTGAGGGGGTAAGAACCACCCCGAGCATGGTGATGAACGGCACTGCTATAAGCCAGCTAAGCAAACCCATGTAACACCCGATTCCTCTAAATTAACGCGGCCCACAGGACCAGCAGCACGAGCATGGCGCCCGCCGCATACCATGAGCCGTAGGACTGCACCTGCCCCGTCTGCATCCAGCTGAACAGATGCCCCGACGCGCGCGTGGCCCAGGCGGACACGTTCACGCCGCCGTCCACGATGTTGCGGTCAAACCACGCAATCGGACGGGACACAAGATTGAAAATAAGCCGGTGGGTCACAAACAGGTAGACCTCATCGACGTAGAACTTCTGCTTGACGAGCGTGTAGACGCCGCCGAACCCGCGGGCGATCGCGTCCGCCCTGCTCCCCGACCCGGTGTACAGCAGCAGCGCCATGCCGGTGCCCAGCAGCGCCGCCAGGGTCGCGGGAATGGCGATGGCGAAGTTGATGCCGTGGTGCTCCGCATGTTCGGCGCCTATGCTGACGAATTTCGCCATCGGCACATAGCCGGCCACCACGCTCAACACGGCCAGTATGGCCAGCGGAATCCACATCACCGCGGGGATTTCGTGCGCGTGGGACGCCTTTTCCGTGCGGTGCCCGCCCCAGAAGGTGACCAGGTAGATGCGGAACATGTAGAAGGCCGTCAGGCCCGCGACGAACAGGGCCACGGCGAAGATCACGTAGTGACCGTTGCCCAGCGCCGCCGCCAGTATCTCGTCCTTCGAGAAGAAACCGGACAGGGGCCAGAAACCGCTAATCGCCAGTGTGGCAATCAGGAAGGTGAAGTGCGTGATGGGCATCTTTTTGCGCAGGCCGCCCATGTCCCAAATCTCGTTGCTGTGCACGGCGTGAATCACCGCGCCGGCGCCCAGGAAGAGCAGCGCCTTGAAGCAGGCGTGGGTAAACAGGTGGAACATGCTGGCCGTGTAGCCCAGCGGACTTTCCATCGTGGCCACGCCGAGCGCGAGCATCATGTAGCCCAGCTGGCTCAGCGTGGAGAAGGCGAGCACACGCTTGATGTCGTCCTGCGTGGTGGCGATGACCGCCGCGAACAGGCTCGTGAACGCGCCCACGCCAGCCACCACCAGCAGCGCCGCGCCGCTCACCGCAAAGGCGGGGAACATGCGGGCCACGAGGTAGACGCCGGCCACCACCATGGTCGCCGCATGGATCAGCGCCGACACCGGGGTCGGGCCCTCCATGGCGTCGGGCAGCCAGATGTGCAGGGGGAACATGGCGCTCTTGCCGGCGGCGCCCATGAACACAAGCACCATGGCCACGGTCAGCAGGGTAATCGGCAACGAACCGGCGGCCAGCGCACCGAACTTGGCCAGAAACTCAGGGCTGGTCAGGTAGAGGAAATCCAGGGGCTGCAGCGGCATGGCGCAGTGGGCGGCCGTCCGGGCCGTAACGGCCGGGGCGACCCCGCCAAAGAGGGTGAAACCAAAATAGCCCAGCGTAAGCACGCCAATCAGGAAGCCCAGGTCGGCAAAGCGCGTGACGATAAACGCCTTCTTGGAGGCGGCCACGGCGGACGGTTTCTGATAATAGAAGCCGATCAGCAGGAAACTGCTCACGCCCACCAGTTCCCAGAAGATATACATCTGCAGGATGTTCGGCGCGGCCACGAGGCCCAGCATGCTGAACGTGAAGAGATTGAGGTAGGCAAAGAAGCGCCCGTAGCCCGTGTCGCCCTTCATGTAGCCGGTGCTGTACAGGTGGACCAGGGTGCTGACCGTGGTGACCACCAGCATGAGCAGCACCGAAATGGGGTCCACAATGACGCCCATGTTCACCGTGAGGCCCGGCTGGTACTGGAGCCACTCGAAGGCCCACGGGACGAGCACGGGATGCTCGGCGCCCGGCGGGCAGAGGGTGTAATACTCATAGGCGATGCGGCAGGCCGTCATCCAGGAGCAGAACACGGCCAGCGTGGCCACAATGCCGGAAAGCCGCTGCGACAGCGGCCGGATGAACAGGCCGACGAGGACAAAGGAAACCAGCGGGAAGGCGGGGACCATCCACGCGTGGCGCAGCGCAAAGCCCAGATGTTGGAGGTCGATTTCAGTGGTCATGATGCTTCTTGTATTGCTTGTTGATGCCTTCCATCACTCCCTCGTGGAACGCGATCGGTCCATCAAGGGGGGTGACGGGATCTTTCATCGTGTCCATCCGGTTCACGTCGACGGTGCCGCGGTAGCGGTAGATGGCCACGAAGATGGCCATGCCCACCACCACCTCGGCGGCGGCCACGGCGATCACGAAAATCGCCATCACGCTGCCGTCAATCCGGGCGGGCAGGCAGAAGCGGTTGAATATGACGAAGTTGAGCGCGGCCGAGTTGAGCATCAACTCCACCGCCAGCAGGATGCCGACGGCGTTGCGCCGTGTAAGCAGCCCGTAGAGGCCGATGGAGAAGATGACGGAAGTGAGCAGCAGCCATTCGCGGATGCCGGGCGTTTGCGCGGCGATGGATTCAAGAAGTTGGTTCATGGCCTGCGCCCCCCCGAGTCCGTGTCGCGCTGGCTGAGCGGACTGTAAACGTCGGTCTCGCCGGGCAGGTCGCCGCCGCTGGTGAAGGGCTGGTCGGGCGGCGGTGTCTTGCGGGCGATCACGATGCCCCCGATCATGGCGGCCAGCAGCAGCAGGGAGATGACCTCGAAGGGCGCCACGTAGCCGCCGGGACCGGGGTCCAGCAGCGCCTTGCCGATGGACAGCGCGTCGTTGGAGGTCGGTTTCCCGGCCGCGTTCACCGCAAAAGGCGAAACCCAGACAGCCGTGGCCGAAAGGGCCAGGAACCCGATGGAGATGACGGCGCCCACGAACATGCGCCCGGGCGCGGGATGGTCCTCCAGCAATTCGCCGGAACGGGTCAGCATGATGGCGAACACGATCAGCACCACGATGCCGCCCACATAGACCAGCACCTGCACACCCGCAAGGAACTGCGCGTCCAGCATGGCGTAGAGTCCGGCAGTGGTGCTCAGCGTGCCCATCAGCGCAATGGCGGCGCGGAGCAGTTTGCGCGTGTTGACCACGGCAAGCGCCAGCAGGACGGTCGAGGCGGCGACGACCCAGAACAGCACGGTATACATGGCGGGGGCTATCATGACGCCGCCCCCCCTTCGCCCGGCTTGGTTTCCGCGCGGGGCGAACCCAGCGCGCGGACCGTCGGCAGCGCGTGCCCGTTCATGGGCACCGGCCCGCCGTAGGCGTCCAGTTTCGTCATCATGGCCGCGCGCTTCTCCGGGTCTTCCTCTTTCAGCAGCACGTTCGCCGTGGGGCCGGCGTAGCGGTTCAGCGTGTAGACCAGCAGGCGGCGGTCATAGACGGCGTTTTCGAACTCATGGGACATTTCCAGCGCGCCGAAGGCGCAGGCCTCGACGCAGGCGTTGCACAGCACGCACGAGTCCATGCGCCAGATGTAGCGCTCAATCTCATTCTTGCCGGTGACGGCGCCCTTGCGCGTTTGGAGGATGATGGAGCCGTTTGGACAGGCGCGCTCGCAGCTTCCGCAGCCGTTGCAGCTCTGGTAACCGTTCTCGTCGAACTTGAACTTGAGGCTGGCCCGGTAGCGCTCCGGGAACTTGAGCGTGGCCCGGTTCTCCGGATACTGCCGTGTGACAACCTTGGAGGGGCTTATCAGATAGCCGAAGGTCAGGCGCATGCCCTCAAGCAGTCCCTTGATCGCAAACAGGAAACGGGTCGGGTAGGCCTGCCGCTTGAAGCGCGGCACGACCGACACCGGAACCGTCACACCGGCGAAGGCGCGCGTTTCGTGTTTCACGTCGCTAAAATCAACTCGTCCCATGCTGGTCCGTTTCCGTCGCTACGGCTAAGGCACAATGATTGGAAAGGGGTAGAGGTTGTACAGCACCACCACCGCGGCCGCAAACAGGTTCACGAAGCCAATCGGCAGCAGAACCTTCCACTCCAGATACATCAGCTGGTCCACCCGCAGGCGCGGGAAGGTCCAGCGGAACCACATAATGACAAACACCACCGCGGCGGTTTTTCCGAAGAACCAGAACACCGGCGGAATCAGGTCCATAACCCCGTTGAACGCGCCGCCCGTGCCGATGTGGAAGGGCATCCACCCGCCGAGGAACAGCGTAATCGCCATGGCCGACACGACAAACATGTTGATGAATTCGGCCAGGAAGAAGAAGGAGAAGCGGATTCCCGAGTATTCGGTGTGGAACCCGGCCGCCAGCTCCGACTCGCCCTCGGGAATGTCGAAGGGGGTGCGGTTGATCTCGGCGGTGACGGCGATCACGAAGATGACGAACGCGACAAGGCCGACGCCGTGGGCCCGCCAAATCCACCAGCCCGCGTCCTGGCTCTGCACGATCTCCGCCAGGGACATGGTGCCCGAGAAGAGCACCACCACCAGCAGCGCCAGCGTGGCGGAAATCTCATAGGAGATGATCTGGGCGCCGGCGCGCATCGCGCCCACCATGGACCACTTGTTGTTCGAGCTCCATCCGCCCAGCAGGATGCCCATCACGCCGAAGCCGCTTATGGCGGTCACGTAGAGCACACCGACGTTGATGTCGGCAATCTGCAGGATGGGGCTGTAGGGCAGCACGCCCAGCACCATCACCGTGGCCATCATGGAGAGGAAAGGCGCAAGCAGATGCATGGCCTTGTCCGCCTTTTCGGGGATGACATCCTCTTTGAGCAGCAGCTTTATCGCGTCCGCGACGGTCTGCAGGACCCCGTGCCAGCCGACGCGCATCGGCCCCAGGCGGCACTGGAAATGGGCGGCGATTTTGCGCTCCGCATAGATGAGCACCAGCCCCACAACCGTCACAAGCGCGCCCAAGGCGGCCAGCGCGGCCCCGATGTAAACGAGCGCGAGAATCCAGGAGCCGTCCGCAAAGGCCTGCGCCGTCCTTTGCGCGACGGTAAAGGTCTCGAAGGCGCCCCGGGTGGCGGCAAGGGTCAGGTATGTCATGGTTGGCGTGGTCATCGGTTCACCGATCAATGTCCGGAATCACAAGGTCAAGGCTGGACTGTATGGAGATGATGTCGGCGATGCGCCAGCCGGGCGCAAGCGCCGTGACCGCCCACATGTTGTTGAAATTGGGGGACCGGAAATGGAGGCGGTACGGGTTGGGGCTCTTGCCGTCGGAGACGAGCATGACGCCCAGCACGCCGCGCGCGGTCTCAATCTGGTCGTAATAAGTCCCCTCGGGGATGGCAATGCGCGCGCTGGCTTTGAGCACGTTGACGGGCCCCTCGGGGATGTCGTCCACCAACTGCTCGACAATGCGCAGCGACTGCCGGATTTCCTCCATGCGGGTGTAGTAGCGGTCCCAGCAGTCGCCCTTGGCGCCGATGGCGACGTTGAACTCCACATCGCCGTACCTGCCATAGGGCGCCAGCTTGCGCAGGTCCAGGGGAACGCCGCTGGCGCGCAGCACGGGGCCGGTGCATCCCAGCGCGACGGCCTTCCGGGGGTCAAGCACGCCGATGTTGCGCAGGCGCTCCTGGAGAATCACATTGCCCGAAAGCAGCGTGTCGTATTCCTGGACAATCGGCCCCAGGTACTTGAGCAGTTTCTTGACCTTCACCTGAAAATCGGGAAGGATGTCGAACATGACGCCGCCGGGCCGGACGTAGTTCATGGTCAGGCGCGCGCCGATGGTTTCCTCGAAGAGCTCGCTGATGATTTCCCGGTCGCGGAACGCGTAGAGAAACGCGGTGAACGCGCCCAGGTCCATGCCCAGCACGCCCCACCACAGCATGTGGCTCTGGATGCGCTGCAGTTCGGCCATCAGGGTGCGGATGGTTTCGATGCGGGCGTTGGTCTCAATGCCGGCCGCCTTCTCCACCGTCTTGGCCACGCCCCAGTTGTTCATGATCGCCGACAGGTAGTCCAGGCGGTCCGTGAGGTGGATAATCTGGCGCGGGTTGAGCTTCTCGCACATCTTTTCGATGCCTCGGTGAACGAACCCGGGCACGGGAATCACTTCTTTGACGGTTTCTCCGTCCAGCCGGAGCACGAGACGCAATGACCCGTGGGCGATGGGGTGCTGTGGCCCCATGTTCACGAAGTACTCCTGCGTCGACAACTCGCTGCTGCCAGCGGAAGGCGGCGTCAGATGCTCGTCCAGTGTCCTTATCTTTACCGTCATCGTTGCGTCCTGTATCGGGAAATCATTGCGGCCGTTGAAGCATGTTCGGGTCCTGGTAATCCTTGCGGAGGGGATAGCCCGTCCAGTCGTCCTCCAGGAACAGCCGCCGCAAATCGGGGTGGTCGTCATAGGGAATGCCGAAAAGGTCGTACACCTCGCGCTCCTGCCACTCGGCGATGGGCCAAAGGTCGCTCACGGTCGGCGCCAGCGGATTCTCCCGGTCAACAAGCACGCCGACCATCAGGGAGTGTCCGTGAAGGGTCGAATACAGCTGGTAGACCAGTTCGAACTGGCCGTCCGCCATCCAGTCGATGGCGGTGTGGTCCATCAGAAAATCAAAGGAGAGGCGCGGGTCGTCGCGCAGAAGCTGCAAAAACGCGTGCAGCCCCTCCACCGGCGCGCGCACGGCCGTCACGTTGGTGTTCGGGCGCTCCTGCGCCGCCGGGTTGATCCCGGTTATGGCCTGGAGGAGGGCTTGCGAATCCATTCTCTCAACCTTTGTGTCCAAATCTTGCCTTCGGCCGACTCGGCCACGTTCAGCTCGTTTTGCTCTTCAAGAAGACGGCGCATTTCGCCCTGGATGTCTTCCATCGTAATGCCCTGGGGAAGAGACGCCATGACGGGCTTGCGGCGAATGTCGGGACGGCGGATGGACTCGCCCTCCTTGATCAGGCGCTGCAGCGCGAGCAGTCCCCAGAAGAACGCCTCGGGGCGGGGCGGGCATCCGGGCACATACACGTCCACCGGGATGACCTCGTCCACGCCGTGAACGATGTGGTAGGAGTTGTACTGAAACGGCCCGCCGCAGATGGAGCAGGCGCCGGTGGCGATCACGTAGCGCGGCTCGGCCATCTGCTCATACAGCAGCCGCACGCGCGGCGCCATTTTGCGCACGATCGCGCCGGCAACGATCATCAGGTCGGCCTGCCGCGTGGAACCGCGCACCACCTCGGCGCCAAAGCGGGAAATGTCCTGGTGCGAGGCGCCCGTGGCCATGAGCATTTCAATGGCGCAGCATTTGGTGCCGAAACCGAGCGGCCACAGGCTGTTGGCCCGGGATGTGTTGATGATGCGGTCGATGGTGGTGACCAGGACCGAACCGCCGGGGAAGTTTTCCACCACGCCCGGTATGTGGTCGACCATCAGACCCACTCGAGCACTCCTTTTTTCCACGCATAGGCCAGGCCGACCAGAAGCACCAGAATGAAGAGGCCCGCCTCAATGAGGCCGACAATTCCCAGGTGGCGGAACGCCACCGCCCAGGGGTAGAGAAACGCCGCTTCCACGTCGAACACCAGGAACATCAGGCCGAACAGGTAATAGCCCACATTGAACTGAATCCACGCCTGGCCGATGGGCTGCTCGCCGCACTCGTAGGGCGTGTTCTTGATGGCCCCGGGCCGGTGGGGCGCAATCAGGAAGGAAAACACCAGCCCGCCGCCCACCATGCAGGCGGCAAGACAAATGAAGGTGAAGACAAAAAATAGGTTCACTTTACTGTCACGGTCCTGTTTGGGCGCCCTGCGGGCGCGGTGCCTGTCCGAAGATACTCATGACTGTGGCCAACGATTTCCGCCGTTACCTAACGTTCAATAGAATCCTAACGCAAAAACCCGGCGGATATGGGCCTGAGAGCGCGATGCAAGCCAACTCTCGCAGCCAAAGGGATAGCCCCCTTCCGTTGCATAAAACAACGACAACCATCCGAACCGAAACCCTTTGGCGCAGCAGAAGCACCCAAAGGCCACCGGCCATTTCGGCACCGATCCATGAAACATCCCGATAAACCGGGCTGAAATCAACGTAATTGTGCCATGATCCGAGGGTGTATTCAACAGGACTTTTCCCGGATTTCAGCGGCACCAAGTACGTGTTTTCGCAAAAAGTTACCCTGGGGTAAGATTTTACAGTGTGAGCATGCCGCTTCCGGGTTGCTTTTCAGCCGGATTGGCGGATAAGGTGCTGTGGAACCGTGAGGAATTGCGCATGAAGATTCTTGCCCTGAGAATTGCGGGCGGTCTGCTGGCGATGCTGCTCATGACGGGCGCCGGGGTGTACTGGATTGCCACGGGTCCCCAGAATCTGGGGCAATACCCCGTTGCCGCCACATCGCCCTACCGGCTCCCCTACCCCGCCGACAAGACCTGGCTTTGCGTGCAGAGCAACCGCGGCGTGGTCAGCCATCGCGGGTGGGAGCAGTTTGCCTATGACTTTGCCATGCCCGTGGGTTCGGACATTTGCGCCGCCCGGGCCGGGGAGGTGGTCAAGGTCGTGACGGAACATGACGGCCACGGCTACCAGTGGCCCAACAACATGGTGGTGATTCGCCATGAAGACGGCACCCAGGCGTCCTACCTCCACATCAAGAAAGACGGCAGCCGTGTGGCGGTGGGGGACAGGGTGCGCCAGGGACAGGTGATTGCGGCCAGCGGCCATGTTGGCAACAGCATGCTACCGCACTTGCATTTTCACGTGACCGACGCCGAACGCACGAGCACGCTGCCGATCTCCTTCTCCGATGTGGGCCGGGACCTCGGGGTGCCCCGCATGTTCAAGTGGTATAAACCCGCGCGTTTTTAACCCGCATATCTCACCCGTCATTGCGAGGAGGGCTTCAGCCCGACGCGGCAATCTCTTGCCCGCGTGGAACCGTGAGCACACGAGATTGCTTCACTTCGTTCGCAATGACGGCGAGGACCCCTGTCCTAGACTTTCTTAGCAGGAGGGCTTCAGCCCGACGCGCCAATCTCTTGTCCGCATGGAACCGTGAGTACACGAGATTGCTTCACTTCGTTCGCAATGACGGAGTCTGTTGGGTTGATCTGGGCAAGCCTATCGAATGTCCCGGCTTTCGGGTAGACCGCCGTGGCTGGTGAGCTATGCGGGCGATGCGCCCGACCGGGCCCATCCTGCTATACTTGCACGCGCGGCGGGGAGGCGGGACCGGATTGGACCGGCCCCGACCCAGCCGGAGGAAAGACATGTCTCTGGTCTTGGCCATTGTTGGATGGACGTTTTTCGCGCTCGGCATCACGGCGGGGTTGATCCTCGACCTGGTGGGGCTGTTCGGCAACTGGGTGATCCTGGGGACGGCTGCGGCCGCGTGGCTGTTTACCGGATTCGATCATTTCGGGGTGTGGACGCTGGTTTCCATGACCGCGTTGGCGGCGCTCGGCGAGGTGCTGGAGATGATTGCCGCCGGATACGGCGCGGCGAAGTTCGGCGGCGGCAAGGGGGCCATGGTCGCCTCGCTGGTGGGCTGCATCGCGGGGGCCATCGTGGGCACGCCCTGGTTTCCCGTGGTCGGCACGCTGATAGGCGCGGTCGCGGGCGCCTTTGGCGGCGCCGCGCTCTATGAACTGCTTATCGTGAAGAAGACGGCGGGCGCCTCGATCCAGACCGGCGTCGGCGCGGCCCTCGGCCGCATCGCCGGCGT
>CAIUWO010000088.1 GCA_903902895.1 Candidatus Hydrogenedentota bacterium | reverse complement strand
GTCGTCCAGTGCGGACTGCAAAACCGCAGCGCCGAATTTGCGATCAAGGCCCGCGAATACATCCAGAGCGGAAAACTCGGCGACATCCCGCTCGTCAAGGTCTACAACATGAAGGGGGGCGAGACCTTCAAGTGCCCGGCGGATTCGGAGAAGCCGGCGTCGGTTGATTATGACATGTACCTCGGCCCGGCGCCCGCGCGCCCGTTCAACAAGGGCCATTTCCACGGCGGGTGGAAGATGTGGTGGGCCTACGGCGGCGGAGACATGGGAGACGACGGCATCCACCAGCTGGACCTTGCCCGCTTCGTGCTGGGCGACAAACCGATTCCCAAGGTGGTCACCGCAAGCGGCGGGCACCTGGCCTTTCAGGATGACCGCGAGGTTCCTGACACGCAGACCGTCTCCTTCGAATATGACCGTCAAATTATGAGCTTCGAATTGAGCGAGTATGCGCCCTACATGATCAAGGAATCCGACGCGGTGCGCAACGGCGACCTGTTCCCCTTCTGGCCCACCAACGCCACCCGCATCGAGCTCTACGGCACCAGGGGGCTCATGTACCTCGGCCGCCACGGCGGCGGCTGGCAGGTTATCACCGCCGACGGCAAAGAGACGGACAAGTTCTACGGACGCCAGGCAAACGAGGAGCACCGGGCCAACTTCCTCGACTGCGTGCGCACCCGCAACAGGCCCGCCGCCGACATCGAGGTCGGCGTCACCACCAACCTGCTCGTCCACTACGGCAACATGGGCGTGCGCGTCGGCGGTCGGCGCATGGTCATCGACCCGCAAACACAGAGCGTCGTCGGCGACGACGAGGTCAACAAACTCGTCAAGCGCGACTACCGCGAGTCTTTCGCCATTCCCGAACAAGTCTGAGGTTCGCGCCCTTACACGTGCGGAGGTTTTCAATGCAACGTCTGTTCTTCCTGCTCGCTGTACTGTGTCTGTGCGCCGGGGCCGTTTCCGCCCATGCCGCCCCGCTCAATGTCTGCCTCGTGTCCGGCTCGTTCGAATACAAGTCGGACGAGGCGTTGGGCATCTTCAAGGCATGGCTGGAAAAGAACTGCGACGTGAACTGCACGCTGCTGTCCGCGAGCGGCTGGGACAATATCCCCGGATTGGAGGCGCTGGACACCTGCGATGTGGCGCTCTTCTTCACGCGTCGTCTGGAACTGAAGGGGGAGCAACTGGACCGCATCAAGAAGTACTGCGATTCAGGAAAGCCTCTGGTGGCCGTGCGCACCGCCAGCCACGGTTTCCAAAAGTGGCTCGCCTTCGACAGGGAGGTGCTCGGCGGCAACTACAAAGGCCACTTCGACGAGGGTCCCACCATTGAAACCTTTGTCATGCCCGATGGAAAGGAGCACCCCATCCTCAAGGACGTGGAGCCATTTCGTTCCCGCTACAGTCTGTACAAGAACCCGGATATCTCCAAAGACGCGACGGTGCTTCTGATGGGCCGTACCCCGGAGTCCGGCGGGCGCGAACCCATCGCATGGACCCGCGTGCACAACGGCGGGCGCGTCTTCTACACCTCCCTCGGCGGAGTGGGAGACTTCGAAAACAGCGCCTTCGCGCGCATGGTCGCCAATGCCCTCTTCTGGACCGCCGACCGGCCCGTCCTCCTAAAGGAACTTCCCGGGGCCTCGGCGCGGGTGAGGAAGCCCGGAACCCTTCATCTGGCCCTGCGCACCCGCGCCGCCGCGGCCACGGACGGCGCATCCGGCGAAGCCGTCCTCCGCGATTGGGCCGCCGCGGAAACGGCGATCATCATATGCGACATGTGGGACAAGCACTGGTGCGACTTTGCCACCGCCGGGGTGGACGCGCTCGCCCCGAAGATTAATGACCTGGTCAGGCAGGCCCGTGCCGCAGGCGTGCAAATCATCCACTGCCCCTCCGAAACGCTCGGCTTCTACCAGGACTCCGTGCAGCGCCGCCGCATGCAGGCCGCCCCCCCCGCCGAATTGCCTGCGCTGAAAGAGATCGAAGAGCCGCCCCTGCCCATCCACGACAGGGACGGCGGCTGTCCCGGCAGCGAGAAGTTCTACATGGCTTGGACGCGTCAGCATGTGGCAATAGAGATTGCCGACGAGGATGGCATGTCCGACAACGGGCGGGATGTCTACAACTATTTCCGACAGAATGGCATACAGAACGTCCTCTATGTGGGCGTCCACACCAACATGTGCGTTCTTGGCCGTTCCTTTGGTATTCGCCAGATGACCCGGTGGGGACTCAATTGCGCCCTGGTGCGCGACCTCACCGACACCATGTACAACCCTGCCTATCCTCCGAAGGTGTCCCACGACGAGGGGACCGAACTCGTTGTGGAACATATCGAGCAGTATTGGTGCCCCTCAATCACAAGCGCCGAACTGGTTGCCGGACTGCCTGACGCAATCAAGGAGAAGTGACCGGGTGTTCTTTGAACTGCCCGCGGGGCCGGAGGGGGCGGCGAAGCGTGAGACACGGGAGTGACGGAATGAATCTTGCCGCCAAGAGGGGCCTTACAGGGGCGCTGCTTCCGCTGTTTTTGTCGTTCTGCGTTTGCGCCGCTGGTTCTGCCGAGGAACCGGCCCAGGCCGAAGCCCTGTACGTTCAGAACTTTCTGGCCAAATATCCGAAGGTTGGCCCCGCGCCGGCGCTGGAACAGTACGCCAGCGCCGAACGCTTTGACACGCTCTTTCTTGGTTCCAATCTGGAGGCGAACCTGAAGGACGTGCACAACGACAACGCCGCCATCGCGTGGTGGCTGTCGTACTACATGCGCGCGCTCAACGACATGTTTCGCGCCACCGGCGACGCGAAAT
>CAIUWO010000087.1 GCA_903902895.1 Candidatus Hydrogenedentota bacterium | reverse complement strand
GTTACGCGCTTTCAGCGCTCTTCATTCATCCTTGCCCATTTCCCGGGGCGTTGCCCCGGGCTATATTCTTGAGCACCTTCGGCGCGTAGAACACTCGCTGTCAGGCGTTACTCTTTACCGCCCGGGCAAGGCTTGCCGCGAAAGCTTCCACGTCATCGACGAGTGTGGGGGCCAATCCGTGCTGGGCGACAACGCGCACAATGGCGGAGCCCACCACGACGCCTTCGGCGAGCCCCGCAACGGATGCGGCCTGTTCCGGGGTGGAAATGCCGAAGCCCACGGCAACGGGCTTGCCGGTCAGGCGCTGGATGCGGGCGACGGCTTCCTTGAGTCCCTCTGCAAGGGCGGCCTGTTCGCCGGTGACGCCCAGGCGGGAGACGTAGTAAACGAAGCCGGTGCATTTTTCGCCAACGAGCCGGAGCCGGTCATCGCTGGTGGTGGGGGCGGTCAGGAAGATCGTGCAGAGTCCGGCCTGGTCGAGGGCCAGCTTGTAGTCGTCAGCCTCGTCGGGGGGGAGGTCCACGCAGAGGACGCCGTCCACGCCGGCTTCGGAGGCGTCGCGGGCAAAGGCTTCAATGCCGTAGGCCAGAATGGGATTGAAATAGCTGAACAGCAGGAGCGGAACCTGGGACTTCTGTCTGATATTGCGGACGGCGGCGATGACCTTGCGGAGGCTTGCGCCCCGCTGGAGCGCGCGCTGGGCGGCTTCCTGGATGACGATGCCGTCGCCTACGGGGTCGGAGAAGGGGACGCCGAATTCAATAACATCGGCACCGGCGCGTTCGAGCGCGAGCACCAACTGCTCGGACACCTCCATGTTCGGATCGCCTGCGGTGATGTAGGGGATGAAGGCGGAAACGCGCTGGGCTTTGAGTGTTTGGAAACGGGCTTCTATACGGTTCATGGTTAGATTTCCTCCCCCTTGAGAATGAACTTGGCGGCCTGTTGCACGTCTTTGTCGCCGCGGCCCGACAGATTTACGATTATGACCTGGTCGGCGCGCATTGTAGGCGCGCGCTTGACGGTTTCGGCTATGGCATGGGCGCTCTCCAGGGCGGGGATTATTCCTTCCATGCAACTCAGCAACTGGAACGCATCCAGGGCTTCCTGGTCGCTGGCATGGGTATATTCCACACGTCCACTGGTGAAGAGCAGGGCGTGTTCCGGGCCCACACTGGCGTAGTCCAGACCGGCGGAAACGCTGTGTGTCTGGCCAATTTGGCCGTCCTCGTCCTGCAGCACATAGCTCATCGCACCCTGGAGCATGCCCAGCGTGCCGCCTGCAAAACGGGCGGCGTGCATGCCCGGCACGATGGCCGTGCCGCCGGCCTCGACGCCGACCATGGCCACCTCCGTGTCTCCCAGGAATTCGTAAAAAAGCCCCATGGCGTTTGAACCGCCGCCGATGCAGGCGACTAGAAGGTCGGGCAGGCGGCCTTCCGTGTCTAGAATCTGGCAGCGCGCCTCCCGGCCGATTACGCTTTGAAAGTCGCGAACAATCATGGGGAAGGGGTGCGGGCCATGGACCGTGCCCAGCACGTAGTGCGTGTTTTCAACATTGGTCACCCAGTCGCGCATGGCCTCGTTGATGGCGTCTTTGAGTGTTTTCGAGCCGGTGTCCACGCCGATAACGCGCGCGCCCAGGAGGCGCATCCGAAAGACGTTCAGTTTCTGGCGCTCGATGTCCTCGGTGCCCATGTAGACGTCGCATTCCAAACCCAGCAGGGCCGATGCTGTGGCGGTGGCGACGCCGTGCTGGCCCGCGCCGGTTTCAGCGATGACGCGCGGCTTGCCCATGCGTTTGGCAAGCAGGCACTGCCCAAGCGCGTTGTTAATCTTGTGCGCGCCCGTGTGGGCGAGGTCCTCGCGCTTGAGATAGACGCGCGCGCCGCCGAGATGCGCCGTGAGGCGGTCGGCGCGGTAAAGCGGAGTGGGGCGCCCGACATAATTTCGCTGGCGTTCGACGAGGTCGCTTAGAAACGCCGGGTCGGCCATGGCGGAGCGGTAGGCGGCCTCCAGTTCCTCCAGGGCGAAGACGAGCGTTTCGGGAACATACTTGCCCCCAAAGCGTCCGAAGCGCCCCCGGGCATCAGGCCAGGGATGCTTTGCGGACGTTGTGGACAAAGGTTCGTATTTTTTCATGGCTCTTCTTTCCGGGCGTTAGTTCGACCCCGCCCGACACGTCCACGGCCCAAGGCCGCACGCGCTGAATGGCTTCTTCAATATTTTCGGGCGTAAGGCCGCCGGCAAGGATGATCATCCTGCCGCTCTGTTTCGCCCGAACCGCCGCGTTCCAGTCGCACCGCTGACCGGTGCCGCCGTGCTCTCCCTCCACAAGGGCGTCCAAAAGCAGCGTTGTGCCTGGCCACCGCGTAAACTCGTCGGCGCCGGACTCGGCGGCAGGCCGCACGGCCTTGTAGGCGCGCGGCCCGGCGGCGGCACAATATTGCGGGGACTCGTCCCCGTGAAGCTGAATGCGGTCCAGAAAACCAAGGTATTGCCGAACGCGTTCCAGAGGCTCGTTGACCACCACGCCAACGGTAACAACATACGCGGGGATTTTCAATGCAATCGCGCGCGCCGCTTCCGGGTCGATATAGCGGTTGCGTTTCAGCGCTTCGGGCGCAAGGACAAAGCCGATGGCGTCAGCCCCCGCATCGCAGGCGGCCAGGGCGTCGTCCAAGTTTGTGATTCCGCATATCTTAATCCTGGTCATGGCCGAGCAGTTCCCGAATCTTGCCGCCGATGTTTTCGCTGGTCAGGATGGATTCGCCCACCAGTATGGCGTCCACGCCCCCGTCCTCCAGCATTTGCACGTCGCGGCGCGTGTGGATGCCGCTTTCACTGACCAGCGTGTGGCCGCCGGAGACGCGCTTCTTGAGCCGCAGCGTCGTGCCGAGGTCTATTTCAAGCGTGTCCAAGTCGCGGTTGTTGATGCCAATGATGTGGGCACCGCAGTCGATGGCCCGCAGAATCTCATCCTCCGTGTGCGTTTCAACCAGGGCCGACATTTCAAGGGTCCTGCACAGGCTGTGAAGGCCGCGCAGTTCCTCGTCGCTGAGGATGCGCACAATGAGCAGGACCGCGGCGGCGCCCGCGGCGCGCGCCTCGTAAATCTGATAGGGGTCGATGATGAATTCTTTGCGGAGGCAGGGCAATTTGGTCTGTGTGTGCACTTTTGTCAGATCATCCAGACTGCCTCCGAAGAATTTGTGGTCGGTCAGCACCGACACGGCCCGAGCGCCGCTCTGCTCGTAAAGGACGGCCAGGTGGGCCACGTCCATGTCGGGAAGAATATTTCCCCTTGAGGGGGACTGGCGTTTGACCTCCGCAATCAGGCTGATGCCCTCGCGGCGCAGTTCCCCGCGAAAGTCACGCGGCGCGGGAAGGCGCTCGATGCGCTCTTCCAGTTGATGGCGCGGCAGCGCCTGCTTGCGCGTCTCAACCTCAATGCGCTTGTTTGCAACGATGGCGTCGAGAATCATGGGTGTTTCCCGTGGGTCAGGACCCTTTGGAGGACTGCGTTGTATATCGGATGAGCGCGTCCAGCGCGGCCAGCGCACGACCGGAATCAAGTGCCTGCTCTGCGACCTTGATCCCCTCGCTGATGGTGCGGGCGCGCTGTCCGGCCACAATGGCCGGCGCGGCGTTCAGAATGACGATGTCGCGGCAGGGCCCGCGCTCCCCTTCAAGAACGCGCCGAAGAATGCGTGCGTTCTCATCGGCTTCACCGCCCAGAATGGCCTCCCGTGGGGCGGGGGAGAGGCCGTATTCCTCGGGCCGGATTTCGTACACACGCACGACGCCGTTGACAGCCTCCGCCACCAGCGTCGGCGCGGATAGGCTTATTTCATCCATCCCGTCATGGCTGGACACAACGTAGGCGTGGCGCACGCCCAAACGCTGCAAAACACCCGCGATGGGTTCGGCAAGGGCCGTGTCGAATATGCCCATGACCTGGCCGTCCGCCCCGGCGGGATTGGCCAGCGGTCCCAGCAGGTTGAACATCGTCCGGGTGCGCAGTTCGGCGCGCACCGGGGCGACATGTTTCATCGCGCCGTGCAGGTTTCTGGCAAAGAGAAAACCGATGCCAATCTCGTCGATGCACTGCGCGACGCGTTCGGGGGACTGGTCGAGCGCGACGCCGAGCGCCTCCAGCACGTCGGCGCTGCCGCAGCGGCTGGTGGCGCTGCGGTTTCCGTGTTTGGCCACGGCCACACCTGCGCCTGCCACCACGAAAGCGGCTGTGGTGGAAATGTTGAAGGTGCCGGAATGGTCGCCGCCGGTTCCGCAGGTGTCTACCAGCGGACGGCGCGTGGCGGGCACAGGCGTCGCAAAGCGCCGCATGGTCTCGGCAAAGCCGGTGATTTCATCCACCGTTTCGCCCTTCATGCGCAGGCCGACGAGGAAACCGCCCATCTGCGCGGGTGTTGCCGTGCCGGACATCAGGCAGCACATGGCCTCTGACGCCTGTTCGCGGGTCAGGTCAACGCGCCCCATCACAAGAGCTATGGCATCCTGAATATTCATGAATGTTTCCGGCAGGCACCCAAGGCCAAGGAATAGATACGGTCTGTTACTGCTTATGTCTCTTGATACGGCGACTCTAGCAACCGTCTGCGGGTGATGTCAAGGCACGAAACCCAAACAGCCGTTTTGGTTGGTATATGGCGGCGGGGATATTGGTAAATTCTGTTGTTCTGTGGTATTGTGAATTAAGAATATTGGGGTGCACGATGTGGAGTTTTGTTCATCTATCTGACCTGCATTTGGGTAGCGAGCGAGACGGCGAATGGAACAACCGTTTCCTTTGCACCATGATGAGGGAAGTCATGGTTTGTTTGAGCGCTGATCTGAAAGCGCTTAAGCCGGACTTTATGCTCATCACGGGTGATGTGGTCAGTGTTCAGACACGCGAGGCTATGTTGTCGGCGCGGACCGTGCTCGACAGCATTGGGATTCCCTATTACCCCATGGGGGGAAACCACGATTTTGTCCTGCCGGAATCGCGGACATGGTTCCTGGAGGCTTTCGGCGGGATACTGCCGGAGCCAAGAAGTTACTACACTTTCACGCACAAGAATCTGCGTTTTTGCGCCATGGACCCTTGGTGGCGCTGGCCCGATGGAAGTTTGCGCGCCGAAGCGCCCAGGCTTGCCATCGACAGCATGGACGAAAGCCTGAAAGGGCTCTATTGGGCGTTGCCGGAGGAGCAGATGCTGTGGCTGGAGGGTGTCTTGTCGCGGAACCAGGCGACGCCAACGGCCATTGCCATTCATTATCCCGCGGTGCCCACGCCAGGACGGCTTCAGAAACCGGACTTTCATGACGGCGGCATGCTGGAGAACGGCCCGGAGTTGATGGGCATGCTCGCCAAGTATCGGCAAGTGCGCGCGGTGTTTGCCGGGCACACCCACGCGAATTTCATCGAGAGAGACGGCCTCGTAACGCATGTGACCACGGGGGGGCTCCCGGAATTCCCCGTGGAGTACCGGGTGGTTGAGGTGTATGAGGACCGGATGGAAGTGAAGACCTGTGGATTAAGCGACCCCTCTTTCGCGCAGCGGTCACTTATTCCCGGACATGGCTACACATCGGGCGCGCCGGCTGACAGGGCGACGGTTATCCCGCTTAGGTAGTCGCAGACCGTTCAACCGGTCATTTCCAGCACCACGACCATTTCCCCCTCTTTCATCTTCAAGCCACCGATGCGCACCTTCTTCCCGGCGCTCACGATGATGCAGGTCTGGACGGCCTTTCGGGGTGCCTCGGTCGCCTGGGTGGGGGGCAGTTCCACAGTGAGGTCGACATGGGCGCCGTCCTTGCCGTCGCGCGTACGGCATTGGATTAGGAGCGTATAGGTTTCATTCAGTTTCAGGCGTGTTTCGGCACCGGGAGCGACACTGGCCGAACCAGTGAAGAGGCCGCGGAAAGTGTCATAGGGGAGGTCGGCAATGGTTTTGCGCACGGACTGCGCCGCGGAATCAAAGTGTTTTTCAGCGCTTCCGGTTTTCAGCGCCTGCACGGCCCAAACGGAAAACTGCACCGGTTGGGTCGAAACATCATTGGGGGCCGTGGTGGACAGGGCCGCCACAAGGGCGCATAGGGTTCCCAGCATCACCAGACGTCATCCCCGGAGGTTTTCACCCAAACAGTGGTGACACCCTCTTTGTTGTCATACCAGTCCACCGTGGCCCCGTTGAGATCGGTAGATACGGACTCAACCGTATTGGCTGTCACGGGTTCGGGACTGGGGTAGAGAATGGAAAGCAGGGCGACAACAATAATCAGGGCCGCCGCCGCAATCGACACGCTCGTCCAGAGTCGGTAGGCGCCTGGGGCCGGCTCGGTGATGCCTTGATGAATCCCCGCCATGAATGCGTCAAATTGTCCGTCGGAAATCTCGGGCGTGGCTCTGGTGAGCACATGCACCCCCCGTCGGATGCGCGCCAGTTCGGCCAGGTATCCCGTGTTTCCGGAAAGGGTGGCCTCTGCGGGATCGGCAGTTTCCCCGTCAAACGCTGTCGCCTGACGCATGCGTCGTTTTTTTTCAAACATGCTATCGGTCCTCCAATAGACCCGTGCCAAGCAGCAAAGCTTGCAGCTTTCGCCGCGCGTGGAACAGGCGGCTCATCACTGTTCCGATATTGCAGTTCATCACCTCGGCCATTTCCTGGTACGAAAGGCCCTCATATTCGCGCAGCAGAAAAGCGGTGCGATGCCGCAGGGGCAGACCATTTACGGCGTTTTCTATCGCCTTCGCCAGTTCCCGCTGTTCCAGCGCCTCGTCCGGCTGCGGGGAATGCGAGGGGCCGTCGGCGGATAGGGAATCATCGAAGGGCACCGTGTCGAGCCTTCTCTTCTTGAGGTGGTCCTTGCAGCGGTTTGCGGCAATCCGCATCAGCCACGTCTTGAAACCTGATTCCCCCCGAAAAGACGGAAGGGCACGGTGGGCGTTCACAAAGGTTTCCTGCGCCAAGTCCCAAGCATCCTCGCGGCTATGCACAAAATGGTAGCATAGGGCATAGACTTGGTTACGGTACTTCCGAACAAGTTCTTCAAATGCTTCCACCGAGCCGTCCCGGGCCTGTATAACCAAGGGACCATCATCCGTCTTGCTGTCCGGTTCGTCCTGATGACCGTCTTCGTAATTGTTTTTTGTAACGGCTCTCATCAAGCAACGGCTCTCATTCATTCAACTCCAAAACCCAATGAATAAGACGATAATGGCTGTCAAAGTATTCACTTTTTAGGAAAAGGATGCCTAACAATCAGGTGTGTCTTTCCAGCACAAACCCCATAAGTGATTGAAGAGCAGCATGATAGGGGCTTTTCGGTATGCTCGCAAGGGATGCTTGTGCCTGGTCCGCATAGGATTTTGCAACGGCCCTCGCTCTAGAGGCGGCACCGGTCTGAATAACCATGTCTAGTACCCACTGACGGTCGTCGGCGGAAAGAGTGGCGCCTTGGAGCGCATCCAGACGGGTTTTGTCCGTTTGGGAAATAACTTTTCGCATGTACAAGACGGGTAAAGTGCTTTTTCCCTCGGAAATATCGCCACAGGAGGGCTTGCCGAGCTCGTCGGCTGTTCCAGTAAGGTCGAGGATGTCATCTACGATCTGGAAGGCCACGCCCAGAGAGTTGCCGAACTGCCACAAGGCGCTCTCATGGCTGGACGCCAGTATGGTTGCCGGCGCGGAGCACGCCGCGGCGAAAAGGCTGGCCGTTTTGCCCTCCGCCAGCTGCAGGCATTCTTCGGGAGCGGCCTCACCGGGCGGGCGGCCGAAGAAAAACAGTTCACATTCCGCCATGCGCCTTACGGACCGCACCGCTTTGGCCACAACGGCGCAGCAGTCGTACTCCGCAATCATCTCGACCGAACGGGCAACAAGGTAGTCCCCGCCAAGCACGGCGGCATGGTTGTTCCAGAGGACGTTTAGTGAGTTGTTTCCGCGCCGCAGCATGGCATGGTCAATAACATCGTCGTGGGCGAGGGACGCAAGATGGAGCCCTTCGTAGGCCGCGGCCAACCGCGAAAAGTGGGGCAGGTTCGCTGCGCCCGCCGCACCGGCTGACAGGAGGCACAGTGCGGGACGGAGGAGTTTGCCGCCCGCGCCCGGTATGTCCACAGACGGGACACGCACCAGTTTCAACGCATCGCGCCAAATTGAATCCACCAGCGCGCGCACTTCCAGCAACTGGGGCTGTATCGGTTCGTAAATGCGCTTGAGTGTGTTTAGAGTTGCCATGAGCCGATTGTAGCACAGTGGCGCAATTGTGTTGAATTGCGCGCCCCGTTACAATAGGGCATATTTCAGCGCGGAGGTCTCCGACGTGGTTCGTGTCGCAATAGTAGGCTTGGGTCCCATTGGGTGCATCCATTTGCGCCACTATGCCGCGCATCCGGATG
>CAIUWO010000086.1 GCA_903902895.1 Candidatus Hydrogenedentota bacterium | reverse complement strand
GGTGCAATACCTTTTGGATGCGCCGGATTCAAGACCCTGCAAAGACAGCGAACTGATGGCTGCGGCCGGAGATCATGACCGTTTTGTTTCAGAATTGATGCGCCGACTGGCGTCTCGCTCCATTTTCAGCAACGTGACGTTCTGCGCGACACCGTCAGAAGAGCTGCCTTTTGTGGCTGTCGAGCGTGGCCATCTAATTGATACGTTGGTGGGGCTCTGTGAACTGTTGGTGGTTTCTGGGGGGAAGCGGATTGCCATTGCGCTCGATGCAGCCGGTCCGGATGTGCGGCTGGTCCCTTCGACCGAGATCGGAATGCACGCGAACCTTGTAACCGCCGCGAAAGTGGAGTTTTATACGGATACCTTGCGGCTGTACGGGGCCGCATTCGCCGTGCAGCATGAAGAGGAAAGGCTCGCCCTGGAGATTTGTTTCCCGAGTGCCGAGGCTTTTGATGACTCGGTGATGTGACGCCTGCGGGTGTGAAGCCCTGCGGATCCTGTTTGAGGCGCAACCGCATAATCGCGATTCTAGGTCAAGGAGTGGTACATGAGGACAACTGTACAGTCAATGCTTGTTTTCTTGGTGCTCGTCGCTTCCCTTGCGGGATGCCACAGGCCTGAAAAGGCCATTATGAGTCTGGACGATGCGAAAGACGTGCGGATCGGTGTAATGACCGGTTCCGTTGGAGAAAGGATTGTCGGCGCGCGCTTTCCTCAGGCCGCGACAAAGAGCTTCGATGACATCATGGATGCCGTTACGGCCATGAAAGCCGGACAACTTGATGCGATCGTTATCTCACAGGCGACCGCGAATCTGATCTCCCGTAAGAATCCAGGACTCAGGCGGCTGCCGGAACTGCTCGACACGGAAGACGCGGCCATCGCGATCAAGAAGGGAAACGACGACCTGTTATCCGCGGCAGACGCGGTAATCGCCCAATTGAAGAATGACGGCACTTTGGCCGACATGCAGAAACGGTGGTTCAAGGAGGATGACTCGCCCTATCAGGAAAAGGACCTCAGCGTTCCCCAAGAGGGCCCGGCACTGAGAATAGGGGTGACCACCACACGGGAGCCGTACACGTTCATGGATAAGGACGGCAGGGTGACGGGTCACGACGCCGAGCTTGCCCGAATCATCGGCATAACACTCCATCGGCCTGTCGAGTTCTACAATATGAAATTCATGTCCCTCTTGCCTGCCCTTGAAGCCGGAAAAATCGACATGATTGCCACGGGCATGATTGCAACCGATGAACGCAAAAAGTCGGTGGCCTTTACGCAACCCTATTTTGCCAGCGCGCAGGTCATGGTTGTGAAGCGGACTGCAGAGCCATCAACACAAGAGGCGCAACTTGGTTCGGCTGCCGACCTGAAAGACAAAAAGATTGGGGTGCTGCTCGGTTCGGTTCATGACACGTACGCGGCCAAACAGTATCCGCAAGCCACAATCCTCCAATACAAGGCACCTTCCGACATCCTTCTCGCCGTGAAATCCGGAAAGGTGGACGCGGCCATTTATACGCACGAGACGCTGCTTGAGATTCTGCGCGCGGACGACGAATTGGCGCTGCTTGGAGAGCCTCTCTTTTCCGTTTTAATAGGCACCGGTTTTAACAAGGAAAACGACAGCCTGAGAGAACAATTCAACGCGTTCCTTGTGCAGATAAAGAAGGACGGCGTGTACGACGATATGGCAAGTCGCTGGATACTCAAGGGCATTGCCCATATGCCGGCAATCGACAACACGAAATCGAATGGCGTGCTTGTCGTCGGAATAGTAAGCGACAAGGGACTCCCCTTTACGATCGTTCAGGATAATCGAATGATCGGGTATGATGTCGAACTCACGGAACGCTTTGCCGGATATCTCGGCAAAGAACTCAAGCTGATGGACATGGAGTTCGGGAGCCTTATAGCCGCCGTTTCGACGAACAAAATAGACATGATCACGAGCACGTTGATGCTCACAGAGGAGCGAAAGAAGCAGATAGCGTTTTCAGATCCCTACTATGAACTGCACGCAAGCGTGTTTGCGCTCAAGAGGAGAATTGCGGGGATGGGCGGCGATGGCACAGGGCCCGCGTCCGTATCATTGTTCAGAGGAATTGCCAACAGTTTCCGCAGCAACATAATCCAGGAGAAGCGCTATCTGCTCATCTTGGAGGGACTGAAGACCACGCTTGTCATTTCTGTGGCTTCGACCCTCTTCGGCACGATGCTTGGGGCGCTGGTCTGCTTCATGAGAATGTCGAAGAAACGCCTGCTGAACCTGCCGGCAAAGGTCTATATCTCCGTCCTGCGGGGTACCCCCGTGCTGGTGGTGCTCATGTTGATTTTCTACGTTGTATTTGCCTCGGTAAGCATCGAACCGGTGGTCGTCGCGATTATTGCGTTCGGGTTGAATTTCGCCGCCTATGCGAGCGAGATCTTCCGGACAGGAATAGAGGGGGTGGACAAGGGCCAGACGGAAGCCGGGATAGCGATGGGGTTCACGCGGAGCGCCACATTCCTGTACATAGTGCTGCCGCAAATGGTGCGGCGGATTCTGCCGGTCTATAAAGGGGAATTCATCTCTCTGGTAAAAATGACATCGGTTGTCGGCTATATAGCCGTGCAGGACCTGACGAAAGCCAGTGACATCATCCGCAGCCGCACCTTCGATGCCTTCTTTCCTCTGATCATGATAGCGGTCCTGTACTTCCTGATTTCGTGGTTTCTGATGCAGTTACTCGAGTATGTGGAACGCTTGACGGACCCCAAGAACCGAAAGAAAAGGGTTGGTGACATATGATTCATGTAGAGCATCTTTCCAAGAAGTTCGATGACCTGGTCGTTCTGAAGGACGTCACCGTTGAAATACGTAAAGGCGAGGTAGTCTCCATTATCGGCCCTTCCGGCACGGGAAAGAGCACGTTCCTGCGTTGCCTCAACCTGCTTGACCGGCCGAGCGGCGGCTCCATTGTCATTGACGGGGTCGATATATTGCGTTCAGGGGCGGATGTGCCAAAAGTCCTCAGGAAGATGAACATGGTGTTCCAGTCGTTCAACCTGTTCGCCCATCTTTCCGTGCTGGACAATCTGGCTATCGGGCCTGTCAAGCTGCTGGGAATGAGCAGGAGCGCCGCGGAACGCAAGTCGAAGGAACTTCTTAAGCTGGTGGGGCTTGCCGAAAAAGCGGACAACTACCCCGATGAACTTTCGGGCGGTCAAAAGCAGCGTGTGGCCATTGCCCGCTGCATGGCTATGGACCCGGAAGTCATCCTCTTTGACGAACCGACTTCGGCGCTTGACCCCACTATGGTGAGTGAGGTTCTGGCGGTGATGCGGCGTCTTGCCCGAGAGGGGATGACCATGGTTATCGTCACACATGAGATGGATTTTGCCCGTGATGTTTCCAGCCGGGTCTTCTATATGGATGAAGGGGAGATCTATGAGGAGGGCTCGCCTGCGCAAATATTCGATAAACCGCAACGGGAAAAGACGCGGGCATTCATAAACAAGATTAGGAGCGCCTGCTTCCGTATCGACAGCCCAGACTTTGACCTCTACGCGATGAATGCCGAAATCGAGACGTTTTGCGAAAAGCAGATTCTTCCGAAACAGATGAGACAGCGCATCTTGCTGCTGATGGAGGAATTGTTGATAATCTACCGACCGCTCCTGGAGAGGACTTCGCTGGACGTGACGCTGAGCTATTCGGAAAAGCAGCATCGCTTGGATCTGGCGCTGGAGTCAGAGGGGGAAGCGGCATATCCGCTGGACAAAGGGTCTCTGCCCGATGAATTCGGCCTGAACATTATCAACAATCTGGCGGAAGGGACCGAATATCGGACTGTCGGCAACAGGAATCGCCTGACCATGAGTATCCGAAAAGGGTGAGAGGGCAGACCATCTTTGACGCCCAGCGACCCGCACTCGATTGTGAGCCTTTGGCCCGCGGAGATTGCCACGGCGCGCCCCTTCGCCAGTGCGACATGCCTACGCGGACTCGCCTGTGATGTTTTTGGCCAAGGTGACGATGTTGCAGCCGTTCTCCCGGCGATAGGCAAATCGGTCCATGGTCTTCCTGATGAAATGAACGCCCAAACCTCCAATGCGGCGATGTTCCAGCGGCATTGATATGTCCACCTCGGCTTGGGCCGTAGGGTCAAACGGTTGCCCGTCATCCATGACATCGATGATGATTTCGTCGGCGCTGTGCCAGAGACGCAGTTCGATTGTGTGCTCGGATGTGTCTGTGTAGGCATAGGAAATGATGTTGACGAGCCACTCTTCAAGGGCCAGGTTAATCTTCCTCAGCAAGTCTGGCGGAATATTCAGTGCCGTCGCCTGCGCCTGAGTCCAAACCGCCAGATGGGCGAGTTGCTCCAGGTTGTTCTGCAGGCTGAGCGTGGCGCCGGGTGCTCGCCCGAATGTTTCGGCTGGCTGCGATGCCCGTTGCATTTGTGCCCGCCACGATCGGCAACGAACGGCCAACGCCGTGACATCGTCGGATTGGTCCGCACCGTCGGCGTGCTCGTGGACCGCCCGTCCCAGGCCTTCCACAAATGCCCTGGCGCTTTGGTGCCGCTCTCTTTGGATATACTTCAGCAGGCCCCGGTCGCCAAACATCTCGTTGGCGGGATTCATGGCCTCCGTGACGCCGTCGGTGTAAAGAACAAGCAGATTTCCGGTGTCGAGGCGGCAAACATGGTCGTGGTAGACCGTGTCGGCTTGGATGCCCAGAGGTAGGCCCGGCGGTTCATTCAGACGCTCGACCTCACCCGAATGGCGCGTGAGAAAAGGTGCGTTATGCCCGGCATTGGAGTAGATGAAGTCGCCGGTCTTGATGTTCAGAATCCCGCAGAACATTGTAATGAACATGCAGGTCTCGTTGTCCTCGGAAAGTTCATTGTTGACCTGCGACAAGGCGCGGCCCGGCGCGCGCAGAGTTTGCACGGCCGATTTCAACAGCGTTTTACCCACCGCCATAAGCAGAGAGGCCGGGATGCCCTTTCCTGAGACGTCGCCAATGGCAATGTACAGGTGATCCTCGTCCAGTTGGGCGAAATCGTATAGGTCGCCACCGACTTCCCTGGCCGGAATGAGCACCGCATAGAGGTCGATTTCGGAACGTTCGGGAAACGGGGGGAAGAGTTTCGGGACGATACTCATCTGGACTTCACGCGCGGCGGACAGTTCGCCGGCCATTCTTTCTTTGACTGCCGTAGTGGCGGTAAGGTCGGCAATGTAGCGACGCAGGTCGTGTCGCATTTGCTCGAAGGCCCCGGTCAGTTGCGAGACTTCGTCGCCCGTCCGGAGACTTGGAAGCGGCGTTTCAAAATCTCCCGTGGCGAGCAGTTGTGCCGCGTCCGCCAAACGGCGAAGGGGGGACGCGACCGACCATGCGATGGCAAGCGCGGGAATCAGCAGCAGGGCCAATCCCGAGAAAGCGACGGTCACGCTCATTCTGTTGAGCCGGACGAGGGGCGCCATTACTTGCTTCTCGGGCCTTATGATTCCGAGCGCCCATCCGGTGGATGGCACGGTATGGTAGAAGATGCATGCCTGCTCGCCGTCGGTCGGGTGCTTGCAGTACAGTTGGCCGGGAGTCCCGCCCAGCATGTCATGGCCGAGCTGTCGGAGTGTCTTTGCGCTTGTCTCATCCTTCAAGGATTCGGCGAGACTGAAAACGGTTTCCTTCATTTCCAGGCGATGCTCTGGATGCGCGACATAGGTGCCGCGACGAGAAAGCAGAATGGCCATTCCACCATCGCCGAGCGGCAATGTGTCCAGTAATGCATGGATCGCATCAAGAGACAAGTCGCAAGTGACTACGGCGGTCACTTCCCCGGCGCGCACCACAGGGACCGAGTAGGTTACCATGGTGGTTCCTGCGTCGAAGTCATAATAGGGCTCAATCCATACAGGAACTTGCAGATGGTACGGCAGGTAGAACCAGTCGTGCTGATAATCAAGAAGCGGTGATTCTCGGTCGTGCACCGTAACGGCGCCTGCGTCGTGCCAGCCGTAAAGTATCTTGAAATCGCCTTTTTTTGCTTCGGTTTCGCTGTTGGCCACAGCCATGCCCAGAATGGAGGGATGGGCCTGGAGCGTGTCACGAATCACTTTGGCGCATTCCACCCGCCCAAGTGTTCTGTCTGTCAGGAGAATTGCGGTCTGCTGCACCAGGGCTTCCGCACGGCCAAGCTCCGATTCAATCTGATACACGACAGACTGCGCGAGCGTGGAGCCTTCCCGTGAAGCGTTCGCCAAAATGGACCGGCGTTGCGCGATATAGCTCACGCTGAGAAGGACGAGAAGGACAAGGCCCGCCCCCAGGAGAATCAAAGCGACCATTCGGCTGGCCAGAGAGCGGTTACGGCGCGCCATTTGATTCGCTCTTGACAACGAAACTGTCAAAATCGGGGCAGCTCTGCAAATTGGCGTGTTGCGTCAATATCTTCAGCGCATCATTGTAGGCTTCTCGCGACAAACACCCCTCGGTCCATTGGCCGCTCCGGTCGGGAAAAATGGACGAGATCATTTCTTTCAGCATCCATCGCATATGCATGCGGTTGGTGGGAAGCTGATCTTTTTCCACATATCCCATAACCACATCGAGCGTCTCTTCCGTGTGATCGCGTGCATACCGCCAGCCTTCAAGGGAGGCGCGAACAAACGCGCGGCAGGCGCGTTCCCTTTTCCGCCAGGTGTCCTCCAAACAGTACAGACCGTCTTCCGGCAGGCGAATCCCATAGTCATGAAGGGGAAACACCAGGACATCGTCTTCGGAGACCCCGTTCTGCAACAGCGTATGGTATTCATTGTAGCGCATCGCGGCAAAAGCCGCCGCACCCCGATGCAGGAAGAGTGAAAATGAGATATATTGAGGCAGGATAATCGGTTTCACGTCCCGTGACGCGAACAACGCGAGATAGGGGGCCCGAAAATCACCCCCCCAGACCGACACCCTGCGGCCGTTGAGGTCAGAGAGCGCGTGAATAGCCCCCCCTTCCCCGGGTTCGCGCCAGGCTACCAACAGGAAATTGCCACGGTTTACCACTTGCGCCAAGTGAACAACGGGAACACTCATGGCCCGTTCCTCAAGCGCGGTGGACAACATGAGC
Source organism: Candidatus Hydrogenedentota bacterium (assembly GCA_903902895.1). GTDB lineage: Bacteria > Hydrogenedentota > Hydrogenedentia > Hydrogenedentales > CAITNO01 > CAITNO01. Next base: position 6,442 of record CAIUWO010000086.1, on the reverse strand, counting down.
GAGCCGAAATCAGCCTTGCCGGATTGGAGCAGCTCCGAGGGTCGCACATCCGCCCCGCCGCGCAGCAACCTCATATCCAATCCCTGTTGCGCGTAAAAGTTCTTGAACAAGGCCATGTAGTAGCCGGCAAATTGCGCTTGGTGCTGCCACTGCAGAACCAGTGTTACCGGTTCCAGTGCTTGCCCTGACACGTGCGGAGCAGCCAATACAGCCAGGCAGAAGAACCGGCACGTTATCCTCCGCATCGAAGGGCCCACGGTCTAGCGCTCGCCGATCATGACCGGCATTCCACCGCCAGGGATTGGGCGGCAGCCTCTGTATCGGCGATAGGGAAAATGGACAACAATCCGCTAATCTCAAAAACCTCGCGGACACTTTCCTGCAGTTCACACAAGACCACCTTTTCGTGTTGTCGCGACATTTTTTTGGCCGCCATGAGCACGACGCGCAATCCCGCACTGCTGATATACTCCAATCCCGCAAGACTAAATATCATATGCCGGACACCGTCTTCTATCGCTTTGGTGATCACAGTTTCGGCAGCGGATGCGGAGACTGCGTCCAGTCGCCCGTTGAAGACAAGAATTGTAAAGTCACCGTCCACTTTCACCTGAATGTCCATTGAATCATACCCTTCGTAATCGGCCTTGGTCGTGTGCGCTGAGAAAGCATCTGAAATAGGCTTCCAACTCCATCATCCATTTCAGATGTAATGAGTAAAAGTCCGAAACTGGGTCATTATAGCGGCGATATAGAGGTCAGGCAAGTTATGTTGTCAGTTATGTTGTCGGTCCCGAATGTGTTGCGACACCGGTTGACAACGCATGACCACCAGGATGGCCAGAATGCCCCTGGAGACTCTGGGAGGCATGCAGAGCAATGCGGAAAGGCTGAAGTTCGAGAGCTGGCCTGCGGTGAAATTCTGACGTTGTGCTGGGACTATACGGAAGACACCCCGGCAGCGATAGTGTTTGAATTGGCCATCGGTGCCGTAAAATGGACGCTGCATGAACATGCTACAATCCGCACTTCTGGAAAAGATGAGGTGGCTTACAGAAGGGCAGGGATACCGCTCCCGGGTTTCCCTCCCACAGGCCAGTCCAACTCGAGGCCGCGAAAAAGCGCATTGCTGCCGCTCGGCACTACTGGTCACAAGGATGTCCTGATGAAATATGCCTTGCTCGTCGTTGCTTCGCTTGCCATTTCTCCCATCCTCTGGTCAGAGGAAGCGTCAAACAAAGACACTCTGGCTCTTCACAATGACATCGCACGCGTAAACTGGGCTGATTTCCTGTCAAAGCAGGACCTCGTCTGGAACGAATTGCCTTCTTCGTGGGAGGGGGCCGCCTTGATGGGCAATGGCACCATGGGGTGCTACATAAACAGGGCGGTGGAACCCAATGCGATAAACATTGAGATTTGCAGCAATGAAGTGCATGACCACCGCAACGGCATGCCCGCCGGAAACCAGCACCTTATGGTGGGCTATTTCACATTGGAACCCGTGGGCACCATGACAAAGGCAACCATGCGCCTGGACCTCTATAATGCGGAGACCAGGGTTCGCATAGAAACAGAGAAGGGCACCATTGCATTGAATGCGATGGTTCATGCCGACAAGAACGCTGTGATTCTCGAGGCGGTCACCACCGGAGGCGAGAATCACTTTGTGTATCAATGGCATGCCCGGCAGGGAGACAGCCCCCGGCAGCTATTCGCTGTTGAAAAGAAGAAGAAGTACAAATTGACCGCAGGCTACGTCAACAACCCCCAGCCCGTCACTGATCTGGCCGGTGACATCAAGACATGTGTGCAGCCCCTGACCAACGCACAAACCTGCACCGCATGGAAAGAGACATCAAGCGGTGATGCCCGTGTGCTGTACGTGAACACAGCGCACACCTATCCAGGCGAGGGTGCTGTGGCGCTGTCAAGAACCGCGGTGGAAGAAGTCGCGTCCATCGGCCTCGTCGCTCTGCGGGCAAGTCATCGCAGTTGGTGGAACAGTTACTACAAGAACAGCTTCCTAAGCATTCCGGACAAGAAACTTGAGAATTTCTACTGGATACAGCTGTACAAACTGGCCTCTGCAACCCGCAGGGGCCGTTCCATTGTGGATTGCACCGGGCCCTGGGTCGTGCCCACCTCGTGGCCCAACGCCTGGTGGAATCTGAATGTCGAATTGTCGTACTGGCCGGTCTACACCTCGAATCATGTCGATTTGGGCTATGCGTTGTCCGACCTCATATTCAACAATGTGCAGGCCCTTGTTGACACCGTGCCGGAGGAGTACCGGAATGATTCCGCCGCATTGGACGGCGTGACCAATTTTGATTTGAAGGGCGGATTGGTGTTGCCGCCGAAAGACGACAAGAAAGGTCCTCAACTGGGAACGCTCCCCTTTGTCTGTCACAATCTCTGGTTGCAGTACAGATACAGCATGGACAAAGAGCTGCTTCCAAAGCTGTTTCCCCTGTTAAAAAGGGCCATAAACTACTACCTTCATTTTCTGGAGAAAGACTCGTCAGGGAAACTGCATTTGCCGCCCACCTTTTCTCCCGAATACGGAACCGCCAGAGACACCAACTTTGATTTGTCCCTGCTGCGCTGGGGTTGTGAAACGTTGCTGAAGATGGACGCCCTGCTGGATGCCGGGGACGCATTGGCGCCCCAATGGCGAAATGTGCTCGAAAACCTTGTGGACTACCCCAAAGACGACAACGGCTTTAAGATCGGAAGCAATCAGTCGTATGACCTGTCGCACAGGCATTTTTCGCATCTGTTCATGATATGTCCACTGCATGAACTGAATATCGACCTGCCGGAAAACAGGCGGGTCGCGCAACAATCCCTGGATTACTGGCAAAGCAAGCCGGATGCTTTGGCGGGCTACTCCTTCACAGGGGCCGCGTGCATTGCCGCAACCCTGGGAAATGGCAATGCAGCGTTGGCTTATCTTGACGCCCTGCTGGACAAGAACGGTTCGTCCAAGGTCTACATTACTCCGAATACGCTGTACAACGAATGGGGCAATCCCGTCATTGAAACGCCCTTGTCGGCGGCGCAATCCGTTCATGAAATGCTGCTCCAGAGCTGGGGCGACAAGATCCGCGTCTTTCCCGCTGTTCCAGACAAGTGGAAAGACGCGGCCTTTGCCGATTTGCGCGCGGAAGGTGCTTTCCTGGTAAGCGCCAAGAGAGAAGCGGGAAGAACTGTGCTCGTTAAAGTCTACAGTGAAGCGGGTGAGCCGTGTGTTGTCAAGACCGACATGGAAAACATTACCGTTGTCGGAGCGACCAAAGAGAAACTCACGTACATCGGTCCCAACCTGTACAAGATTGACCTAAAAAAAGGCGAGCAGATACTGTTGACCAACGGACAGGATAACCGCACGCAATGGATTGAAGCGACACCTCCAAAGAAGAGTGATCGAAACTATTTCGGAGGTTGGCTGCAGAAGGCCCCGTGGTCGCGGCAAACGGCCAAGTAATTGGGATTCGTTTCGCCTCAAGATGCCGTTCGTTCCCGAAAACCCATCCGCACGAATTGTCGGCCCTTCTAGCTCTAGCGAAACGCAAGGCAAGGCCGATGACCATGGTGTTTCTTGACGTGGATGACTTTAAGATGGTGAAGGACACCCGTGGCCACAGCGGTGGGGACAAGGTGCTCTGCGAGGTGGCTAGGACGCTGGGTGTGAAGACTGAAATGAGTCGAAGCATGATTCAGCATGCCTTGAACCTCAAATCGCAAGCCAACTTCAGAGACCGTTATTTGCTGCCGGCCCTTAGAACGGGGTTAATCGAAATGACTATTCCCGACAGGCCCAACAGCCGGATGCAGAAATACAGGGTCACAGCCAAGGGCAGGGGTCTGCTCGGGTAACCTTGATCTCTTATCTCAAGGAGGGGGGGGGCATCCGTACAATGAATCACACTCGCCGTCCATGCAGTCGATTCCGTTGGCGTCTCCAAGAGTTCGGCAGGTAAGGCTATGAGCCCGGTCTCCGGGACCATCCAATCCATGCGGGATATTTGTACCGTTTGAAAAGAAGTGTATAATTTGGTTAAAGCGTTGCAGGCTTTGGGTCTGCAAGAAAGGAGATGAATGGGTGCTGTAGAGCAGATTCAAGAGCAATTACTCCGCTTGTCGCCGGACAAGCAGCGGGAAGTGCTCGATTTCGTCAAGTTCCTGCAGGAGCAGATGGGTAGCGAGCGACAATTTTCCGGGCAGCGTTCCATGCGTCAACACCCGGCATTCGGCTCATGGCGCGAACGGCATATCGACCCGCTTGAATATCAGGACAGGCTTCGTTCCGAATGGGATGACCGCGCTTGATTGCCGTGTTTGACACCAACATAGTCATTGACGCGCTTAACGGGTTGCCCGAGGCCGATGACGAGTATGCCCGCTATGAGCGTGTTCTTGTCAGCCGTATCACGTGGATGGAGGTGCTGGTCGGCGCTCAGGATGATGACGAAGCCCAGGTGCGCGACTTTCTTGAAGCACATTTCGAGGTTATCCCGCTGGACTTGGATGTGGCGGAAAAGGCGGTCCAACTGCGGCGCGAACACCGCATGCGCCTGCCCGATGCCATCATTTGGGCGACCGCGCAGACAAACTGCGCCCTGTTGGTTTCGCGCAATACCCGGGATTTCAGCCCTAAGTGGGACGGAGTGCGCGTTCCATACAAGGTTTAGTCTTCTTCGTTCCTGGGCCCTCAAGCGGCAACAAGAGGCCGGGGGAATGCCCTCGGTGACGGGCACAACGATGAGCATGCCCCAGTAGCCCAGTTGGTCAGTCCCAATAACCAGAGCAAGCCGACGTATTGAATTTCCTGGCCCTTGGCGGGATTGAAATTAATACGCCAAATCTCGCCGCGCTTGGGGTCGGTTAATTCACTCATGAAGGTCCGCCTCCCCCAAAGCCTCAAAATCGGTCAGTTCAGGATGCTGAGAGTAGTCGCCCTTGGCCACAGTCGCCGCCTCATCCAAAATTTGCATCCGCTGTGTTCTTGGCATCCGCAACAGTTCCTGAGCAGACAGGGTTTGGGATTCCTTGGGCCTTGTCGGCGGTTCTATCTGCTTCGCCGCCTCCGGGCAAATCTCCACAGCCTTCTCGTATGTTATCAAGTCCTCCGCCAGTGCCCGGAGGGTCATTTGCAGAAGGCGGCTCGGCTTTTCATCACCAACGTAGTCCACGGGTTCTTTTTTCGTCCAACCTTCTGCGCTGAACCTAATCCGCATGGAACGGAAATGGCCTTCACTAATGATGCCCAAGTCCAATGCCCGGAACATCCATGCCTGCATGCTGAGACCGTATCGTTTCTTAAGGACTCCAAGCTCACCCGAAGAAACCTTTCGTCGCGAAGCTCCAAGTTCCTGCCGCACGGTGCAGGCTGGAACCAAGAATGCGCCTGCAAATCGGTGGGCCAACCTTTCCGCCGTCTTTTCATCCACCGTCCCACAATCCATTGCCAAGTGGCCAAGTTCGTGGGCCAAATCAAAGCGAAGACGGTCATCGGGCACTGAAGAGTTGACTATTATTAGCGGAAAAGCGTTGTTCACCCAGCCCGACAGTCCATCAAAACGCACATTGTCTTGTGCATGCCCGATGACCATTCCACCATTGCTTTCCACGGTCTGCGTTACGCTTTCGATGGGGTCGTTTCCGAGTTTCCATGCCGTCCGAAGGTCTTCTGCCGCTTTCTCGGCGTCTTCACCGGAGCAAACGTTCCGCCTCAATGGGAAAGTGGGGCGCTCTCCCGAAAACAACATTTCTTGAAGGTACATCTGTCTTTCGGCGTCAGCTTCCGCTTGAGCGACGATTTCTTCTTTCTTGCGAGATCCCAGACGCGCCTGGCTGCGATATGCAACCCATTTGACGGTTATGGCCGGTTCCTTCATCAAGAATGCGGGACGCACTTTAACGGCTCTCGCGAGAACCATCAGAATGTCTGCCCGTGGGACCCGCTTTTCCTTTTCGTAGTTTGAAAGACATTGCTTGCTGATCTCGACGCCAGACTTGGCAAGACGCTCAACCACCTCATCCAACGTCAGCCCTGCAACGAGCCGAGCCTGTCTCAATCTGCTACCAATCATCTTGATTCCTCCGTTGACAACACTAGCATTATATATGATTTCGTCAACGTTGACAAGGTAAATTATTTCAGCATATCTGTAAACAGCCGCCGCGGTAGTTGACAAGCCGCCTCATCTGACCTTGGTCACAACCCCGTCCCCAAGAAGCGTCCAGCCGCCGCCCGCTGATCACGCGCCATCAACTTCGTCATCGGCCGCAATTCCCCCTCGGTCAATCCGGGTATCTTCTTCAGCCGAGCCCGCACATCGACCGGCATTCTGAGCAGATATAGGAATTGCTGAGGCCTAGTTCTATCCACTCCCAATTGGTAGGAAAGTGTCCGCTGGTTGAGAATATCTTTTTC
>CAIUWO010000085.1 GCA_903902895.1 Candidatus Hydrogenedentota bacterium | reverse complement strand
GCCGCGGGCTGGGCTCTCATTGTGTTCCATGGTTCAATTCTACCCGGGGAAGCTTGCGTTATCAAGAACTTTGTGGTACAAAGTGGATGAAGGCTTTGCATCGCAAAGTACTTTGACACGGGCGTAGGCGATGGGCGTCATGGACCCGAAACACAAGCGCCGCATGGCGCACAGCCTTGAGTGGCACAAACAGAAGGAGGAAAACACCATGAACACAAAGAGCCGTCTTGTCCACCTGTGCATCATCGGCAATTTCGCCGTGGCCGTCGCCCTGGCCGGTTGGTTTGCCTTCTATCCGGCGGTGCGGGTCGCGCTCGACCTGCGCGACCCCGCCCTCAAAGGCGGCGATGTGCCGAAGGCCGCGTTTCGTCTGCACCAAGCCCTGGCCCCAAAGCTGGAGCGCTGGGCAAAAGCGCGGGTGGCCTCGGGCCGCGCGGCGGGGCTCAGCACGGAGAACATCTCCGGCACGGAGTGGCCCGTCTTTGGGTCAATCTTCTACCTTTGGTCCACCGAGGCGCTGCAGCAGGCGTGGGAGAAGTCGCCCACCGGTCCCGTGCCGCCAAAGGTGTACGCGCGCGGCGCGGTGGACGCGCTGACGGCGCTGGTGCTCGACCCGAGCCATGGCGGGTGGGTCAGGAAACACTGGGGCGAGCGCTACCTGGACCGCGAAAACGTGTGGTACCGCGCCATGCAGTTGTGCGCGGTCATGTCACAGCACAACCTGACCGGGGAGACCAAATATCTTCCCCTGCTCCGCGAGCGGACGGACGCACTGGCGGCGGAGATTGACGCCTCACCGCACGGCCTGCTCAACGACTATCCCCACGAATGCTATCCGGGCGACGTGCTGGCCGCCATCGCCTGCATCCGCCGCGTTGACCTGCTGCTCGGCACGGACCATGGCGCAATGCTTGCCCGCGCGCAGCGCGGCTTCACCGGGCATTCCGCCGACGCCACCGGCCTGCCCGGCTACATGGCCGACACCGCCTCGGGCGAGCTGCTTGGGCCGGCGCGCGGCTGCTCCAATTCGTATCTGTGTTTCGTGGCCCCCGAACTCTGGCCGGACCTCGCCGGAGAATGGTATGGCGCCTATGAGCGGCAGTTTTGGCAGTACCGCTGGGGCGCGTGGGGATTCCGCGAATTTGCCAAAGACAGCGGCGTGGGCGACTGGTACGCCGATGTTGATGCGGGGCCGTCCATCGCCGGGCACGGCATGGCGGCCTGCGCGTTTGGCCTGGCGGCGGCGCGGGCCAACGCCCGCTTCGACCACGCCTACCCGCTGGCGGCGGAAATGCTCGCCATGTCCTGGCCGCTGCCCAACGGCCGGCTTGGGCTGCCCCAACTGCTGTCCAACGCCACCGACGCGCCCTACCTGGGCGAGGAGGGCATTCTTTTCAACATGACCCGGCCGCCCGCGCCGTCCATGACACCAAAGCATGGCGGTGCCGTGCCAACCATGGTTTATGCGCTGTTGGCGGCCTATGTGCTCGCGGGTATTCTTATCGTCACGGCGTCCGCCTTCGCGCTGCGCCGCGCGCTCCGTTTGCACATTCCGTATCCGCAGACTCAGGTCGTGCTTTGGATGGTGCTGGTGGTGGTTGGGGCATTGCTGTTCCTCCTCGGCCAGAACTCTCTCGGTTACCTCTGCCTTGCCGTCTCAATGGTCCTGCCCCGTGCGACTACATTGCGGGGGGAGGAGTGACTTGCAGGCAGTTGCCGGCTGCACTTGGACTGGCAAAGATGTTGTGACCCTGCGTCGCCTGTGTCCGCTGATGAACAGTTACCGTCGGCAAGCAAGAAAAAGGCGCCCGCGGCCATCGTGCCACGGGCGCCATACCATGTTGCGTCTCTACCTGCCTTTGCGGCTGTTGCCTCCGCCCAGCGGACTGCCCTTGCTCTTCTTGCCTCCTCCTCCGTCACCCAACGAAACACCCTTGCCCTTGTTTCCGCCGCGGTCCCTTGAGGAGCCATTTCCGCCCAGCGATGGCGTCTTGTAAGAACTGGACTTGTTGGACCGGTCAAAGCGCTGCATGTTGGTGTTGCCGCGTGCCCGCGCATTCGCGTCCCGGTTCAGGCTCTCCGCGATACCGGCCGAACCGGGCTTTGTCTCGCCGGGGCGCCTGTTGTTGGGCCGTTGAAGGTCTTTGGTGTTGGGGCGATCAAGTGTCGTGGGCCTTTGGAGGTCTTTGGTGTTTGGCCGGTCAAACGTCGTGGGTCGCTGAATGTCCTTTGTGCCCGGCCGTTCCCCCGGCTTTGGCCGCTGCAGGTCTTTGGTGTTCGGTCGATCAAGCGTCGTGGGGCGTTGAATGTCCTTTGTACCCGGCCGGTCCCCCGGCTTCGGGCGTTGGAGGTCCTTCGTTCCCGGGCGGGAGACGCCGGATATGTTTTCTGGCCGTCCGCCCGGACGCGTCATTTTGTCGGGGCGGTTGCCGGGCCGGGTTGACACGTTGGTCTGGCGGTCAAAGTCGGTCTTCTTCCAGCCATGTTCATTTCGTTTGCTCCAGCTTCCGTCGCCGCCCCGGCGGTAGACGTTGCCGTCCTTGCCTACAAATACGGCGTCGTTCTTGCCCTTGATGACTGTTCCTGAGCCAAAGCGCGTGTCATAGTGCAATGCGCCTCGGCCGCCAGAGCCGCCGACCCAGCCGGCCTTGCCGTTCCATCCTTCCACATGGCCTCCGGCCGCCCAGCGGTCATTGCGCGCGACAACGCCGGTATTCCAAGACCCGTACACACCGCGTCCTCCGGCATGTGCGCGATACACGCCCGAGTAGGGATTATAGGCGGCGTAGCGGCGACTGGCGGTCAGGGGACCATAACGGTAACTGCCCCGTGCCCAGCCGCCCGTGATGGGATTGTAATAGCCGCCCCGTCCGGCGCCGCCCCAGGGGCCATAGCAGCGTGCGCCCCGGTAAAATCCTCCATAGCCCCACGCATAGCGCGCGCGGCATCCATAGGAGTAGTAACAGGGGTTCCACGCCCAGGGATAGTTGTGCCAGTAGTGGTTGTGGTCGTGCAGCGCGGACCCCACGAGGATACCCGCACCGAACAGGAGCAACCCGCCCGCCACATAGGCGCCGGTGTAGCCCGAGGTGTATCCCACCACCACGGTGTCCGGCGTGGAATCGTAGACATACACATAGGTCACGTTGTGCTTGGGGTGGTTCGCCGGAATTCTGTAGATTGCATCCGGCACGGCGGTGCACACCACCCAGGGGCCGCCGGAACTGTTGGACTGGAACCACACGCCCTGCTGGCAACAGTAATAGGCGCTGTTGACCAGAAACACGTCCTCGGGGGTATTGACGGCAAAGGACACGGCGGTCTGTTCGATGGGCTGGAAGTTCGGCTCGCCCTGATAGCTGACCGTGGCGCTCATTTCCTTTGGGTTGACCACGGCGCGCTGCGGCACCGACGCCAGCAGCACCGCGTCCTCCGCCTGAATCGTGCCCGGGATCGACGCCAGCGTGTCACCGTATTTCTCATTGTCCGGAAGCGCTGCAAAATCCTCTGGCAGGTCCTTTGTTGCCGCCGTCCAAGGCCCGTTCAGACCCTGTGCGCGGAACCAGCGGCCCGCCACAAGCAGGTAGAAGTTCCTCTCTCTGGCCAGATAAAACAGGTCGCTGTCGCTGTTGGACACGTCCATTACGGCCGTTCCGGAGATGGGTGCGAATCTGGGCTGGCCTTCAGACACGATCAGTTCGGCCGGTTCTTGGCTTATGAAGACCACGGGCACCGAGGCGGCGGGCTTGCCGGGCAGATTCTTCCTGATGTTGTCCCAGTTGGGGTCGTCCGGCAGTTTGGAAAGGTCGGCCGGAAGCGCTGGTGCCGGAGACCACGGTCCCTTGATGGGGTCCGAAGCCGTCAGCCAGGATTCCTCGTTCAGCAGATAGTACTTCGAAGTGGCGGTGTCCAGAACCATGTCCCAGTTCGTGTTGGCCGCGGCCATCAGGCCCGTGTCCTTGATGGGCTGGAAGTTGGGTTCGCCGATGAAGACCACCAAAATGGCGGGCTTGTCGCTGTAATAGATCGGCGGCGGATCGAGGCTCACGTCGACGCTGCCCTGGACCTGCGTCGCATCCTCCCCGTAGGCCAGTATGCGGTCCAGGGAGGCGTTCAGGCCGTTCTGCTCGGGTATGGAGTCGCGCACGGTCTGCTCCAGCCTTGCCACCTTGCTTTCGGCGGCATAGGGAAACCGCAGGGCATACCTGAAATCGGTCATCAAAACCATGCGCGTTTCCGTGTCCACATCCGTCTTCGCGGTGGCCTCCAGCACGCCGTATTCGGCGTCCTTGTAGTCCTTGCCGGAGACGGCCACGGCCATGGTCAGCGTGATTTCCTCGTAGTTGTCCCACTTCGTCAATTGTGGCTGGTAGACGAGTATCTGCGTGTCGCCCTTGGAAAGCATTTTCGGCCAGCCGCCGTCTTTGTCCGCCTCGGCCGCCGCGGCTGGTTGGTCTCTGTCCTGTCCGAGGGCGGCAGGGGTGATGCCCAACGTGCCGAAAATGCCCGCCGGCACGAACAGGACCAACAGCAGTTTTCCGAAAAATGACTTCCGCATGGTCGTTTCCTTTCCCTTGC
>CAIUWO010000084.1 GCA_903902895.1 Candidatus Hydrogenedentota bacterium | reverse complement strand
GGAAGCGAAGCACAAGGCCGCCGAGACGGCGGCGCTACGTACCGCAGGCGTCTCGCCTGCCTTGTCTTCCGTCGCTACCCACCGAAACCTTTACATCGCCTCCAACCGGTGGGGCGTTTCATCGGTAATGACGCGGGCCTTGTACAGCGGCTCCGCCGTGGGGAATTGAACGTTCCAAAACACGAGCTCGCCATTCTCGCGCCAGGTGACCACTTCGTCGCGCGCGGGATTCACGCGGAAGCCGTCCCACGTTGCACCCTCTCCGCCGATGACGGTCTGCGTGTCGAGATTGTCAACGGACGCCATGACCACCTCGCCGGTGTGGCGCTTGCGCCAGTACATCACGCCGTCGCGAAAAGCGTAGGCAGGGGTGATGTTCTTGTATTCGGACTCGTCTCTCACCTCAAGGCACTCGTGCGCGTCGTACGTTCCCACGTCAAACGCGCCCACTTCGGTGACTTCCAGTGCGGCGAGGTCCTGGGCCGGTTCCTGCCAAATGCTTGCCAGGTCTTTTCGCCCCGGCACCCTGCGCCAGTCATCGGGAACACGGATGCGGTACAGTTGTTGGGGCGTTGCAGAAGCCCTGTCAGCCAACAGCAAGTCATGCTCGAATATGGCCCCAGCGCTGAGGGTAATCACATCCAAGGCGAGCCCATCCTTGGCCGAGGCCATCAACTGCAGGTCCAAAGCGGGAAGACTCCCCCGTGCCACGACACGCATATCCGGATACGTCAGCAGCGCGGCGCACTGGGGCTTTGCGCCCGAGGTGGTGAAATGATAGAAGCCCAGGAACAGTCCCTTGCCAAAGTCGTGGTATCTGTTTAAGTCCACTACTGCGTCGGCAGACAGGCTGCCAACCACGTTCATGGTCACGGGATCATAGACCGTCAACCAGGTGTGCTGTCGCTGGGGAAAGACCGTTTTGGTGAAGGGAATGGCAACGCTGGGCTTTGACACGGAAAGGACCATTTCGAGCGCCCCGTTATTGAGCGGAATGGGCAGCCCCTGAAGGGTGGCTGATTTGAAAACAAGCCCTTCGGACTGCTCGCCATAGGGACGATCAAAATAGCACCGGTCTCCGCGCGCCCCGTTGTGCAGAGAACCCATCATCCCCTTTGACCCGCGGCGAAAGGCCCTGCCGCTTTCCTTGTTCTGCTCCCACGCGTATTCGCGCGCAGTCTCGGTCCACACCAGCGTGTTTACGCTTTGGTGGTACAGGAAGCGGCCCACCGATTGCCGGGTCTTCTTCTGGTGAACGACAAATTCCGCCGATGCGGTATCATAGGACCAGATACAGGCGGAGTGGTCCCGGTACTTGCTGGCAACGATGAGCGCGCCGTCATTGTCATATTGCACCGGCACCTCATAGCCGCGCCTGCCTCCCCAGTTGCTTTGAATCTTGGCGTCCTTATGGAAGGCCATGCTGCCCCACCAGACCCAGCCCTCGGGCGGTGCGTCGGGCGTGGTTGAGCCGCCGGCGGCTGGGGGCGGCGGGGGCGGCAAGGGAGCTGGCGTTGTCTCTGACTCAATGGACGGCCAGGCCACCGGTGCGGCGTCTTGCGCCGTGGCCGCCTCCTGTGGCAGCACGATGGCGCCCGTGACGCGCAGCCGGATAACGACAATGACGACAGCACTCAGCAAGAGAAACGTAACCAGCACAATCAGCGGACGACGCATGGCAATCCTCCTCCGCAGCCTTCCGGGCTGCCTTGTAATTAGGATAACCTATTGGAGGCGTGTTGCCAAGTGGGTGTTGTTGGGCGCAGGAAGCGAAGCACAAGAACGCCAGGACGGCGGCGCTACGTACCGCAGGCGTCTCGCCTGCCCTTTTGCCGTGCGTGAACGCACACCAGAGGCTGCTTGGTGGCACCCTCGGTTCGGGCCGCAACGCAGTGAAGGCACGGGCCTGGGGGTGCTCTTTCTGAACGCGCACCGGCAGAAAAGAGAGCACCCCCAAGCTCGGACTGTGTCCGGACTTGAGGGTGCCACAAGGACCTTTCGGAATGACAGCCGGGGGCGGCTGTCCCACAGGCCGGGTTACCCGGCGAGGTACTGGTCGATGGATTCGCGGAGGGTCTTGAAGATCCAGGCGCGCTTGGCGTCGTCCGTTTCGAGCAGGGTCACGCGGAATCCGGGATGGGCGCAGTAGAAGCCCGTCAGCGGCACGACGACGATGCCGGTCGCGCCCATGAGGTAGTACACGAAGCGCTTGTCGTCGCTGACGTTTTTCACCAGTTCCCCGATGCGCTCG
>CAIUWO010000083.1 GCA_903902895.1 Candidatus Hydrogenedentota bacterium | reverse complement strand
TGATGTAACCTCTGCCATGCGTCATGCCTGGCTGCTCGCCCTGACAGCAGGCATGGCGGTTTCCGACAGCCCCTGGAACCGCGGCTGGTCGGATCAGGACCAGACCACATTAAAGAAAGCCATTGGTTTTCACCATGCGCTTGGCCCCTACCTGTACAGTTGTGCGGTCGACAGTTTCAACACCGGTTACCCCCATACCATGACGCCGCTGCCCATCGCCTTTCCCGCCGACAGCAATACCTATAACCTCGCCAGCAGCACAACCCAGCAGTTCCAGTGGATGATCGGTTCGTCGCTGCTTGCAGCGCCGCTGCTTCATAACAAGTACAAAAAGACCAGTCTGATGAATGTCTATCTGCCTGAAGGCCGATGGATTCTGTTTGACGCCGGAGAAGTCTTCGAGGGTCCACAGACATTGAAAGACTTTATCATGCCTTTGGATCAGGCACCAGTATTTGTAGGTGGAACAGGAATTCTGTTATTGCGCGACCCCAAAGATGACCATCTGTATGCAGAAGTCTATTCCGTATCCAAAGAGAATCAAACAACATCCTTTTACCTCAAGGGCGGCGGGAGCGCCATCACCATAGAAAACAGGCTGAAAGGCAACGGAATCACAAACGCCTTCGTAAGAGATGAGACAAACGGAAAAACAATCCCACATGGGCTTGATGAAAAACGAAAAGCCCTTGTCTTTATACCCGAAAAGAATCGAAGCTACACGGTTTTATGCAACTGAAACATATGCTCGTTATTGTTCTACAAAACAGCCACACTGTGTTTTTTCAGATACCTGAATGAAGCGGCCGTGAAAATGTCTGACAACTCAGGAACGCTGGAGCCGCAACTCCGTCCCTGCCGTTCATCGCGGTAAATAACTGCGTGCCAAGGTATTGCTTCTCCAACCCAATCACCAGCGCCAGCAGAAAATCCCTGTTGCCTCCCGATATATAGCGCATCTGACCGCCCATGCGGCTGGTATCTGCTGCCAGTATGTTGTGCGCAGCGGTTTCTCCCTATCTTCTTGCGCGCTTGTACGTAGTCCCGAGCCTCCCGCAAAAGTCACGGACCTCAGATTCTGCGAAACACGAAGACAACTCCATGGGGTCCAACCAGGCATCGTACCATGAGAGCAGTATTTGCGAGTCCTTGTATACGATAAGGTGCGTGCAGATCTCCGGTTCCGCGCAGTCCCTCCGTGTCACTTCCTCGATGCGTTCCAAGTTCTCCGTGCTAGCCTCAACATGATACCAAGCGGGCTTGGGCCATTCAGTGCCGGCGACCACCATCATGTTGCAGGAAGCCGGGTGGGAGGCAAGAAACTGCCGGAGTTGGGCATGGAGGGGCGCTTCAAGGCAGAGGATACAGCCGGCGGGCAGAAGTTGCCTCAGAGCGAGGAAGAAACCCGTTGAATCTCTCAACGGGGAGACTTCCCATATATCTGCGTGCTCCAAGATGTTGCCGGTATCATGGCAGTTTGTTTCAAACAATTTTGTCAGCCGGGAGAACATGCTGACTTAGCCCCTTTCCAGCCCCTGCACAATCGCCAGCAGGAAGTCCCTGTTGTCCGCCGTCACGTAGCGCATCTGTCCGCCCATGCGGTTGAAGCTCTTGTTGTAACGAAGACGAATCATGAACCGCCGGTCCTTCGTGCTTTGCGAAGTGGGTTCTCTTCATGATTTGGTGACATGGGTTCTATGAGGGGATGGTCCGTTGGAATCTTGATTAGTCCCTCTAATGGTTGTTCACTCTTGATGTTCGAATTTACAGCGAGAAGGGCCTTGACCATATTCTCTCTCTCCAACTGCGGCGCCGATTGGTCTTCGTTGGATTTCGTCCAACGATCTGTCTTGGTATAGACATAGAGAAAGTCGGCAAGTTCCTGCAAGGCCACCCGTTTCGTCGGAGGTGCCGACAGATCAATCCAGGAAGTTCTGGAGACCTCCTTGAGAGAATCAGCGCCGACAGCATATTCCGTCTTCTCAACTATTCTGAACTGGCGTCGCCAAAAACTTCCATCCGTTGAAACGCCAAGCGGAACCGCTCTTTGGAAATCTCGGCAAGCGTCAACATACGCAGCTGTACGACTAATCCTCGGAAGACCACTCTCTCCGATTTGAGTCGCTTGAAATTCTACTGACGTGGATTGGTGATTGCCAGCGCCCTGACTCCCAGAACCGGAGAAGCATTGCTGTAAAAGGTCGATTGCCTTGCCTTCGGTAACGGACTCGAGCAAGTGCATCTCGGTTGTATACCCGCCGCTGCCTTGCGCAGGCATAGATTTCCAAGAGATCCATAACAAGGAATTCTTGTGTAACCACACGACGCGCAGTGAGCTTTGGTCTATCTCAAACCCAAGGTTGAGGGCGGGGAACTCCCACATCAATGGTATCTCGATGATGGGAGTTCGAATCTGCAGGACGGACAACCAGTTGTCTCCCTTATGTGGGTCAGATTGCTTCGCCTTCTGAACGATTTGGTAGTTCGATGCAGGAACAAGCCCGGGTTGCCCAACAGCACCGACAGAAGTGAACCCAAGTACCACCAAGAGCGAAGCGATCATGGCTGTTCCAGCCCCTTCACAATCGCCAGCAGGAAGTCCCTGTTGTCCGCGGTCACATAGCGCATCTGTCCGCCCATGCGGTTGAAGCTCTTGTTGTAGCGCAGATAGTAGTCGGGGTTGTCCATCGGCGGTTCGCCCTGCGACCAGTCCCAGTGGGACTCCTGCAGGTCGACGATGACCATGAAATGATCGTCGATGTGTTTGCCCTGCTGAATCCACAGATTCTGCGACATGGACAGGGACTTTTCGAAGATCATGGGCGACATCACGGCGGAGCCAATGCTCATGTGGACGCCGCCGTCGAGATTGTTGACCTGGTTGGCGTAGGCGAGGAAATCGCGCTGGGCGGCGCGGCCGATGGCGGCGCCCTGGTTCATGGGGTGGACGTAGATGATGTCATGGCCGATCATGGGATGGCTGGTGAAGGGGATGTTGAGCCGGTAGGCGGCGGACTGGAGGCCGAAGCGCTTGGACGGGTGGGGGACAGGCATCCAGCCGCGTTTGAGGTCGAATGCGCGCACCTGGGTGAGCAGGTCGGCCGCGGCCGCGGCCTGCTGCGGGTCCGTTTCGGCCTTTTCCCGGATTTCGGCGACCAGCACGTCTTGGGCGGGTATGTCCAGCCCCTCCTGCTCGACAAAGGCGCCCACGCTTTCGCCGTAGCCCATGCCGCGGTAGGCGCCCACGATGAGGGCCAGGTTGAGGTAGAATCCAGTCTCCTGCCACACGCCGAACTGGCCCCGGTCGACATTGGTGCGCACGTCCTCGCTGCTGTGCCCCTGGAAGGCGAACTCCCAGTCGTGGATTATGCCCGCGCCGTTGGTGGCCAGGTGCGTGATCCAGCCGTCCTCCATCAGCTTGATGAACACCGGCGCCAGGCAGTTCTTGATGGCGTGCGCGCCGAAGGTGAGCATGCGCGACTTGCCGTTTTCGCGGGCCCGTTTTATGCGCTCGACCGTTTCAGCGATGACTTTCACGCCGTTTTCAGTCAGGGGGTGTGACAGTTCGGCCGTCGGCAGCACGTGGTCGCGCTCAATGTAGACCTTGTCCTTGCGTTCGGCCAGCGGCTTGATATTGAGCTTGAAACGGTCGAGTTGCGGGTGCGGCATGACGGATCCTTCCTGTAGACGGGGTTCATTTAGGAGCCCCGATCATAGATCATTTCCACCCGCGTTCACAATTTGGCGCGGCTTCACCGCCGCCTTCGTAACGTCAAAACGCCTCTCCGCCGGCTATTCCCGCCCCCGCACTCGCGCGGGACGCACGACGCGTTTCCACACGAGGACCAGCACGCCCGCCGACAGCGCCATCATCAACACGGCCGTCACGGCCAGGGTAATGTTGGACTGGTGGATGTATTTGATGAGCAGGATCACCAGCGATGCGATGGTTGTGGTGATCATGAACAGGGCCGGCGCCAGCGCGAAGAAGTACTTGCGCCCCTTGAGCATGAGCCAGCCGGTCACCGTGATCAGGCCCAGCGCGGCCAGCAGCTGGTTGGCCGCGCCGAAAATGGGCCACAGCGCGGTGAACGCATTGGTGTAGGCCAGCACCCACATGAGTATGACCGCCAGCAGCGAATTGAACCACTGGTTGCGCAGCAGCGCGGGCGGTGTTTCAAAGATCATGTCCCACAGTTCCTCGAAGAGGTAGCGGTTCAGCCGCACCGCGGCGTCCAGCGTGGTGATCACAAAGCCCTCCACCAGCAGAATGCCGAACACCGTCCCCAGGTCCATGGGGATGCCCATGGTCTTGTTCACCAGATGGCCCACGGACAGGCTGAACGCCAGAATGGGATTGGACTTGACCCCCTCCACCACGGGATACACGATGGCCTTATAGTCGGCGAAGCTCAGGCCGACGCCCAGCGCCAGCAGCACGCACACCGCCAGCAGCGACTCGAGCAGCATGGCGTTGAACCCGATGCGCCGCGCGTCGGTCTCCATGTTGAGCTGCTTGCCCGTGGTCCCGCCCGCCACCAGCGAGTGGAACCCCGATATGGCGCCGCAGGCGATGAGGATGAACATCATGGGCCAGACCATTCCCAGATTGGCGACACCCTCCTGCAGGTTCACCGCCGGCATGGAGAAGGGCAGGTTCATGAATCCCGCCAGAAACAGCGCCACCGCCATCAGCGCGATGCCCGCATAAAGAATCTGCACATTGATAAAATCGCGCGGCTGCAGGATGATCCAAACGGGCACGCCGGAGGCGAAGAGCACGTAGATGGAGATGACCACGGTCCATGCGGTGCTGTTGAGCACCACGGGAAAGACAAAACCCAGCACCACCGAGCCGACGCAGATGGCCGCGGCCAGCGGATAGGCAATCTTGTGCGCCAGCTTCCTCTTGTACAGCAGCCAGCCGAGAAACGGCGACAGCAGCGTGATGACGACCACCGATGTCGACGCCACGCCGCCGATGCGGCCCATGGGCACGCCGTTCACCGACACGGTCTGCAGCAGCGACTGGCCCTCCCGCAGGCCCAGTTTCTCCAGCGGCCACAGGGATGTGAGCGACATGGACACGGCGCTCAGAAACGCCGAGGTGACCAGCACCAGCATCATCAGTGTGAACAGGATGAACAGGGCGAAACCGGCCTTGCCGAAGGTCTTCCTGGCCACTTCGGCCATCGACTTGCCGCCCTCGCGCATGCAGATGAACAGCGCCATGAAATCATGCACCGCGCCGATGAAGATGCCTCCAAACACCACCCACAGCCATGCCGGAAGAAATCCGTAAAGTATGGCCACGGTGGGCCCGAGGATGGGGCCGGCGCCCGCTATCGCCGAAAAGTGATGGGCAAACAGCACCCCAGTGCGCGTCGGCACATAGTCCCGCCCGTCCTCGCAGCTGTGGGCGGGCGTGGGGTTGGCGGCGTTTTCCCCCATGGTTCTCGCCAGAAAGGCGCCGTAGAACCGGATTGCCAGTCCGAACAGAAGTATGGCCGAGCCCAGATAAAAAAGCACCGTCATGACCGTTTTCCTCCAGGATGAGACTGCGCTGACTTTCGCACTAATCATAGCGCATGGGAGGGGCGGAGCAAAAATCGGGGGCTTGTCGGTACGCGGACACCGCGCTATAATGGAGTTAAGGGGTTCTTCCCCATGAGGACCGCAGCCATGGCGCATCAAACCCTGAAGTCCGCCTATGATCGGCTCACTGATCGGCTCAATAAATTCCCCCAGGGTGCCCCCCCATCCGAACTGCTCCACAGCATCCTGCGCCTTCTTTTCAGCGAAAAGGAGGCTGATCTGGTGGCGCTGCTGCCGATCAAGCCCTTCTCGGCCCGGCGGGCGGCGCAGGTCTGGAAGGTGACCGAGACCGAGGCGCGCACCACGCTCGACACGCTGGCCGGCCGCGCCGTCCTGCTGGACTATCAGGACAAGGACGGGGAAACGCGCTATATGCTGCCGCCGCCGATGGCGGGGTTCTTTGAATTCTCCATGATGCGCGTGCGCGGCGACGTGGACCAGAAAACGCTCGCTGAACTTTTTCACCGGTATGTCACGGTGGAGGGGGATTTCAGCCGCGAACTGTTCGCCACGGGAGAGACCCAGCTCGGGCGGGCCTTTGTGCAGGAAAAGGCGCTCGACGGGGAAGAGTCGCTGCGGGTGCTCGACTACGAGCGCGCGACCGAGGTCATCAAGACAGCCACGCACATCGGCATCGCCATGTGCTACTGCCGCCACGTCAGGTCGCACCAGGGCACCGCCTGCGACGCGCCCATGGACATCTGCATGACCTTCAACACCTGCGCCGACGCGCTCATCCGCCATGGATTCGTGCGCCAGGTTGACGCCGTCGAGTGCCTCGACCTGCTCCAGCAGGCCCAGGAACACAACCTTGTGCAGTTCGGCGAGAACAACCAGCGCAATGTGAGCTTTATCTGCAACTGTTGCGGCTGCTGCTGTGAGGCGATGCTCGCCGTGCAGCGTTTCGGTCTGATGCGCCCCGTCCACACGACCAACTTCCTGCCCGAAGTCGATGCCGAACGATGCACCGCCTGCGGCAGGTGCGTCAACCTGTGCCCTGTCGGGGCCGCAAGCCTGGTATCGGCGCACAACCCGGGCAACCGGAACCACAAGGTTGCCCAGATTGACGAGCGCTATTGTCTTGGCTGCGGCGTTTGCGTGCGGCCCTGCGCCAGGGCGGCCATCAGGCTCAAACCCCGCAAAGAGCGCGTGATTACGCCGGTGTCGTCCGTGCACCGCGCCGTGCTCATGGCCACGGAGCGCGGCAAACTGCAGAACCTGCTTTTCGACAACCAGGCTTATGCCAGCCACCATGCCATGGCGGCCGTGCTTGGGGCCATTCTCAAACTGCCGCCGGTCAGGCGGGCCATGGCCCAAAAACAGATGAACTCCCGCTACTTGGACGCCCTGCTGTCCATGCAGAAATAGCATGGGAGCCCGGGCGGACGGAATGGAAACGTTGCGGAAACAATCGCCTTTCCGCCCGCATTCACAAGTTGAAATCAGGGAAAGGCACGGTTGCCGGTCTTCCTGTGGTGGGCTATAATTGGCGACAGGGCAGGGGGGGCTTGCTCTGAAAGGACGGCGTCCATGGCGCACCAGGCCCTGAAATCGGCTTATGACCGGCTTACAGACCGGCTGAACAAATTCCCCCAGGGGGCTCCCTCGTCCGAACTGCTCCACAGCATCCTGCGCCTTCTTTTCAGCGAAAAGGAGGCCAACCTGGTGGCGCTGCTGCCAATCAAGCCCTTCACGGCGAAGCAGGCCGCCCAGGCATGGAAAGTGGGGGAGGCCGAGGCCTGCAAGACGCTCGACACGCTGGCCGGCAGGGCCATCCTGCTGGACTTTGTGAGCCAGAGCGGGAACAGGCGCTACATGCTGCCGCCGCCCATGGTGGGATTCTTTGAGTTCTCCATGATGCGCGTGCGCGGGGACTTGGACCAGAAGGCGCTGGCCGAACTGTATCACCAGTATGTCGTGGTCCAGGAGGATTTTGGGCGCGAACTGTTTTCCGGCGGCGAGACCCAGTTTGGCCGGGCGATGGTCCGGGAGGAGGCGATTGAGGACGATGACGCCCTGCGCGTGCTGGATTACGAGCGAGCCACCGAGGTCATCAACACGGCGTCCCACATCGGCATCGCCATGTGCCACTGCCGCCACATTGCCATGCACCGCGGGACCGCCTGCGACGCGCCCATGGACATCTGCATGACCTTCAACACCGGCGCGGAAACGCTCATCCGCCACGGGCACGTGCGCCGGGTCGACAAGGTGGAGTGCATGGACCTGCTTCAGCGGGCCAAAGAGCACAACCTCGTGCAGTTCGGCGAAAACGCGCGTCGCAACGTGAGCTTTGTCTGCAACTGCTGCGGCTGCTGCTGCGAGGCGATGAAGGCCGCGCGCCAATTCGGCCTGCTGCGGCCCGTGCACACGACCAACTTCCTGCCCGAGGTGGATGCCGAAGCGTGCACCGGCTGCGGCAAGTGCGTGAGCCTTTGCCCGGTCGAGGCGCTGAGCCTTGTGTCCGCGCACGACCCGAGCAGCCGCAACCGCAAGACGGCGCAACTGGACGGGGAGCGCTGCCTCGGCTGCGGCGTCTGCGTGCGGCCCTGCGCCAAGGCGGCCATCAGGCTGAAACCGCGCAAGGCGCGCGTGCTCACCCCGGTAAATTCCGTGCACCGTTTCGTGATACAGGCCATTGAGCGCGGCAAGCTTCAGAACCTGCTCTTCGACAATCAGGCCTACGCCAGCCACCGCGCCCTGGGGGCCGTGCTCGGCGCCATCATGAAACTGCCGCCGGTCAAGCGGGCCATGGCCAGGAAGCAGATGGACTCGCGCTACGTGGACGCACTGCTGGCGAAGCAGAAATAGACGCGGATACGGATGAAATCGTCATTGCGAGCCTCAGACCGCCTACGGCGGCGATTCGAGGCAGAAAGTTGGTTCGGGCATGTAGGACAGCCGCCCTCGGCTGTCGGTTTGTAACGAACACCCTAGGATGACAGGCGAGGGCGCCTGTCCCACACTTTCTTAGCAGCGTAGCGAAGCAATCCCCTGCTCGCTATGTCTCGGAATCCCGGGATATCGTTGCAAGAGGTTGCCACGTCGGGCTTTGCACTCCTCACAATGACCGTTTTCATTGTGTCGTGACTACAGAAAAAATGCGCGGCCAAAAGAGCTCCTTTGGCCGCGCGAGTTTCTTTACCGTGCGCTACTTCAGCAGCGTCGCCACCACCTCGGCCACTGCGGCCATGGCGCCGGGAAGCCCGGCCACGTTCTTGCCGCCGGCCTGCGCCATGTCGGCGCGGCCGCCGCCGCTGCCCTCCACCATTGGCGCAATCTGCTTCACGATTTCGCCCGCGCTGATGCGGCCGGCCAGGTCCCTGGTCACGCCGGCGGTCAGGGCCACCTTGTCGTCCACGGCGCTGCCGAGCACCACGACGCCGGACCCGAGCTTGTCCTTGAACTGGTCAAGCGCCTCCCGCAGACCCTTCGCGTCCAGCCCGTTGAGCTGCAGCGCCAGCACCTTGACACCGTTCACGTCCACGGCGCGGCTCATGTGGTCCGCGCCGCCGCCGGTGGCCGCGGCCTGCTTCCACTTGTCCACCTCGCGCGACAGCTTGCGGTTCTCGTCCATGAGCGCGCGGATGCGCTCCTCAAGCGCGTCGGGGCGCGCGCTGAGCAGGTGCGACGCCGCCATGAGCTGGTCCTCGCGCGCCTGGATCGCCTCAATGGCCGCGTCGCCGCAAACCGCCTCGATACGGCGCACGCCCGCGGCCAGGGCCGCCTCGGACGCAAGCTTCAGGCAGCCGATGACGCCCGTGTTGGGCACGTGGCAGCCGCCGCACAGCTCAAGGCTGATTTCGCCCATGCGCACCGTGCGCACCACATCCTCGTATTTCTCGCCGAACAGCGCCATGGCACCCTCGGCGCGGGCCTCCTCAATCGGCTTGCTCACGATGACCACGTCCTCACTCTGGCGGATATAGTCGTTCACCAGCCGCTCGATGTCGTGCAACCGGTCCGGGGCGATGCCCTCAAAATGGGTAAAGTCGAAGCGGAGCCGGTCGGGCCCGACATAGGAACCCGCCTGGTGCACGTGCTCGCCGAGCGCCTGGCGAAGGGCCGCCTGCAGCAGATGGGTGGCCGTGTGATGGTTCTCAATGGCGCGGCGGCGCGTTTCGTCCACGCGCGCCTCCACCTTGTCGCCCACCTTCAGCGCGCCGTTGGCGATGGTCACGCCGTGCAGCGTCATTTTACCCACCAGCTTGCGCGTCGCCGCGACGTGCGCAGTGGCCTCGGACGATTCGAGCACGCCCGTGTCGCCCACTTGGCCACCCGATTCGGCGTAGAACGGTGTCTTGTCGAGCACCACTTCTCCGCTCTCCCCGTCCTGCAGGGCGTCCACGGCCTCGCCGTCGCGCACAATGGCGCGCACCGTCGCCGTCTCGTGCGTGTTGCCGTAGCCGGTGAACGCCGTGTCGCCCAACTGCTCGCTGAGCGTGCGGTAGACCGGCGCGATGGCCTGCTGGCCGCTGCCGGCCCAGGCGCCGCGCGCCTTTTCCTTCTGCCGGGTCATGGCGTGCTGAAAGGCCCCGCGGTCCACGGTGAAGCCATGATCCTCGGCCATGTCCGTGGCCAGGTCGAGCGGGAACCCGTAGGTGTCGTGCAGTTTGAAGAGTTCCTCGCCGGAGACCACCGTCTCGCCGGAGGCCTTGACCTTGTCAAAGATGGCGGCCAGAAGGTCCATGCCGCGCGCGAGCGTGCCGGCGAAACGGTCCTCCTCCACGCGGATGTGGCGCGCGATTTGGGCGCGGCTCTCGACCAGTTCGGGATAATGGTGGCCCATCGTGTCCACCACCGTTGCGCTGACCTCATGCAGGAACGGCTTCTCCAGGCCCAGTTCGCGGCCGAAACGCGCCGCCCGGCGCAGCAGCCGCCGGTACACGTAGCCCCGGCCCTCGTTGGACGGAAGAATGCCGTCGGCGGTCATGAAGCTGAGCGCCCGGATATGATCCGCGATGACGCGGTAGGGCACGGGGTTTTTCTCATAGGGCACGCCCGCGATGGCCTGCGTTGCCTTGATGAGTTGGAAGATGCCGTCCGTGTCAAACACGGTGTCCTTTTTCTGCATCAGTAGCGCGATGCGCTCCAGACCCATGCCCGTGTCGATGCCGCGGTTCTTGAGCGGCGGCCGCGATCCGTCCAGTTGCTGGTCGAACTGCGGGAAGACCAGGTTCCAGAATTCCAGGAAGCGTTCCTTCGGGTCATTTTCCGGCGTGGCTGTCGGGTCAATGTCCACACCCCGGTCGAACAGCAGTTCCGAGCAGGGGCCGCAGGCGCCCGTGTCGCCGGCCGGACCCCAGAAGTTGTCCTTCGCGCCGAGCCGCACAATGCGCGACGGGTTGATGCCGATTTCCTTTTCCCAGATCGCCGCAGCCTCGTCGTCGTCGGTGTAGACCGACACCCACACGGCCTCTGCCGGGAATTTGAGCACCTGGGTCGTGAATTCCCAGCCCCACGCGATGGCCTCGCGCTTGAAATAGTCGCCAAACGAGAAATTGCCCAGCATTTCGAAGAAGGTCAGGTGCCGCGACGTCTTGCCCACCTCGTCCAGATCGTTCGCCTTGCCGCCCGCGCGCAGGCACTTCTGCGACGTCGTGGCGCGGCGGTAGGGCACGGGCGCCTCGCCCGTGTAATAGGGCTTGAACTGCACCATGCCGGCGCTCGTGAACAGCAGCGTCGGGTCGTTGCCCGGGATAAGCCGGTCGCTGCGTTCGACCACATGGCCGCGCTCGCGGAAGAACTCAAGATAAGATGCGCGTATTTCATCACTCTTCACGGCGTATAACTCCCTGTCGTGTTTGGGGTTCAAAGGGAGCGTAAAGGATACCAGATGCGCGCAATCCGATGCATCTGGGACTTGGCGGCGGCGAAGCGCCGCCAGGGAATTCAGAAGTCAGGAGTCAGAATTCAGAATTCCGAACAGCAAACAAGCATACGGCCTGTTTGGGCGCCGGGTGCTAAAGACTTCCGTATCCGCTTCTGCGGTCCACGCGCCGCGCCACCTCGCTGGCATAGCGTTTTCCCAGCGTGTCCGCGTGTTCCCTGGTCCATTCCGTCAGGTGTGTCTTGCCTGCCGGTGGCGAGCCTGTGTACAACAAGTCCGCCATCAGCCCCTCAATCTCATCGCGCGTAATAGTCACGTCGCCCGTCCACTTTCCAATGACCCATCCGGCGCCATATCCAAACCATTTCGGCACCGACACCACCGGTCTGGGACAGCCGATAATCGCGCCTATGGCCATGGCCAGTTCCCGGTAGGTGAACGTCTCCGGACCAATGGCGTCAATGGTAGTATCCTCAGTACGGCCCGCCTGCGCCACCGCCAGGTCCGCGAAATCCTCGACATGGATTGGTTGCAGGCGGTAGTTGCCGGCGCCAAACACGCCGAACACGGGAAAACGTCGCAGCGTCCAAGCGATGTTGTTGACCAGGATGTCCTCCTTGCCGAAGATGACCGTCGGTCGCAGGATCGCGTGGGACATGCCTGACTCGCGCAGCGCGCGCTCCAGCACGGCCTTGCCGCGGAAATACTCCAGCGGCGAGCCCTCCGACGGGTTGGTGATGCTTGTGTGCACGATGCGCAGCACCCCGGCGCGCTTCGCCGCCTCAAACAGCGTCAGCGTGTTGCGCACCGCCTCGGCGTGCGTGAAGAGCCGGTGGTTAAAGCGCACCCAATAGGTGTTGTAGAGCACCTCTGCGCCCTCCAGCGACGCCGCCAGTTCGTCAGGCTTGTCGAAGTTGAACGGATGCACCGCCACCCGCTCACCAAAGGGATTCGCCCGGTCCGGCGAGTTGGTGAGCGTCCGCACCGTCTGCCCCGCGGCCAGCAGCCGTTCGGTGATGTACTTCCCCGTGTATCCAAACGCGCCCGTGACCACATGCGTTGCCATGCGCAAACCCCTTCTTGGTTCGGCCATGCAGGTCACAAGATTGGACACGGGAAATCCGGAGGCGGTTTCGTTGGGGTTAAGGGCACGGTATAATACAGTGAGTGGATGATAGATCTGTCTTTTCTCCAAAAGGAACTCCCCGGTGAGAACGGTTCATTTCACAGCATTGATACACGAAGAAGGGGAGGGGTATGTGGCGTTGTGTCCCGGGTTGGATATCGCGAGTGAGGGGCATACCATCGAGGAAGCGCGTCTGATGCTCAAAGAGGCGGTTGAACTGTTCTTTGAAAATGCAGGCGAAGAGGAAATCGGGCGGCGGATGGGTGCACATTGCTACATAGTTCCCATGGAATGCGACATCGCCTAAGAGCGACACGGGGTCGGTTGCTTCTTGCCTATGGTTTGTCGCCGTCGGTCAGTGCATCAACGCTGCATGCGACTGTCTTGTCTTTCTCCACATTCACCCACTTTTCCAGTTTCCGTGGCGGTCCGGTGAGCATGAACACCGAGCCGGAAGGTTTCGGCGTGTAATCAAAGAGGAAATAGTTCTGCCATGCGCCATCCTGGTAGATTTGCTGTGTCCAAATTCTCGTTCGGCCCGGAGGAAAGGCATCAAAACGTACCAATCCCTCCGTGTTAGTCTTCTGGGTTGCCTGCCACCAGCGTGATGAATCCTGTCCAGTGTTTGCATGGGACTCGGCAATAACCCACAGCCCCACGATCGGCTTGCCCGCTTCCAGCATGCGACAGGTGACCCCACCGCTTTGGATGGATATGTCCATCGCCTCGGACACGGCGCAATGTCCCGCGCCCAACCCCTCCTTGAACGCCTTCACATCCTCAATGAACGGACGCACATCGGGACTTTCAAAAGTTCCGTCCGCGCCGGTGCGGGCGAGCGGTTCCGGCAGGGGGGGATTCTCCATGGCCGGGCGCATTTCGGAGAGGATCGCCGCGTCCTTCACCGGTTGACCTGCCGCATCGCGAACCACGCCTTTAAGCGTTGTTCCCGGTTCCATCGCAAGCACGGTCTCGCCGGACCTCAGCCAACCGGACCAACTCATGTCGGCCGGGCGCAGCAGTTGTGGCCGATATCCTGGTGCGGCAAGCCAAATGTCGAAATGGCCTAAGTCTTCACGAGGAATCGCGAGGCTGAGGTGCTGGGTCATGCGTTCAATTTCCGGTTCCCTGCGCCAGTTCGAATGGGGCCGTGTATGGTAGAACACCCAGTAACTGTCGATGGGATCGCCGGTGGTCTTGTCCAAGACCCGGATCGTGACATTCTCAACGCCGCCATATTTCACCAGCCAGCACAGCACGACCACGACCAATGCTGTAACCAGCAGAAACAATGCACTTCGCATGGTGGACACTTCCCGTTATTTTGTTTGTTTATTGTATTCGACTTCTCGCCGACAGTCCACTTGACGGTTACGTGCTACTTGGACCCCATTCTTGGGCCGCACGGGCCCGCCAAGCCTCTCTTTTCCTTCCTTCCGGTAGGATTAATCTCTGTCATAGCCCAGATTTATCTTGACAAGACGCGCTCCGGTTGGGTACTCTCCCTACATACAGGTAACTTGCAGCTCTAGAAAGCCCTCCTATCAGGCCAAAACAAGGCGGAAACACCCATGCCTCTGACCAATCCGAAGGTGCGGCGCGAAATAGCCGAGCTTTCGTTGCTCTATGAAATCAGTGAGATTCTCGACCGAAGCCTTGATTTGCGCGATGAAATCGGCCCGGTACTCAAGGCGATTGCCAAGCACACGGGCATGCTGCGCGGCACGATCACACTGCTCAACCGCGAGATGGACGAGTTGGTAATCTGCGCCGCCCATGGACTTACGCCGGAGCAGTTGGAGCGCGGGCGCTACAAACTGGGCGAGGGTGTGATCGGCAAAGTGGTGCAGACAGGCAAGCCCATGCTCATCCCGCGCGTGTCGCAGGACCCGCTGTTTCTTAACCGGACGGCCGCCCGGGCCAACCTGTCCCGCGAGGACCTTTCCTACATCTGCGTTCCCATCAAAATGGAGACGGCCGTGCTCGGCACGCTGAGCGTGGACTGCATTTTCGAGGAGGGCGTGGCGCTTGAGGAGGATTTGCGGCTGCTGCAGATCATCGCCTCCATGATCGCCCGGGCCGTGCGCCTGCGCCAGAAGACGCAGGAGGAGCACGAGCGCCTGCTGACGGAGAACACCCGGCTCCAGCAGGAACTGCGCAAGAAATTCCAGCCCGCCAACATGATTGGCCGGTCCAAGGCGATGCAGTCCGTGTTCGACCTGATCTCGCAGGTGGCGCGCAGCGACGCAACAGTTCTCATCCGCGGCGAGAGCGGCGTGGGCAAGGAACTGGTTGCCCAGTCAATCCACTACAATAGTGACCGCGCTTCCAAGCCCTTTGTGCGGGTGAACTGCGCCGCGCTGCCGGAAAACATCATCGAAAGCGAGCTGTTCGGCCACGAGAAGGGCGCGTTCACAGGCGCAATCCGCCGGCGCGAGGGCCGCTTCGAGATGTCCCACCGGGGCACCATTTTCCTGGATGAAATCGGTGACCTGTCGCCGCAGATGCAGATCAAACTGCTGCGCGTGCTGCAGGAGAAAGAGTTCGAGCGGGTTGGCGGCAGCGACACCATCAAGGTAAACGTGCGCGTCATCGCGGCCACCAACCGTGACCTGGAAAAGGCCATGGAAGACGGCGGTTTCCGCCACGACCTCTACTACCGGCTCAACGTTTTCCCCGTGTTCGTTCCGCCGCTGCGCGACCGGCGCACCGACATTCTCGAACTGGCGAATTTCTTCGTCGAGAAGTACAGCAAGGAAAATCACAAGTACGTGCGCCGCATCTCCACGCCCGCCATTGACATGCTCATGAGCTACCACTGGCCGGGCAACGTGCGCGAGCTGGAAAACTGCATCGAGCGCGCCGTGCTGCTCACCAACGACGACGTGGTCCACGGCCACCACCTGCCGCCGACGCTGCAGACGGCCGAGGCGACCAACACCATCATGAAGGGCACGCTGCAGGAGACGCTGGACCGGGTCGAGCGGGAGATGATTGTCGAGGCGCTCAAGGACTGCAAGGGCAACAAGGCCCGGGCGGCACGCCAACTGGGCATCTCGGAGCGGTTGATGGGCCTGCGCGTGGAGCGCCACGGCATTGACCCCGGGCGGTACAAGGCCTGATTCGGCACGGTCTTGGCACCGCGTTCAGGCAGGGGCGTATACTCCCTTCTGACATGGTTTTTTGCGAGACTGGAACCGTTTGAGGAAGCAGCCCCCAATGAGAATCCTTATAGTCATGGGCACACGCCCCGAAGCCATCAAGATGGCGCCCCTCATCCGTGAATTGTCCGCGCGCAAGGAAGTCTTTTCACGCGTTGCGGTGTGCCTCACCGGGCAGCACCGCGAGCTGATCGACCCCGTCATGTCGCTCTTTGAACTGCCGGTTCACCACAATCTTAACCTGATGCGGCCCAGGCAGACCATCAACGAGGTCACCTGTGCCGTGCTCACCGGGGTGGACGACGTGATCGTCGGCGAAAAGCCGGACATGATCCTGTACCACGGCGACACCACCACCGCCTTTGCCGCCGCGCTGGCCGCCTTCTACGCAAAAATCCCGTCGGGACACGTGGAGGCGGGCCTGCGCACGGGCGACAAATGGCGGCCGTTCCCGGAAGAGATGAACCGGCGCATGATTGACCACATGTGCGACTGGCGCTACGCGCCCACCAACGCATCGCGCGACAACCTGCTCCGTGAACTGATTCCGGCGCGGCGCATTCTGGTGACGGGCAACACGGTTGTCGATGCGCTGCGCTACATAGCCGCCCTGCCACACCGCTTCGACGACCCCGTGCTCGAGTCGATGGGGTCCGAGCGGCCGATGATGCTGGTCACCGCGCACCGGCGTGAAAGCTTTGGCGGCGCCACGAGCGGAATCACGGCGGCGCTCGTGGAAATCGCGCGGCGCAACCCGGACATCGACATACTGTTTCCCGTGCATCCCAACCCGAACGTGCGCGCCGCGGTGGAGCCGCTGCGCGGCCTGCCGGGGCTGCACCTCATCGAGCCGGTTGACTATGTGCAGTTCATCCACCTGCTCAAGCGGGCCCGGCTGGCGCTGACCGATTCGGGCGGCATCCAGGAGGAGGCGCCCTCGCTGGGCGTGCCGCTGCTGGTTATGCGCGACGTGACCGAGCGGCCCGAGGCGGTCACCGCCGGCATGGCGCGCCTCGTGGGCACTGACACGGAACGGATTGTGGCCGCGGTGGAGGAGCTCCTGCACGATGACGCGGTGCACGACGCGATGAAAATGAAGGGGCGCCCCGGCCCCTATGGCGACGGACGCGCCGCCGTCCACATCGCCGACCATCTGGAATCCCTCGCAAAGAAGAAATGACACGGAGGCAGGCATGGCAGACAACGCTCACTATGACATATGCGTGATGGGACTGGGCTATATCGGCCTGCCCACGGCCGCCATGCTCGCCACCAGCGGCGCCATGGTGCTCGGGGTGGACACCAATGCGGCGGTGGTCGACACCGTGGGCCGCGGCGGGATTCACATTGAGGAGCCCGGCCTGAAGACGGTCGTCCGCGCCGCCATCGGTTCGGGCCATCTGCGCACGGCCGCCGCCGCCGCCCCGGCCGGGGTGTTCATCATCGCCGTGCCCACGCCCATCACCCCGGACAAGCGCGCCGACATGGCCTGCGTGGTGGGCGCGGTGGAGGCGATTGTTCCGCATTTGCGCCCGGGCAATCTCGTCATCCTTGAGTCCACCTCGCCGCCCGGCACCTGCGCCGGACTGGTCAGGCCGATTTTGGAGAGGAGCGGGCTGAAAGTGGGGGAGAGCCTCCATCTGGCCCACTGTCCCGAGCGGGTGCTCCCCGGCCGCATTCTCACCGAACTGATCGCCAACGACCGCGTGATTGGCGGCCATGACCGCGCCAGCGCGGAAAAGGCCCGCGAGGTATACGCCCGCTTCGTCGAGGGTGAGATGTTCCTGACCGACACCACCACGGCCGAGATGGTCAAGATCATCGAGAACACCTACCGTGACGTGAACATCGCCCTCGCCAATGAAACCGCCGTGCTCTGCGAGAAGCTGGGCATCGACTTCTGGGATGTGGCCCGTTTTGCCAACCGCCATCCCCGTGTGCAGTTGCACCACGCCGGGCCCGGCGTGGGCGGCCACTGCATTTCCGTGGACCCGTGGTTCCTGGTGGAGCGTTTCCCGGCGGACACCCCGCTCATCGGTCTCGCCCGCACCCGCAACGACGCCATGCCCGCGCATGTCGTGGCCCGGATTCTGGAGATTGTCGGCGACCGCCCAAATCCTGCAGTCGCCGCGCTGGGTCTGGCCTACAAGGGCAACGTTGATGACCTGCGCGAGAGTCCCGCCCTCGAAGTGGTGCGCCTGCTGCGTGAAAAAGGCTGTGAAGTGCGCGTGAACGACCCGTTGGTCAAGCGCGCCCCCTGTGAAACGCTGCCGCTGGAAGACTGCCTGAAAGACGCCGACTGCGCGGTGGTCCTCACCGCGCATGATGTCTATGCCGAACTGGACCCCGCATGGGCGGGAACCCTGATGCGCGGCAGGAATCTGTACGACACGCACCACCTGGTCAACCCCGCCGCTTGGCGCGCCGCCGGATTCAACGTCACCGTGCTGGGTTCGGGCCGGAGCGCCGAATAACAGTATCTGCAAGGCTTGGCCGAAGCGTACTTATAAAAAAACACCGGAACGGCGCTCCGTGGAGTGCCGTTCCGGTGACTATCGAAAATGTAAAGGGGGACTACTTCTTCTCTTTGTGGATGGTGTGCTTGCGCAGGGTCGGGTTGAACTTCTTCAGCTCAAGCCGCTCCGGGTGGTTGCGCTTGTTCTTGGAAGTCGTGTAGCGGGACGTGCCCGGCGCTTCGGTGCAGTCCAGAATGATGTTCTCGCGGTTTCCCTTGGCAGCCATGTCTAATTCTCCTGTCGCTTTGCGGTCGCGTGGTTAAACGGTTATTTCTTGCCGTAGACCTTTTCCGGGTCGAAGGCTTTCTCTTGTTCCATAAACGTCAGCGTGTAGCCGTCTTTCGCCGCGTCGCCCACGGGCAGCGCGCGGTAGAAGCATGAACGGAAACCCGTGTGGCACGAGGCCCCGCCGACCGCCTCAACGCGCAGCCAGATGGCGTCCTGATCGCAGTCGATGCGGATTTCGTGCACCTTCTGCACCAGCCCGCTCGTCGCGCCCTTGTGCCACATTTCCTGGCGGCTGCGGCTGTAGTACACGGCCTCACCCAGTTCCATGGTCTTCTTCAGCGCCTCGGCGTTCATATACGCCAGCATCAGCACCTCGCCGGTCACATGGTCGGTCGCCACCGCGGGCAACAGCCCGTCGGCGTCGAACTTGGGGGCCAGTTCGGTGCCCGATTCCACCAGTGCCTTTGACGCGCGTTCTGCAAACTCAGCCACAACTGCATTCCTTCGCCGCAATGGCGGCGTCCAACAGGAAACACCCGCGCCCGCCAAACCGTTGGTGGGCAGGGTTCTCCTGCCAAAGGAGGCGTAGTATACACAAAACCGGGGTCAAAAGTCAGCTTTTTTCCACGGCACCCATGATTCTCATTACCGGGCGGCGCTATGATAGTCTATACACCCCCTGCAATCCTTCCGTTGCGGCGGTTATCACGCGGAGAAATGGACCATGGCACTGGCTTTTTTTAACACCCTTACGCGCACCCTTGAAACGTTCAAACCGATGGAAGAGGGCAAGGTCAGCCTGTATACCTGCGGTCCGACCATCTATAACTACGCCCACATAGGCAACTTCCGCGCCTACGTTTTCGAGGACCTGCTGCGGCGCTATCTGGAATACCGGGGCTACGACGTTCACCACGTCATGAACCTGACCGACGTGGAGGACAAGCTTATCCGCACCTGCCGTGAAACGGGCCAGTCGCTCAAGTCCGTTACCGGCAAATTTGCCGCCGCCTTTTTTGAGGATGTGGCCACACTGAAGTTAAGGCCCGCCCATTTGTACCCGGCGGCCACCGACCACATTCCCGAAATGGTGGAAATGATCAAGGTGCTTCGCGACAAGGGCCACACCTATGAAGACAGGGGCAGCATTTACTTCAAGCTGAACACCTTCCCCGGTTATGGCGCTTTGGGCCACATGGACCTGAGCCAGCTCCAGAGCGGCGCCAGCGGCCGGGTCGATGCCGACGAATACGATTCCGACAACGCCCGCGATTTCGCCCTGTGGAAGGCCTGGGACGAGGATGACGGCGACGTGTACTGGGAGACCGAACTCGGCAAGGGCCGACCGGGCTGGCACATAGAGTGCAGCGCCATGAGCACCAAGTATCTCGGTCCGCATTTTGACATCCATTGCGGCGGTGTGGACAACATCTTCCCGCACCACGAAAACGAAATAGCCCAGTCCGAATGCGCCACCGGCGAAACCTTCGTCAACTACTGGCTCCATTGCGCCCATCTGGTCGTGGAGGGGCGCAAGATGTCCAAGTCGCTGGGCAATTTCTACACCCTGCGCGATCTGCTTGCCCGCGGAACCGACCCGCTCGTCCTGCGCTGGGCGCTGGTGTCCACCCACTACCGCCAGCCCAACAACTTCTCCTTTGAGGTGCTCGATGCCGCCGACCGCGCGCTGAGCCGCATCCGCGATTTCCGCATCCGGCTAGCGGAGGTGAAGGGGGAGGGGCCGGATCTCGCCGATCTTTGCGAAAAGTGCCGGGTCCAGTTCGAGGCCGAGATGGACAACGACCTCAACATCTCCGGCGCGCTGGGCGCGGTGTTCAATTTCGTCCGCGATGTGAACAAGGCGTTCGATGAGGGCGCCGCGGGCGCCGCCGGTGCGGCCAATGCGCTGGCCCTGCTCGACCGGTTGGACGCGGTCACGGGCATTTTCCGTCCCGGCGCGGAGGACGACGAGGCCCCCGCCGATATTATGGACAAGGTCATGGCCCGGCAGCAGGCCCGCCGTGACCGTAATTTTGCCGAGTCCGACCGCCTCCGCGACGAGGTTCTCGCCGCTGGATGGGTCATCGAGGACACGCCCAAAGGCCCGCGCGTCAAGAAAGCCTGACCGTTTCCTATTGGGGTGGACTGAAGAGCCGGGTGATGTGTTGCCTTGGGTCCCCCATTGAGGGGGGCGGCCCGAAGGGCCGGGGGGTGTATGCCCTCGCGCAGACGCCAATTTGCAAAGAAGGGAAAGGCCGATGAAGATGCGGATTTGGCCGAAGACCGTTGAGGAATGGCTCAGGTCCATTCTCTCTGTTCTTACTTTCTTCTTCGTCCTTTTCCTTTTTCTCGCGATCGCGTCGCATTACGTTGCGGAGAGAAACTTTTCGAGACACCTCTTTGGCGAAACTCGATACTATGATTTGGCGACGGGCTATATGGGGCTGTGCTTAAACATAGCCGGCGGCCTGCTCCTCATCTTCTCGTTGACCTTGGCAGTGGCAGGGTATTGGAGAATAGCTAGTTGGGGACTGTTCTGTCTCAGTGTGGCGGCATTGACGGTGTTCATGTTGGGAACGTGGCTCGCACGCGCCCGCGAGAAACCCGTTATCTACCTGTATCCCGAGCGCGATCAGGCGATAAACGTCAAACTGCTCTACGACGGTACGCTCGTCCATGCCTATCCCGAGTACCCCCCGGATGGCTGGCAGGTAAACGCCAAGCCTTCCGGTGAACTTGTCAACGTGCAGACGGGAAGAACCCACCATTGTCTGTTCTGGGAGGGTTCAGATCTCCACGCGTATCGGCTGGACGAAGGTTTTGTCGTGGCTGGGAAGGACACTACCGCTTTTCTCGAATCAACGCTGGCAGCGCTCGGACTTTCCGAACGTGAGGCGAACGAATTCATCATCTACTGGCTGCCTCGCATGGAGATGAACGCCTTCAACGCAATCTATTTCCCTTCTGAGGAGTATTCGCGCCATGCCCGGCTGGAAATCACGCCTGCACCGGATACGCTCATTCGGGTTTTCATGGTATTTAAGCCCATCGCCAAGCCGGTTGACATTAGACCGCCGGCGTTGAAGCCGGTAGTCCGGCGGGGATTTACCGTGGTCGAGTGGGGCGGAACAGAACTTGATTGATCGTTGAAACAAGCGAAAACTATCATCTTCAACGTAAATGCCGTACGGTCTGAAAGGAGAAGGTCATGCTTAATCGTCTGGTGCGTTGTGCCGTTCTGCTGAGTCTGCTCGTGGTGCTGGCGGGGTGCCCCATCGACCGGGGCAACACCGTCACGCAGTACGCAACGCTGGAGGCGCTCTTCAAGGGCGTCTACGACGGGGATATGAGCATCGGACAGTTGAGGGCGGCGGGCGATTTCGGACTGGGCACCTTCAACGCGCT
Source organism: Candidatus Hydrogenedentota bacterium (assembly GCA_903902895.1). Taxonomy (GTDB): domain Bacteria; phylum Hydrogenedentota; class Hydrogenedentia; order Hydrogenedentales; family CAITNO01; genus CAITNO01. Next base: position 1,311 of record CAIUWO010000083.1, on the reverse strand, counting down.
CGACGGCGAGATGGTCGTGGTGGACGGCAGGGTGTACCAGGCGCGCAGCGACGGCTCCGTGGTCGAGGCGTCGGACGACATGCTCACGCCTTTCGCCGTGGTGCTGCCCATGCGCCCGCAGGCCGGGGTGGCCATTGCGGCGGGACTGGACTTCGCCGGCCTTTCGGCCGCCATCGACGCCACCCTCCCCTCGAAGAACCTCATTGTCGCGGCGCGGATCGACGGCGTGTTTCCCGGTGTCAAAATCCGCACCGTGCCCCGCCAGCAGAAACCCTATCCGCCGCTGCCCGACGTGATCCCGAATCAGACCGTGACCGAACTCGCCAATGTGGAGGGAACGCTGGTGATCCTGCGCATGCCGGTCTACATCGGCGCACTCAATTCAGCCGGCTATCACATCCATTTCCTGAGCGGCGATCACCGGTATGCGGGCCACGTGCTTGCCCTGCAAACGGGACAGCACACCGCCGCCGTGGACGTGGTGCCCAACATGAACATCCAACTGCCCGTCACGGGCGACTTCCTCACCGCACCGTTCAACGGGGAACTGGCGGCTGGGGTGGAATCCGACAAGATTTTCATTTTCTGACGGATTACCTGGTCGGCACCCCCGGCGTGGCGAACCACGAAGCCAGAAACTGCGCCATCGGCCCGTCGTAAACCGCGCGCTTGATGTTCATCCAGGTGCGCTGGTCGCCCACGGCGTAATACACGTGCGTCTTGCCGCTGAACTCGACCAGGTCCAGGTCGGACGCGTCAATGCCGTCTTCCGACGCGTCCGGCGTGAGCACCGGATTGGCCCCGCTCAGTTCCCAGGTTTTCAGGTCTTTGGATCGGGCAGCGTACACCTCAAAGAACCAGCGCGGCGTGCGGTGCTCGGTGTAGAGCGCGTAATAGTAGCCGTCAGCATAGCGGATGCACGGGCAGGCCACATAGCGGTCCGCGCCCAGGATCGCCCCGTCCTCCTTCGTCCAGTTTTCCAGGTCTTTGGACCGCGCGAACTTCGACGTGAACGCAGGCCAATCCGGGGCGTTGGTCTCATAAGCCATAACAAACCCGTCGGGCCCGGCGCACACGGACGAGTTGAACAGGTGCTCGTTCTTCTCCTGCCGGATGACCACCTTCGACTCCCACTGCTTCAAGTCCGCCGACTTGAACAGGGTCACGTCGTTCCAGTTGTCCTTCTCGAAGCGCGACGCGAAAACATACAGCGTGTCGTTGTGCACCATCGCGCAGGCCAGGCTGTGGCCCGTGCCAAAGCGCGCCAGTTCCGCGCCCGATTCCACATCGGTCAGCGTCAGCCAGTAGTCC
>CAIUWO010000082.1 GCA_903902895.1 Candidatus Hydrogenedentota bacterium | reverse complement strand
GCCGACCATCCAGGGCACGGTGCTGGCGCTGGATGCGGACAGCAAGGAGCTTTGGCGCTGGAGCCAGGGCGACGTGGTCAGCGTGCCGCCGACCATCGCCGAGCTCATGCCCGCGCCGGGACCGGAGGTGGTGGTGCTGACGAATACGGGGCGTATGTGCTGCCTCAACGGCCGTACCGGCGAGGTGCTGTGGGACTATGCCATGTCGGGCGGCATCCAGTGGGGCAGCGCCGCCGTGCCCGCCATTGACCTGGACGGTGACGGCAAGCTGGAACTCATCACCGGGGATGCGCGCGGGCAGGTGGTTGCGCTGCACGGGGACGGATCGCTGCTCTGGTCGGTGAAATACGAGCGCGGCGTCAAGTCCGCGCCCGCCGTGGGCGACATGGACGGCGACGGCAAGCCGGAAATCCTCTTTGGCGCGGTGAAGACGCCGCTTGTGTGCCTCGACGCCGCGGGAAAAGAGCGCTGGCGCGTGGGCGCCGAGGCGGAGGCCGTCGGCGCGCCCGTGCTGGCGGACATCGACGGCGACGGCAAACCGGAGGCCGTCACGGGCATCAGCGACGGAATCTGCGTCGTGGGCGCCGACGGACAGACCCGCTGGTGCGGCCAGACCAAGGGTGAAATAGACAGCGGCATTTCGGTGGCCGATTTGGACGGCGACGGCGGCGCCGAGATTGTAGTGGCCGACCTCAAGGGCCAGTTGACCGTGTTCAACGCCAAGGGGGACACGCTGTGGACGGCGGACATTGAGGCGCGCGCGCGCCGTTCGCCGTCCATCGCCGACTTGGACGGCGACGGCGGCCCGGAAATCATCGTCGCCGGCTACAGCGGCAAGATTCATGTGTTCAACGCCAAGGGCGAACTGAAAGACCGCGTGGACCTGGGCGGCGCGTCGAACGCGACCGCCGTCGTGGCCGACCTCAAGGGCGACAGCGCGCTGACGGTAATTTGCCCGGTGGTGACGGGCACGCTCGCGGCCTACCGCTGGCCGGGCGTGGTGTCGGGCGCGGTGCTCTGGCCGATGTACCGGTTTGACTGCCGCAACACGGCGATGGCGGCGGCGGCAAAGGCTTCCGACAAGGCCCGAATCGCCTCGTTGGAACCCGGCCGCGCCTATGTGGGGCGCAACGAGTTTTCGGTAACCGTGGAGAATCCCAAGCGCGACACGCTCGTAGTGGCGCTGGAAGTGCGCCAGGGCGGCCAGCGCGCGCGCAAGTCGGTGGATTCGGCGGAGCCGGTGATCCGCGCGGCCGTGCCCTATGTCATGGGCGGACGCGCCGCGGCGGATTTCGTCTTTGAATGCGTGGTGTCGCAGGACGGCAGGGAAATCGCGCGCCAGGCGAGCACGCTGCAGACCACGCCTTTTGCCATGGAACTGGCCGAAACCGGCGCGGCCGCGGCGCGCATGGAGGCGCTTGCGCCCGAAATGCCGGCGGCCGTGGCCGAGGACCTGCGCCGCGAGGCGCTCTACTGGCGCACAACCCTGCCGCCGCTGCGCGAACAGGCGGCGGCCGCCGCGCTGCTGGCGCCCGCGGCCATGGCGGATTTGACGCAGCAGCTGGGCCATGCGCGCGCGCGCACGGGCCGAATTGTCGCGGCGGCGGAGCAGTATGCCAGGGGCAAGTCGGCCCTCCTCGCCTGCGCGGCCAACCCGTGGGCCAGTTTCGGCGGCATGGATGAACTTGCCGAGGGGCGCATCGCCCCGGCGGAAATGACGGCCAAGGCGTTTGCCGGAGAAATCGAGTCGACCGCGCTGAACCTGTTCAACCTTGGCCCCGAGACGCTGACGCTGCGGGTGGACATGGCCCCGCTCACGGGGCCCGATGACGCCAAGGCGCCGGCCGGTGCGGTCATTCTGCGCGAGGCCATCGCCACGCGCACGGAAAAGGGCGATCTTTCGGCCGATGCGCTGCCCAAACTCAACCAGGGATACAACGTCGTCCTCCCCGGGTATGACGGGCGGCAGGTCTATTTTGAAATCGACACGCGCGGCATGAAACCGGGCGAATGGAGCGCCAGTGTGCGCCTGCGCGGACTCGACGTCGCGGCGACCGAAACCGCCGCCACGCTCAAATTGACCGTGTGGCCCGCGGCGATGCCCGAAAAGAAACCGCTCGGCCTGTGCCATTGGGGCTACGTCGAGTCTTCCGTGCTCAAGGGTCAGCCCGAGGCGGCGGTG
>CAIUWO010000081.1 GCA_903902895.1 Candidatus Hydrogenedentota bacterium | reverse complement strand
TACACGTCACCACCGGCACCCGTCGCCGCGGCAGTGAGCCCGACCGGGATGTACGGCGTTTCGTAGTTGGATACCGGCGTCTGAATCGTGAGTCCCTCAGCCGGCGATGCGGGCACAATGGCCGAGATCGCCTTGTCGCCGAGAATCATGTCCAGAAGTCCGGCCATGTCCACGCGACCGTCTGAGCCGGAAGCCCCGGTCTGATCGGCGTCATGGGACGGAACAAATCCGACCATGAACGCCAGCACGAGCATCATACTGACTACTGACGCTAGTACTAACTTTTTCTGTGTCCCCATGCTGTCTCTCTCCTAATGGTTGACTGACTACCTGCTTTTCCCCACGCTGCCGGAGTTTTCTCCGCAACGTTTGCACTCGTTTGTTCGGTTCGCAGTCTGTTTCCTGTCCGATTTCTTCGCCACACAGTACACGCTAATCGAACCCGCACCGGACTAAAGAAGCCATTTCGCACTTGAAAAAAAACACTCTAGCCCAATTTGGGAATGGTTCATTATACGCACACATCCCCCACATGTCAACACATTATTCGCGCAAAAATGGGGGACAACCACCGAGAAGTGTGTTCACTTGGGACTCACCTCCCTGATAATATGAAGAATAGTGCCAAAACATGAACTTCCGCACGACAGCGTTTTTTACTGCAATTATTTGCAGTCACCCAAAATCTACATCTGTCCGTTCTTGGCCCGCGATGGACCGTGCGGACCGGTGCGCGGACAAATACCCCTGCGCCTATGCCCGCTATTCCACGGAGGCGGGCATGTCGGCCGGAGATTGGCTGCGACCTTTGCCTTGCAGGCGCAACCAGGAGAGAGTCCCCAACCCGGCAACCATAAGACCCAGCGCAACCAATTGCGATGCGGTCAGCCCCGGCAGCGGGTGGGCGCTGTCGCCGCGAAAGAACTCCGTCGTGAACCGGAGCATGCCGTAAAAGAGCATATACAGGGCCACGATGAGTCCCGTGGTTTTGTTTTTCTTATAGATAAAGCGCAATAGAAAGAATATGACCACGCATCCGGCGGCCTCGTACAACTGGGTGGGGTGGACCGGCAATGCGTGCTTAGCGCCCTTTTGCAGCAGCCCGTCCTTTAGCTGCTGGTGATAGGCGTTCCACCCGGTCCTCGGATAGACGACGCCCCAGGGCAGCGCGGTGACAGCGCCCCAGCAGCAACCGTTGAGGAAGCAGCCCACCCGGCCCAGGGCGTGGGCCAGCGCCACATAGGGAATCGCCAGGTCCGCCACCGGACCAAGCGGCGCGCGGCACCAGCGCACATAGGCCACGGCCGCCAGCACGCCGCCAATAAGTCCGCCGTAGAACACAAGTCCGCCGTTAATCAGAAACAGGCCCCATTTCAGGTCGGCCCATTCGCCGTACTGAATCCACCAATACACTTTGGAACCGACCAGCGCGCCAAAAAACACCCAGACCCCGCCCATGGTGGTGATGGGGAAGGGGTTCTCGCGTTTGAAGTTTTGCCGCACGGGCAGCAGCGTTCCCGCAAGAAAGGCCAAGGCAAACATGACGGTGTACGAATGAAAATGCATCTCCCCGATGCTGAACAGCGTAGACTTCATGTGTCCGTCCCTTCCCCGCGTTCCACTATTCGGTCCGGCGCGGTCGGCGCGCCCGAAGCGTCAGAACACCCAGCGCAACCGCCATGACGAGCCACGAGCCCGGGTCTCCCGCCGGCCATGCCGCCGCAACGGCAGCCGTGGCCGCTTTTGCGGCTCCCCGCCAGCCCTCGGCCGCGGGCGTGCTTGCGTCACTTTCGCACCCGCCCGACAGGTCGCGCGATTTCACCCAGTAGTAACTCGGGGCCGTCTCGTAAACGCCCCGCTTGAAACACCCGGGCTTCGTCACCACCGTGGGCGCCGCAACTGTGACGTCTTCAAAGAAAGTGTCGGTTGTCCAGCCTTCGCCCAGCGCCTGCGCCGTCAGGGGGTCCGGCGTTTCGGACCGGAACACCCGGTATTCGAGGCCTTCAGCGCCGTTCCAGGCGATGTCCACACGGTCTGTCTTGTCCTGGCTGGCCGTCACGGACGTGGGCGCCGCAGGACGCTCGCAACCCAGGGCCACGCTGCCGTCCGTCACGTTGACGGCAATATTGTCGCCTGACGCGGAGGAGGCCGAAGCGGACACGACGTGTCCGCCGATAATGACCGGGCTGGCGGCGTCCACGCCGTACACGGGAATCACCGCATGGCTCTGATTTTCGTTGAGCACCCGCAGCGCCACCTTGAGCATCGCGCCCCTGGGCAGCGGGTCGCTGTTGAGTCCAACGACCGCGATGCCGATGCCGCCCCGCGCCACATTGTCCTCCAGTGTGTCGTAATACGCCACATCCACCGACTTGCCCGCCGCCGCCACCTCGGGCGCCGGCGAAACAGCAGACAGCACGGCCTGCACATTGCCGTCCCCGTCGCGCACGGGGTTTCCATGCGAATCCACCGGTATGTTCTCGTAATAGTCACCGGCGGGCTCAAGGCGCATGTTGTCAAAAGCGAGAAAAATGAACATCACCGTGGGCGCGGGGTCGGCATAGTCCAGACTGATGCTCAGTTCGGCGACGTCCCCCACGTTTGATGGGACATTCAGTTCCACCGTCGCCGTTGCGTCCGCCAGCGCCACCGGCGCGGCAAGCCCAAAGGCAAGCGCCAGCACGGCGCAAAACACGCCCAAAACACGCCCGGCTCGCGGGCCATTCGAAAAACCAGTCATGTCCAAATCTCCAGCCGTGTCCTTGAATCACCCGTGGCGGCCTGCGCCGCCCGGTACGGGTTCCATTGCCGGACCCCGGCATGTTGCATGCCTCGCCGGGACTGACTATAAAGTCCGCCGCCGGAACAGTCAAGTAATTTCGTTGCTGCACTTGTATTAAACAGTCCGCCCGCGTTACGCTTTGTGCATGATTGCGGTGACGTGTTCGCATTGCGGGTTGCAGATACTCGTGCCTCCCACTATACAAGGCAAGAAGGGCGTGTGTTTCAGCTGTGGACACCCGCTCACGGTTCCGCTCGCCCCCGCAGGGGCCGCAGGCGCAGCGATATGGGCCGAGGCGATCACCCCGTCACCCATGTCCACCCCCTTCAACACGCCCGCCAAGGGCGCCGTCACCCCCCAGCCCGTGCCCGGCACGGCCCACGAACTCGACTACGCGCGGGGGGACCGCGTTGCGGGGCGCTATGTGATTCAGGAGTCGATTGGCCGCGGCGGCATGGGCACGGTGTACCGCGCGCACGACGCGCTGGTCAACGAGGATGTGGCGCTCAAGTTCATGCGCACGAGCCTGCTGCAGACCGAGCGCGCCCGCACCCTGTTCCTCCAGGAGGCCCAGGTGGCCCGGCGCCTGCGCCACGACAAGATTATCGCCGTCCATGACATCAACTTCACGCCCGAGGGCATACTCTACATCTCGATGGAGTTCCTGGAGGGCGAGCCCCTGCGGGACGTCATCCGCAAACACCGCATGGAGCGGCGCCTGCCCGACATCCGCTACACCGTGCGCATCATTGACCAGATGCTCGCCGGGCTGGAATACGCCCACAAATACGTCATCCACCGCGACATCAAGCCCGAAAACGTGATGGTCATGTCCAACGAGCGCGTGAAACTGCTCGATTTTGGCCTGGCCACGGCCGCCGTCTTTGACCCGCCGACGGAGGCGCAGCGCTCCACGCCCAGAAAGGTGGTCGGCACGCTGGAGTACTCCGCGCCGGAACAGCGCATGGGACAGCCCATGGACCTGCGCGCCGACATCTACGCGGTCGGTCTGGTGTTCCGCGAACTGCTCACGCTGCGCTCGCCGGTGGAGGACCCGTGGCACATTGAGGAATGCCGCCGCGACGTCGCCCCGGCCGTGCTCGACGTGGTCTACCGGGCCCTCGCGGCCGAGCGCGACAAGCGCTGGCAGGACGCCCGCTCCTTCCGCGAGGCGCTGCACAACGCCTACCACAGCGCCTACAAGCGCGTGGTCGTAAACGCCGCGCAAACCTCCGGCGTGCAGGGCTCGACCAAGAACATGGTCCTTTTTTCCGGAGGCACCTTCCTGATGGGCAGCAATGCCGTCCGCGAGGAGGCCCCGGAGGAGGAAGTCCACGTCGCCCCCTTCTGGATGGACCGGGCCCCCGTCACGGTGGGCCAGTTCGCCCAGTATCTGAAGGAAACCGGCGCCACACCGCCCAAGCACTGGGGGGAGCCCGATTTTGACGGGGATGACCAGCCCGTTATCGGCGTTTCCTGGCAGGAGGCCCTGGCCTATGCCAATTGGGCCGGCAAGACCCTGCCGACCGAGGCGCAATGGGAGTTTGCCGCGCGGGGGCAGGACAACCGGCGCTATCCCTGGGGAAATTATCCGCCCGACCGCAACCGATGCAATTTTGACAACAATCTGGGCCTGCCCACCTTCACCATGATGCACGAGGAGGGTGCCACGCCCGAGGGACTGCTCGACATGGCCGGAAACGTGCACGAGTGGACCATGGACCCCTACGCCCCCTACCAGTACTTCCGGCGCGATCCCAAGGCCGCGGAAAAGGCGCCCAAGCGCAGCGCGCGCGGCGGCAGTTGGCAGTCCAAGGCCGAGGAACTCACCTGCACCTACCGCCAGGGCTTCTTCCCCGACACACAGCTCAAAACACTGGGCTTCCGCTGCGTCATCCCCGTGCAGGAAAGCGAGTAACGGGAAGGGGCGGGAATGGAGGGTGTGGGGGGGATAGGCTATAATGCGCCAGTTTTTGGACGCGCCAAAGTGCGCAGCGCAGGAGCCTCCCATGATTAAGAAAACCCTCAAGGTCGTCGCCGTAATTCTGGCCATCATCCTCCTTGTGCCCGTGCTGTCGCTGGTATCGGCAAAGCTGTACTACTGGAACATCGTCCGGCAGACGCCGGGCAAACTGTCGGTGCCGGTGCAGGCCGGGGCGCTGGGCGCCAAGGTGAACGTGTTCAGCGGCACGGGCGGATGGTTCTATTTGTGCGCGCACAACAACCCCTGCGCGATGACGCCGTTCGGCATGGTCCGCCTCGGCCCGGACACGGCAAGCACGCTTCTGGACAAGAACGGGCTCAACACCTCGGGCTATTACTACGGCGACAACAAACTGCTGGGTTTCAGCCATACCCGTTTCGTCGGCACCGGCATGCACGAGGGCTGCAACCTGCGCGTGCTGCCCACGGTGGCCTCCCGCGCGGGCGAACTGCTCGGCCTGCCCCGGAAAAAACGCTGGGTCCGCTTTTCGCACGGCAAAGAAACCGCGTTTCCCGGCTATTACGCGGTGGAGTTGCCCCAGGACGACATTCTGGCCGAAATGACCGCCACGCCCCATGCCGGGTTCCACCGGTACACCTTCAAGAAGGACGAGTCCCCGCACATCATTCTCGACGTCTCGGGGGCGCTCGACAACCGCGTCCTGGACGGCTATCTGGCCATTGCCCCCGAGAAGAACGAAGTCTCGGGCATGGTCAAAGTGCACGGCGGGGCGGGCACCCACGGGGGAATGGACCTGCACTTCGTCGGGCGCTTCAGCCGCCCCTTTGAAAGCTATGCGACGTGGAAGGGCAAACAGGTCCAGCCGGGAAACAGGGAGTCCGCCGGACTCGACATCGGCGCGGACCTGTCCTTTGCCCGTGATGCGGCCAATCCCACCGTTGAGTTTCAGATGGCCATTTCCTATGTGAGCGCCGCCAATGCCCGGCTCAACTTTGACGCGGAAGCGGCCAAGGCCTCCTTTGACGACGTGGCCAAGGCCGCGCGCGAGGCTTGGGAGGCGCGGCTGGCGACGGCGCAGGTCACGGGTGGCACGACCACGCAGCAGCGCATCTTCTATACGGCGCTGTTCCGCTGCTTCCAGATGCCGACGCGCTTCGCCGACGTCAACGGCGAGTACATCGGCTTTGACCAGCAGGTCCACAGGCAGGAGGGGTTCCAGTATTACACCGACTTCTCCCTGTGGGACACGTTCCGCACAACGCACCCGCTGTACACGCTGATAGCGCCCAAGGACCAGCGCGACATGATGGTGTCGCTCATCGAGATGGCCAAGATCGACAAGGGCCTGCCCCGATGGCCCGCGGGGACCCGCGACACGGGCAGCATGTTCGGCACGCCGTCGGACGTGGCGGTGTCGGAGGCCTATCTCAAGGGCATCCGCGACATCGACATTGAGACCGCCTATCAGGCCATGTGCCAGACCGCGCTGCGCGGCCGCGCGCCGGACTCGAACGCCGGCTGCCGCGACGGACTGGACCTCTATCTGCAGCACCACTACTGCCCGGCCGACAAGATTGGCGAAGCGGTGTCGCGCACGCTTGAATATGCGTGGGAGGACAACTCGATTTCGCTGCTGGCCAATGCGCTCGGCAAAAAGGAGGACGCAGCCCTCTTCGCCGAACACGCCCAGTACTACCGCAACACCTGGAACCCGGCCACGCAGTATTTCCAGCCGCGCGACAGCAGGGGCGCTTTCATGGAATTCAAGCCGCTGCGGCTGACGTACTTCGACGAGATTCACAAGAAGAAGTATGCCGAGGCCTATGTCGAGGGCAGCGCGCTGCAGTGGCGTTGGGGCGTGCCTTTTGACCCGGAAGGGCTGATTTCCCTGTTCAAGAGCCCCGAATATTTCACCAGCGAGTTGGAGTCCTATTTCGAGAAGACCACCGGATACGTGCTGGGCGCGTGGCAGCCCGGGCCCTACTATTGGCACGGCAACGAACCCTACGTGCATGCGCCGTACCTGTTCAACCATGTCGGCCGCCCCGACCTGACGCAGAAGTGGGTCCGCTGGATCTGCGACAACATGCACGCCGACGACTATATCGGCCTCGCCGGCAACGACGACGCCGCCACGCTGTCGGCGTGGTACGTGTTCAACGCCCTCGGCTTCTACCCCATCGCCGGAACCACCCGGTACGAACTCGCCGCGCCGCTCTTCGACAAGGCCGAAGTGCAGCTCGGCGCAAACAAGCTGACGGTAATCGCGGAGAATCAGGCCCCCAAGAACTGCTACGTCCAAAGCGTGGCCTTGAACGGCACCCCGCTCGACCGCACCTACATCAACCACGATGAAATCGCCAACGGCGGGACGCTGAAGTTTGTGCTGGGACCCAATCCGGCGGCGCGAAAATAGTCCGGAGCGCTGCTGGGAACGCGGCGTCCCGCCATGGGCGGACAAGCCTTGCCGGCTTCTTCCTGCGTCACAACTTCGAGAAAGGACCGCCGGCAGGGATGCCGGCGCTCCCAGTGAAGACGAGGCCGGAGATTGCTTCACTCCGTTCGCAATGACGGGGTGTGTTACATCCGTCGCAGCAAAACAGGCCCCTGCATCCCTCCCCCGCGGCTTTCGCGCTCGAAGACGAGCGCGCGCTCGTGATAGGGGCTGGGCCAGCCGGGGCCTTTTTTTTCCGACCAGAGTGCGGTGACTCGGTCCGAGCTGAGCTCGTTGGCGAGGGTGTTGGCGACACGAATAATAATCTCGTGTTTGCCTGCGGCCGTGGGCGGCAGGGTGATGCGCCAGGGGGGCCACAGCATCTGTCCCACGGCCTTGCCGTCAATCAGCACGGTGGCGGCGTATTCGATGCCTCCGCATTCGAGTTGCAGCGGCGCGTTGGCCCAAGCTTCGGGCAGGTCGAAGGAAACGTTATAGTCCACCTCGCCCGAGTAGTCCGCTCCGAGCCAGTCCGCCCAGCGCGTAGCCTTCTCAAAGGGCACCGATTCCTGGACCGGCGTTACAATCTCGAAATCATGCTCGCCGACGATGAAGTGCCTGCGCGGCGTGGCGGTGATTTGCCCGTCGAGGATTATCGGTTCGCCGACGGGTTCCATCGTCGTCGACGCGTCCAGCGACTGCGCCGTCAGGAAGAACACGCGGCTCTCGCCGGGTTGCAAGTGCAACGGCAGGCGCTTGTCTTGAATTGCACAACGCGATACGGTTCCAGTCTGCGGGTCCAGCAAATACGCATTGGGGGCTTCAACAACAAGCGTTCCCGTATAAGCTTCACCGCCCTCGTTAAACAACGCCGCGATCTCCCCACTGCCCCCAAATTGTCCGTTGTCAATTGTCAATTGTCCATTGCCCCCTGCCCCTCCGCCTTCCGTGGCACGCGCAGTGGCGCGGATCGTGCCTGCCGGCGGGTCGATGAGCAACGTGGGCGCCACCAACGCAACCAATGCGTCCGCAGTGTCGCAGACGCGCATACCTGCCGCATCCGCGGTGGACTTGCCGTCCGTTCCGGGCGCCGAACCAAGGCACAGCACCTTCCCGCCCGCCTGTGCGAAGCGCGCGAGCAGGTCGCGTGATTCGGGCTGCATCCAGCGCACATAACCGCAGACAATGGTGTCATAGCGCATCGCCCCCGCCGCCACGGCACCTTCTTCCAACTTCGCGGTGGAGAGCAGGTCGTCGTCGACAAGATCAAAGTCGCACTGCCGCGCCAACAGCGCGGCGGCGAGTTGGTCCTGCGTGTTGGCGGCGTCGGTGGCCTTCAGACCGCAGGCCCACATGTCCCGCGCGGGGTAATAGAGCGCCGTGGTAATTTTCGGCTTGCCGATGGAGAGCAGGTAGCCCAGCCGCGCGGTGTAGGCATGGAAACCGGGCAAATGGTCCCACAACGGGTTGGAGGGGCCGAAGTGCGGGCGTTCGCCCGTCATGTGGTGGTCCCGCGTGCTGAGCGGAAGACAGCCGCCCACGAACAGGTTGAGCCCGCGCGCAAACTGGTAGTCGATGAGCCATTTCATCTGCGCCGGTGTCAGTCCGTTGCCGTACACGCAAAACGATTCGGTGAACGCGAAGCGCGTGCCGTTCTGGTGCGCCGCGCTGGACGCGTACTTGGGAAAATGGTTCGGGTCTGGCTTGCCCGGAAACAGTTGCCGCCAGATGACGTCCACGCCGGGCACATCCATCGCGCGCAACTGGCGCAGCGCCTGGCCGAAGCCATGGCGGACGACGTTGAGCGTTTCATCCTCACCGTTGAGGTGCCCACCCGAGCCGAGCCCGACGCCATGGCACCAGTCGCGCAGTTGCCCGAAATAGGCGTCGCGAAATCGGCCAGTCCACAGGTCATAGAATTGGATGCGCGCCCTTACCACAGCCTCCGGCGCATCGGGACCGGGCTCCTCGAAGAGCCGGGGCAGTATGGTCTTTATGTTCCCGCCAAACTGCCGCGTATAAAGCGCGTCCATCTGCTGCGTCCAGGGGATCGACTTGGGCACGTCGAGATTGGGCACGCCCGGCTCGTCGGTGAAGGTAAAGCGGACCGTCTTGCCAAAATGGCCGCCGATGGCGCGGCGGTATCCCTCGTGGGTAAGGTCGATAAAGCGCTTCGTTGCGTCCGGGTTGAGCAGGTTGGGCCGCCCCTCCTGTTTAACGCTGTAAAGCCACGCCGACTCTCCCGAGGACATCCACGTTTCGCCCGGCGCAAAAGCATGCGGGGTGTCCCCGCCGGTGACCAATGAAAAGGAGTCCTTTGGGACCTCATACGACTCTGCCGTCTCGATGCGCTCGCGCACCATGCGCTGCACGCCCAGTTCGGGATGCCCCTCGACGACCCTGCCCAGCGCCTGGCCCGAGGGCCAGCCGCCCTCGTCATAGAGCCACCAGTGCATGCCCAGGCGCGCCGCCTCGTCCACGGCCAGGCGCACGCGGTCAAAGTATTCCGGCGTCAGATAGTCCGGATCCAGGCCATTGTTGGTGGAGTCGGGGCGAAACCCGTGGGGCATTGGCAGCATGCACACGCTGCGCGCGCCGTGGGCGGCCATGTCCCGCAACTGCGCCCGCAACGTGTCGGGATCGAGCGGCGCGTTCCACAGCCAGAAATAGCCCGGCCACAGCACCGCCTCGGGCTCTTTGAACTGTGTCAGATCCAGTGATGCCGGCGGGGTCAAATCGGGCGCGGCCCAGCCCGCACCCATCGCCAAGACGAACGACACCGTTGCAAACGCCATCAAGAGGTACTTACGCATCGGTTCCTCCTCATTAAAGCAAGTCCGATCCAGAATCCCAGCAACGACCAGTGTGGCGCAGGGTCCCGAAGGGACCAATGTGAATAGCCGGAGGTGACCGAAGGGAACCTCCGGCAGGGTGGGCCGACGTCTGTCAACCCCGAAGCGGGTTGAATGTGATTGGCCCAGGTCCTTGTTCCTGATTCACATTCAACCCACCACGGGGTTGATTGGCTCTTGGCCGCGATACCGGAGGTTCCCTTCGGTCACCTCCGGCTATTCAAATTCTTCCCCTGCGGGGAAGCAGGGGTTTCTCGCAGTCTCTCTGCGGCACATCACACAAACGCACCATTGCGGCTCTGTTCAAATTCTTTGGGGAAGGACAAATACATCATTGCGGCCCCTGTCGTCGCAAGCCAACTAAGGTGCGCTACTCCGGCGCCACGACCCACTCCGTGTGCGCGCTGGCGTCCTTGATTTCCTGATTGGGCGGCGGCCAGGAGGCGCGGAACTCGTCCTTGTACAGGCCCATGCGCCATTCCGGTATGGCCTTGAACTCCTTCATCTTGAAGGCGGGCGAGTCCTTTTTCATCGTGTAGTCGTCGGCGGCCGCGTTCATGAATTTCGGGTCGGCCAACTCGCTGTCCTTGTCAAAACCCCTGTCGGTCCATTGCAGCCATTCGAGCGTGGCGGCATCGTCCTTCTTGTAGCTGCGGCAGAAAACCTTGGGCAGGGCCGGATGGAAAATGATGTTCGACGAGAACACCGTGCTCTCCGGGTCGAAGGGGCTGAGGTTGTAGATGACCGCCTCGGCAGACCCGGCCTTGGTGGTGCTCAGACCGCGGTAGTCGTCGCGGGAGTAGGCCACCACGTTGCGCACAAACTGGTTGTTCGCCGGTTTGCGCGGGTCGTCGCCCATTTTGAGCAGTTCGGGATAGCGCTCGCTGTAGGGCGGCTCTTTGTAGTTCATGGCATCCAGCCGCTGCTGCATGACATCCCAGCAGTAGGCGTCCCAGCGGTCGTCGATGTGCAGCGCCGGCACGCAGTCAACAAAGACGTTGTTGTCCACCACGTTGTCGCGGCCGCCGCCGATCATCACGCCGCACAGCGGCACCCGGTAGAACAGGTTGCCCAGCACCGTCACGCCGCTGGTGCAGTCGTCCAGATAGATCCCCCACGCCTGGTGCGGCGCGGCATAGACGTATTTTCCGGCATCGCCTTCGGCCGGACCCACGAAACCGAAACCGTAGACGTCGTGGACCCGGTTGAACTGCACCTTCACGCCGCGCTGCGTCCAGTCGCGGCCCATGTAGAACGCGCCGTTGTCGCTGCCCTGCAGGCATACATGGTGAATCTCGTTGCTTTCGATCACGTGGTCGTTGCCCGTGAGCAGAATGCCTATGTGCGGCAGATCATGGATGAGGTTGTTCGCCACGCGGTTGCAGACGCCGCTGATGTTGACGCCCGTCTCGTAGGTCTGCCACAGGTCCGCCACACGCCAGATGTGGTTGTTCTCCGCGACATGACCGCCCGGCGTCAGCGTCTTGCGGTCGCCGCCGTCGAGCACTATTCCGCCCCGGCCGGTGGCGGTGATGTCGCACCCGGCGACCCGGCAGCCTTTGCCGCCCCGGACAACCACACCGTAGCCGCCCGCATTGCGGACCGTGCCGCGCCCGATCAGGCAGCCCTCGCAGTCCTTCATGACGGCCACATCGCCCGTCACCGCCTCCATCGTGAAGCCCAGCCACGCGATACTGGCCGCACCGTCCATCCGCACGATGCCCTCGGCCACGGGTAGCACCGCCTCGACACCCTCCACCGGCGCGGGCGGCCAGAAATAAAGCGTGTGCGACGCCGCGTCCAGGTACCATTCGCCCGGCGCGTCCAGCTCCTCCAGCAGGTTCTGGAAAAAATAACGGCGGCCCGGCTCGATGGTGTAGGGCAGGTCGGCCGAGAGCGTCACTTTTTTGTCCGCCGCGTCAATCGCCGCCACCGGCGCAATCGTCTGCCACCAGTTGTAGTTCGGCCAGATCGATATCTCGGCGTCCTTCAGGTTCTTCCATTGTCCGGGCCGGTCGCCCGCATAGTGAAAACTCTTGCTTTTCTCCGCGCCCACCGACGACGCCACAAAGGCCCACTTGCCGCCGGGCATGTCGGCCGCGTCTTTGTTGGGCCAGCGCGCCAGGGTTTGCCGTTCACCGTTGAAGAAGAACTGCCTTTCCCTGCCCGCGGGCACGTTCAACGCCGACACGTCGGCCTTGAGCACCTCGCCGCTGTGGGTTGCGAACCCGGTCACCGCCGCGCCGCCGGTCAGGCGCACCGTCTCGCCCGGGTAGGCCTGCCATGTGATCACGCGGTCCGGCGCGCCCGAATCCTCTTTGCCCAGCGCCAGCGCTTCGCGGAGGACGTAAACACCCCCGCGCACATAGACGCCCCGCGCCGCCGCACCCGCCGCCCGCAGCAGGTCGCGCGCCCTGGCCAGCGTGGCCACGGGCCCGTCGGTCTTCTCCGCGTTCGGCTCCGCCGCGCGGCCCGACCATGCATCGTTGCCCGAGTTTGAAACGAAGAGGTTCACGCCGTCCTCCGCGACGGCGCACCATGCCGCAAGGGTCACGACCGCGGCAAGCACAACTCGCTGCATTTCACGATTCCTTCTGTTCAGGGGGCGCGGTCACCAGTTCCCGAAGCGCCTCCACGTACCTTGCTCCCGGTCCCTTTTCCGCGCGCGATGCGCGCCCGGCAAAGAGGCCGCAGCACTCGGCCACCCACATCCGGGCAGTCTCGTCGCCCACGGCCGCGCACACGGCCGCAAAGAACCTGGCCGGATCCTCGGGCACCACGGAAAACGCGCCGCCCGGCGCGGGCCAGGTCATGGACAGGAGCCGCTGCAGGTAGCGGCCGGGCGAGCTGCGCAGTTCGCGCGCGCGGCAGAACACGAGGTTCACACTCGCCACGCCGCCCTCGCTGCGCCATCCCAGAAAATCGTCGGGGGTCAGCGCGGGCAGATTGAGCCCCACGCCTTTGTCCTCGCGGAATCCGCGCGCGATCAGCTCGGTCAGGCCGAAGCGTATCCGCTCGGTCTCCACCTTGCCCATGAGCCGGGGCCGCGGCGCGGCCGCCAGCGCAAGCTGGTCCGGGTTGGCCACGCACAGCGGCGCGGCCTCCCGCGCCGGCCAGCGGAAGAAGTAGACCGGCAGTTCGCGGCCCATTTCCGTGCGGCGGTAGCGGTCGGGCAGATAGATGAACCCCAGGCCGAGCGGTTCCGACGCCAGGGCCGGGGCTGCCTTGTTCAACTGGCAAAGCCCATCGTAGCCCGCGCGGAGCACCGCGCCAAACTCCTGGTGGTTCCGCGCCACCATCCAGCCCAGGGTGGCCCGGCTGCCAAGCCGGTTGGACGCCTCCACCGTGTAGAGGAACCGGTTCGCGTTTTCCCACACCAGATCAAAGTGCAGCGCGCCGACGGGGGTCTCCCCCAGCATCCGCTTCGCCGCCGGCTGAATCAGCGGGTCGCGCTCGACCAGCAACAGTTCGGTGGCCTTCTCCAGCGTCTCCTCGCGAAAGAAACCCTTGTAGAGCGGGGAGGCGGCAATCATGAACGCCCGGCTGTCCTTCCACTTGGTGTGGATGATGTTGCTCGGCCGGACCGTGCCCAGGGCGCGCCTGCCCGCGGGACGCGGTCCCGCCTGGGAGCGCTTGGCGGCTGGTTTGGCCGGAACGGGCGCGCCGGCGGGAAGTGCCGCAGGCGGATTGGAGGCTGCGTTGTCCCGCGTCCGTCTTTCTGGCCGCGCAGGCGCCGACGTGCCGCCACTCCGGGACCGGCCGGAAACACCGCCATCCCTGGCGGCCTTCGGTGCCGATGAGGCTCCGGCAGGCCGTACCGCCACGGGCTTGCCCGCGGCCGCGTCCCTGACCCTTTTTCCGGGCCGCCCGGACGACGGAGCCGCCGCACCGGAGCCGCGCGGCCGCCTGTCATCAGGACGCCCGGGACCGGAAGGCCGGGCGGGGCGTGCCGATGACGGCTTGGACGCACTGCCGGAACCGGTCCGCTTTTCAGGACGGTCCAATGCCGAAGCCGCCGGGCCGTCGCTTCGGGTCCGCCGCGCCGCAGGGCGGCCGGGACCGGGGTTTCCGGAAGGCTTGGAGCGTTTTTGCGGAGGCCGCGCCGCACCGGAAGACGCCGCCGGTTTGGCGGAAGAACGGGAAGGTCCGGGTTTTCCGGAACGTTTGTTGATGGGCATGCAAGACTCCTCACGGGGCCGAACCCCGCGTGTTGTTCCCCACAGTGTACCAGTGTGCCCCCCGCCGGATAAACGCGCCGGGCAATAGTCTACCGCCGCACCTCTATCGCCCGGCCCCGCCACAGCCCGCGCAACTCCTCCGCGTTGAGCCAACGTTTCCCGCCGGTGGGGTCCCAAATCTCCGCTTTTCCGCCTTTTTGACCCATGTATGCCACGGCATGCCCGTCCACCTGCCCCACAAGGTCCACGACCAGCATGGCGGGGGCCTGCAGCCGGGAGGCGTCCCGGTCGCGTATATACCTTTTGACACAGCGAAACCCAAGCCCCTCCATGCCGCGGACAACCTCGGCGTTTGAGGTGCCGTCAACGGTGGTCCCCAGCAGCGCCGCCATCTCCTTCTCGCTCTTGGGCACACCCAGCGCGGTGGCGATGTTCGCGCAGGCGGCGGCCGCGCAGGAGGCTCCACTGGTTTGCAGGATGGTCCCATCCGTGCTGAAGCGCGCGTCACGCAGTTCGGGATGCGTGGAAACCACGAAGGTGTGATAGGTTTGCATCGCCGCGCCGAGAAACACGACGGCCACCAAGGGAAGCGCCCGGCGCAGCGGGTGGTGCTCAAGGACCGCCACGGCGACGGCCGCGCCGAAGAGGAATGCCATGACCAGAAGATCGACGACCCACGCGACCACAACGCCGTAATAATCCAAGACCACCGGGATGAACCATGCGGCCGCTGGATAGTGCTTGACAGGCAGATAAATCATGTTGAGCGCGCCGAAGCCCGCCCCGACACCCACCAGCAGCCGCGCCCGTTTGGGAAGGTCCGTGGAGGACAGGCGCACGCCGCGCCGGAAAAGCACCCTGCCGTGCGCCAAGCCCAGCATCAGCCCCAGCGCGGCAAGGAACACATCGGCGATGACGGGCAGCGGCGGCATGGTCGCTCCTTTTCCTCAGGCGGTTTCCCCGACCTGCTCCGGCGGCCAGAGTTCGTGCAGCACGCCGTTCTTGCCCGAATGCTTCACTTTGTACATAAGCGCGTCGGCCGCGCCCAACGCCTCGTCCACCGTTTTCGGAAGCGTTAGGAACGTGACCGCGCCAATGCTGAAGGACACGGGCCAACTCCACAGCATCACCTCTTTTTCCAGCATCTCGCGGGTCTTGGCGATAAACCCCTCGGCCTCCCCGTGGTCCGAATCGGGAAGCATCACGCAAAACTCATCCCCACCCAGCCGGGCCGCAAGGTCATACTTGCGCGTTGCCCGCGTCAGCGTCTCCGCAACGACACACAGCACTTTGTCCCCCTCACTGTGACCCCGAGTGTCGTTCACCAGTTTGAAGTCGTCCAGGTCGATGTAGACCAGCGTGACGGGCTGGGCCTTGCGCCGCAAGAGGGCGAAATAGCGCGCCGCCTCCTCAAAAAACGCGCGGCTGTTCATCAGTCCCGTAAGGGTGTCCTGCCGCGCCAGCCGCCGCTCCAGCTCCAGATGAGTGCGGAGTTGCGCCGCAAAAAAGCTGTTGGTGAGGAAGAACGCGAGGCGCACGAACGCGTTCCAGACGGGAATGGCCGCATGTTGAAACTCATGGCCCGAATACACCTCAACCCAGTACCAGACGAACCCTGAGAAAATGGACACAACAACGCCGGACCACCATCCCGCATACCAGGCAGCCGCCAGCACGGGAAGGAGATAGAAAACGGAAACCGAAATCTCGTATCCCGTCCAATCGTCAAGATAACCCACCAAAGCCACACCCAACAGGGACAGGACCGTTATTTCAGACCGCGTTCTCGGCGAGGCAAAAGACACGTCGTGTTACCCCCGGGAAAAAGCACCACGCGCAGTGTAACACACGGCATTGGTCCTCCCTCAACCCCATGGACGCCGCGCATC
>CAIUWO010000080.1 GCA_903902895.1 Candidatus Hydrogenedentota bacterium | reverse complement strand
GCAATTCGCTCAAGTTCGGTGTGCGCCACTTGGGCGGGCACCGGGGGCTGGGCGTTGATTTTGACCCCGCAAAGGTGCGCAAAGCGCAGGAACAGGGTTTTGACTGCGTGTGCGGCGATCTGACCAACCTGGAAGTCCCGCAATCCTGCGTTCGCTTTGTTATTGCAAACCACGTGATCGAGCATCTTGACAGTGAGGAGGCGATTGGCAGGGTGATTGCCTCGGCGGTTTGGGCCGCGCGGGATTTTGTCTATGTGGCCTACCCATGGTTTGACGCGGACGAACACCTGCGCACCCTTGGCCTGAAATTCTACTGGTCTGACTGGCGTGCGCACCGGACCCACCCCACAAGCGCAATGCTGGCAAAGATTCTTCAGGCCAACGGAATCAACCGCTTCGCCCTTTTTGGAAACAAAAGGATTACCAGTTCCGACCATACCGCCATTCATCCGTTGTCCGCCCCGCCGGACCAGCACCGGTACAACACGGCGCATGGGTTCAAACCGCGGGTCACATTCAGCAAGCCCCTGTTCAGGGAGACCGTCTGTGTTATTGCCGCGTGCGCATCGGTGGACCCCGCCACGGTCCTTGCGTGCTGCCGGGGCATGGTGCCCCTGCACGAGATCAGCCAGGCTTCGGGCGGGCCAATCTATACCCCTCACAACGCCATTGCAGACCTCAGACTGCTCTCCGAGAACCTGGTGCTGGATTACCTCAAGCTGAAACGGAGGGTGGAGAAACAGCACTCAAGGCGCTTGACGTTCCGTTCCGGGATGGACGGTCTGAACTCAGTCCTGAGCGACATTCGCCAGCACGGAATCTGGAAGACCGTGAAGAGGGCCGCCAACAGAACCAAGAGCGATCTGCTCTCCCGGTATGACGGGGACGAGCAGCCTTCCGTGCTGCATGCCTCAGGCTCCTATCGTGTCGAACCGGCGCGCTCCGGAAAGAACCCCGCCCGAGGGGCGCCGACGCTCTCAGTTACGACCGACGGGTCGCCTTGGGGCGGGATTTCATTCAACATGCTGCGGCGCGGGGATGGGTCCAAAGTCGCGGGGCAGTTTCTTGCATGCGCCCCCGCGGCCCGGCACCGGATTTCCATACGGGTCAGGGGGCTTGAGGGTCACGAAGGCGCACGTCTCGTGCTGCATGTTGCCGAACAGGAAAACCGCACGCTGTGCGACCTGGAGTTTGAATTGAGCGGTGACTGGCATGACCTGTCGGCCGAGTTCGTGACATCCCCGGAGGGGCGCTTCCTCGCCTTTGAAGTGGTTAAAATCCGTGACGCGCGGATGGTCACTTTTGAGATAACCAATCTGCGTTGTGAACGAATGGACAGTGCTAGCTAGAACACAGGCAACCGCGCTGCAAATGCCCAAAGACGGAGATTTGTGATGTCAACTTCCGGAACTTCCTGTCCAGCAGAACCTGAGACGGGTGGGCGTTTTTTTCCTGCGGCCTGGCATCAACCCTTTCTCTTGACCCCCACCGCCCTGCACCTCTTCTTTCTGCTCTATGCGATTAACTGCGCCGTGTTCTACCAGGACCGCATGATATTGGACACCGTCAAGCTGTTGGCCTGGAAACTGCTTGCGCAGGACGCCCTGTTTGTTGAACACGGGCGCGCGTTTATCCAGTTGCCGCCACAGATTCTGCCTTGGCTGGCCATGAAAATAGGTCTGCCACTGAAAGGGGTGGCGCTGGCGTATTCGCTGGGCTTCTGCCTCTATCACTATCTGATGGCCCTGCTGCTCTACTACGGTTTCCGCCGCCGCGACCTGGCCACGCTGCTGGTGCTGGTCATTCTCATCCACCTGGCACACAATAATTTTTACATCATAGCCGACGGGATGCATATCATACCCTGGGCTCTGTGCATGCTGGCGGTGTTGCAGTATCCGACGCGGAGCCTTTCCGGGCGCGTTCTGGTGGCGCTGGGCGCGGTGGTGTTTGCCGTGATTACAGCGTCCTCCCATCTGTTCGGTTTGCCGCTGTCGCTGGCCTTGGGCGGTTATGCCTTCTTTATCAGTGACCGGCGAAAACGCCTGCTGCCTGCACTGGCTGTCACAGTCGTCGGGCTGATGGTGTTTTACGCATGGCACCGGGCGGGCATGAACGAATACGAGCGCGAAAAAATGGGCCGCATCGGTCTCGAAATGTTGCGCGGTAATGGTCGTGCTTTTGCCCTGTATTTTGTCTTTGCGCATGCCGGCGCACTTGCCGGTGCCGCACTGTTGGGTTCGATGGGCCTGTTTCACACCGCCCATCGGGGCGCCTGCTTCTTTTCCGCCCTGTGTGTTTTGGGCTATGCAACGCTGATAGCCGCTTATGTTCCCATAAATGAAGGGTTTATCCATTTGTACTACTGGCATTGCATGATGCCGATGTACGCCATCGTGGGAACGCCCTTCTTTGATGCGCACTGCGCCGTGCCGATTATGCGCGTGTTGTCGAGGCCGCTGCTGGCGGGGGGGCTGGCGTGGTCCGTCGTGGGGTCCGCATCGGACCTGTCGGCGTTGCGTGAACGCAGCGCCTTTCAGACCCACCTCTGCGGAGCGTTGGCTGAAAACGGGCAAGGGCGGTTCATTGTTGAGGACAAACAGCTCTCCCGCGACCCAGCGAAAAAATTCCCCCGAGGATTCCTGCTGGACGAAACCGGCATCCGCACATCCTACACCGACCCGGCCAAGGCCACCCTCCTCATATCTCAAGCCACCCATGCGGCTGAATATTGGGCCTTTGCAGCAAACGAGGGCGGGGCGCCGTCGCGCTACCTCCCCTGGCACCCCGCAAAACAGGAAGCGTTCGTCCCTGCAATAGTCCCTGCGCCCCGGGCGGAAATTCTGCGGCAGGCGGGTTGCATTTCCCTGGACTATCCGGAGAACCCCACCTACATGCGTGTCATCGACGGCTGGTTAAGCAACTATCTGCGCCCACCCAAGGTGGTATACAGCGTGCCGGTTGCCGTGACCAACCGGGGAGTCACGCCTTTCCCTGCCTGTGACACCGAACGCACACCGGTCATGTTTGGCTATTACTGGCAACGCGGCGGGACAATCCTGTTTGAAGACCTGAATGCGGAGTATCTGCCTGTCAATGTGAAAACGACCTTTCAGCACACGCTGAATGTGCGGCGCGCGGGCATTCCCCATGATGCCCGTTTGACCGTTGACCTCTTTCTCAACGGCCAGCCACTGCTGTGTCCGGAAGCGTATTACAGGCTGATTCCTGACGACCGGAACTTCACGCAAAAGGCGCTGTTCGATGGCGTAATCACCACCCAGAAGGGCTTCTATAACCCTGAAAAGTCCGGCGTCTGGATGGCTCGCCGGGCCCGGTTTACGTTCACCCGCGACCTGCGCCTCTGCTCCTTTTCTCTGTCGCCGCCGCCCAATGTGGATGTGGGTCATCCCGCAGATATCGAAGTGCGGTGCGAAGCCGCCGGCATGGTGATTGCGCACCGATTTACCGATCGCACCCCGTTCACGGTTACGGTGGATGCGCCCAAAGCCGGCCAGACCGTGGTCGTTACGTCCACCATGAGTTTCTGTCCGGCACGCGCGGGAACCAGTGCGGACACGCGCAGACTGGCTCTGAAGATGCATGGAATGAACGCCGTTGCTCCATGAGACTCTCTTTCTGAGAAGAACGGCCGAAGTTCCACGGCGCGCGCCAGGGATAGACCGTCGGAAGCTGTCAGATGGCGGGGGGGCTTCCGCCATCTCCGGACATTGGGCGAAGCCTTGTGTTGGACGGGGGGCGGACAACGCCCCGGTTGAAAGGCATGTAAAGTCAGCCAAGCCTTGGACCTGTGGCGAATGGGTGCAGCGGACCATCTGCAGGCTCTTGCCCGCGTCCCGCCCCGGATCCCCGAGAACTGATTCGAAGGCAGGCGTTTCTTGACTCCAAGATGATATAATGCCGCCCCTGATGTGGCCAAGAATCCTGGAAAGAAGTGGGGCCTTGTATTTTTCCGATGGCTTCAGCGGGCAGACCGAAACGCGCGGCAAACGGCACCCAGCGGCAGAAAGGGCGGGCATGAAGCAAGAGCTCACAAAAGAAACATGTGAACATGTATGCAATAAGACTCCGGACAAGAACGGAGCGCCGCCCCCACCCGAGGTCACAGGCAAGGAACGAAAAATTGCCTATTGGTTGGTCCTGGCAGTTGTGCTGGGCGCAGGTGTTTGGTTCAGATTTGACGGCCTTTACCGAAACTATCCCTACATGAATCACTGCGATGAAGTCCATGTTGTAAGACATGCCATGAACATGTTTCGTGACCAGACCTTTGATCCGCACATATATTACTACGGAACGGGTCTGATGAACCTGACAAATTTGCCAATCTGGGCTTATCACCGGTCAACCTACACCCTCAATGACTTCCGGGCGAAGATTAAAATATACCCGGAGGTTGCCTACTTCAGAGACAAATACCCTGTCGCAGAACAGGAACCTCGCTGCGAAATTGTTGACCCGCCCATATTCCTCATTTCAGGACGCTATTTTGTTCTTGCGTTCTCGGTTTTGTCCCTATTGCTCCTGTCCGCGTTCCTGTATTTGACGGAAAAACCCATGGCCGCGCTTTTTGGCACGGCGGTTTTCGCATTTCTTCCCGCCATTGTGATCCATACGCACCGACTCAACAACGATATTCCCATAACTTTCTGCGTAACCCTGGTCCTGGTGGCGCTTTATCTTTGGAGGCGATATCGTTTCATCTCGTTCCTTGTTTTGGCATCCCTCGCGGCCGGAGCTGCGTGCGTTTTCAAACCGACCGGAATCGTGCTCATCCTTCTTCCCGTGCTGACCGTGTTGTTTGAAAAAGGCTCCATCGCGCGCAAGACGGCATGCATCGGCGTCATTGGCTTTTCCTCTGTTGCCGGCCTTTACGCGTTCTTTCCGGGATTGATCGGGAACGAAAAGACTGTCATCACGTGGCTTTTGAAGGCCGAGCAGTTCTACTCGGGCGACCGGATGTCCGAGACCGTATTGTCGCTTGTGGTGCGACCAGATCATTTTGGAACGCCCACCATGGTGCTTGGTGGGCTGGCGCTTCTATTGTGCCTTTGCCGACAGCCCCGGACTTTTGTTCCTCTTGC
>CAIUWO010000079.1 GCA_903902895.1 Candidatus Hydrogenedentota bacterium | reverse complement strand
GTTTGAGGTGGTCCAATAGTCCTGGAAGAGCCACCAGTGGTAACCGGACAACAGGGGACTCTTTCGGATGGCCTCAATGTCCGTCTTGCGCAGCAACGTATATAGCTTTCCGGTGTTCTCCGCCCAGAGCGGCACTTCGTCGATACAGCCCATGCGCTGGACCTTGTCGCGCGCCTCGACCAGCCAGAACGGCTTGAAGTTGTCCTTGAAGAGAGCTATCTGATCAAGCAATGGGAAGGTGACATAGTTACCGGTCTCGTGCGAGACGACGGGTTTCTTCGGCGCCGGGCAGCGGTAAAGATCCGGAATGTCGAGCGGATTATTGAAGACATCGAACTGGGTGAAGTAGAGGTCGAGCGTGTCGCGGTCTCGCGTTCCCTCTGTGAAGCCCGTCTGGGGCAGTCCATCGGAATCCACAACGGGACGCGTGGTGTCCAGCTCCTTGGCGATGCGGTAGAGATCGGGCGCGATGGGGATCGCGTCGTACATCTCGTTGCCCATGCACCAGTCGAAGATGGAGGGATGGTTGCGGAAGCGGCGAATCGCGGCGGCCCATTCGGTCTTGTAGAGTTCGAGTGCGGGACCTTTGGCCTTGTTGTAGAAGGTCAGGTAGCCGATCGGGAGCTCGGGTGACACGAGCACGCCCAACTCGTCGCACACGTCGTAATACTCGGGCGGCAGGAAATGGCTGTGGTGGCGGACATGGTTGAACCCGTACGCCTTCGCCATGCTGATCTTGTTGCGGTAGTACGGTTCGTCCGAGGGGGCGGCCATCGTTTTCGGGTAAATGGCGTCGTCGCCGTAGCCGCGCAGGAAGAAGGGCTGGCCGTTGAGCAGGATGCGTGTTCCGTCAATGGTGATCTGGCGGAAACCGAAGCGCGTTTCGGTGCTGTCGATCACGTCGCGGCCCTTTACCAGCGAGAGGCGGGCTGTGTAAAGGTGCGGCGTGTCCGGGGTCCACAGTTGCGCGCCGGCAACTTCCATCTGTATGGCGCCCAAGGGCGCTTCCGGCGGGGCATCCCCGTGGGCGACGACGTTCTTATCCTTGTCGAGGATGTCGAGGCGCAGTGCGGCGCCTTCGGGCGCTGTGCCCTTGACGGACGCCGACACGCGGCAACGCGCGGGTGCCACGGCAGGCTCAACAAAGAGGTCCTCCAGCCAGGCGGCGTTGCGCGCCTCGAGCTTGACGTGCCCCCAGACACCGCCCCAGTAGGTGTCCATGTAGTCAATGATGTCCCACGCGCCTATCATGGTGTCGGTGTCCCAGCGCTGTTCTGAATCGACACGGACAGCGATTAGGGCCGTTGTGCCCGGGGCGGCGCAGTCGGTGATGTCGAACTCGAAGGGCGACAGGCAGCCGATGTGCTCGCCAAGGAACTTGCCGTTCACCCAGACAGAGGCATAGCGGTGCACGCCTCCGATGCAAAGAAAAACCCGGCGGCCGGTCCAGTCGGCAGGCACATCAACCTGGCGCTTGTACCAACCCTTGCCGATGAAGTGATGGTGCAGTTTGTCGGTCTCGGCACCGAATCCCTGCGCTTCCCATGCGCCCGGAACCTGGATGGTATCTGTGAAGGGAGCGGGAGCGCTGAACCATTGCTCGGTCTCGCCGACGTTTTCAGGGTCCATGCGAAAGGCCCAGGGACCGTCAAGATTGGTTGTGGGGCGTGGCTGGCCGAAGGCGGACACGGCTGCAAGGCTGCACAGCAACAGCATGAACGTTTTCGGGCAACCCCAGTGCATAAATTTGTTGCGCATAACGAATTCTCCCGGCTGTTCTTTCGAATAGGAGCGGTGGTGTCCCGCCTATCATAGACTGTCTTTGCGAGCGAAGCGAAGCACAGGGCCGCCGGGCGACCGACTTGCAGACTTGGCCCTGCAAGAACAAGAGATTGCCGCGTCGGGCTGAAGCCCTCCTCGCAATGACTGAGATCTTCGTCATTGCGAGCGAAGCGAAGCAATCTCTTGCCAACCAAAGACCAGGGGCAAGACATCGTTTCAAGAGATTGCTTCGTGGGCTGTTGGCCTCCTCGCAATGACGGGAAGGTTTCTTCGAACGGACGGCCAAGACTATTTTTCGACTCGTTTGTAGGTGACAAGCAACGAGCCCGGATGCGTTTTAATCTCCACAGGAAGTCCGTTCTCCAGCAGGTCCGCACCGGTTATCTCGCGCGGTTTGTCGGGCGCGTCCAGGTCGGTGACGGTATAGCGGGCGTCGCGGTCGAGACCGCGCAGAACGAGGTCAACGGCACGGTAGACGCTGTCCGCACGGCGGAACACCTGCACCATGCCCTCGCCGATCTCTGGGCGGTCAAACTGCCAGGCGATCCAGTCCTTCTTTTCGAGGCTGTAGGGGGTGAGCGGGTAGAAGTCTCCGGCGTAGTTGGGCGCAACCAGTTTCCACTGCGATACCAGCCTGCGCAGTTCGTCGTAATTCAAGTCGGTGCGGCGCGCATCCCACAGGCAGTTCGGGTAGGGCGTCATCATGCTGCGGAAAAGATAGGCGTCCGGTTCCTTCACGCCGGTGCCGTGGAAGGGAATCCACGGGGAGATGCCGTAGGTACAGCCCTGCGTGCCGATGGGTTCCATGATGTAATCGCTGCGCCAGAGCGGCACGGAGCGGCGGATCGTTTCGAGATCGTTGCGGCGTCCGCCGCTGGCGCAGGTGTCGATGCGCAGGCCCGGACGGCGGCGCAGCAGTTCGTCCCAGAAGGCAAGATAGCCGGTGATGTGGCGAATCTCGGTGATGCCCTGGCGGTCGGGCGCGTCATTTGCGCGCCAGTAGTCGAGCGGGTCCATGTTGAAGTCCTGCCGGTACAGGTCGATGCCCTGATCCGTCATGAGTTTGTCGGTGTGATCTATCAACCACTTCAACGCCTCGGGATTGCCGAGGTTGAGCAACTTCTGCTCGCCGTCTTTTCCCAGGAGCCACTCCGGATGGGTGTCGTAGAGCCAGGTGCCGGGCGTGACGCGTTCGGGTTCGAACCACAGGATGGTCTGGATGCCCTTTTCATGG
>CAIUWO010000078.1 GCA_903902895.1 Candidatus Hydrogenedentota bacterium | reverse complement strand
GCCGGCCCTACAAGTCCATCTGGACCGACCTGCGGCTGTGGACCGTAATCTCCATGACCCCCCACGTGCTGGTCTACTTCTACTTCAGATAGGATCTGCGGACATGCTGATAAGCGATTCACCCAAAGAGTCTGATTCCCACAAAAACGTCAACATCCGCATGGAGAAGCGCGACGGCGAGACCTATATCGCGCTCGGGCTTTTCATCGTCGCCGTGGGGATTCCGGTCATGGCCGGCACCTATTTCGCCGCGCAGACCAACACGCGCGCCGCCGTTGTCAACGTCGTGTGCGCCACCGTGCTGCTTGCGATCGGCTTCATCGCGATCTTCTACGGGCGCAGGCTGCTGACGCGCAACAAGGGGCGCGATTGACCTCCCTGTGCCTGCCCGCCCATGTCGGCGCCGAGGCCGCGGCGCGGTTCTTTCGCCGGCCCC
The DNA here is from genome assembly GCA_903902895.1 of Candidatus Hydrogenedentota bacterium. Taxonomy (GTDB): domain Bacteria; phylum Hydrogenedentota; class Hydrogenedentia; order Hydrogenedentales; family CAITNO01; genus CAITNO01. The sequence continues at coordinate 3,998 of CAIUWO010000078.1, read as the reverse complement.
GGATAGGCAACCTTTTCGGACTCCTCGCGGGGCAGACGCGGGTTGCGACCGCCGTCGGCGGAGACCCTGCCACCCGGGCCCTGCCCTTCATCGAACGACTGTGGATGCCCGCCTTCGCCGTGCGCGTGCACGCCGCATGCGCCAAAACTGAGCATAGCGTGTGGACCGCCGTCGAGGGCATCAACGGTGAATTCTCCATGCTCGAGTGCCACCACGAACTGGCTGAGCGCGAACTGGACGGCGACGTCTTCCCCCCCGTCATCGACGAGACGCGCGTGGCCGCCTTTGCCCGCAAGGGGATGATGCAGTACGTCCTGACACAGCGCGGACTGATGAACAAACCCATCGTGGACGGCATCGAGGAGATTCTGCCCTACCACCACCCCGTCTGGGTCTGCTATTACCGCCGTCGCAGCGTCTTTCTCGATGTCATGGTGCAGGACGCGCGCACCGGCAAATCGGGCGGTCCAAAAATGCGGATTTCGGTGCTGCACGCGCTGGTGAAGCGCAAGAAGGAACTGCGCGAAGCGGAAAACCGGCAGAGTTACCCCCAAACCGGTTAGCCCCTGTTGTCCTCGCCGTTTTCGACCGCCTCCCGCCACTCCCAGTGGGCGTAAGCCGCCACAAACACCACAAGCGAAACCGCCGCAACCACCACCAGGTACAACAACCCGATGACGCCGCGCGGGAACTCGTCCATAAGCTTGGCAACTGCCTCTACCCACTTACCCACTGCACAACCCCTGTATCTGTAATCGCTGACTCCCGCCTGCATGACCGAGAGTCCAAACAGCGGCGCGATTGTAATCCCCCACCTTGCTAAACGCAACAAATTTGGGCGGTAATCTCCTGTTAGAGGGGGTGAAAAGGGTGGATGCGGAAGAAGGAGGGAAAATGAATGGCGGAGAGGGTGGGATTTGAACCCACGGTACCCTTTTGGGGTACAACGCCTTAGCAGGGCGCCACCTTCGGCCACTCGGTCACCTCTCCAAAGGGGCCAAGGCCAATATTATCATGAAGCCCCGCAGAAGCGCAAACATCCGGTCATCGCCCGCGCTTGCGCGCTCGCGCCGGCTTCCTATAGAGTCTTGGACAAGGGCCTTTCCCGCCGGAAAACCGCAAGGTGTCAAACGAGCATGCCTGAACCGAAAAACACTGCGAATCAAAGCAAGGGAGTCCGACGGGGCGGCTGGCCGCGCCGGATACCGCTGTATTTCGTGTCTTTTGTACTGGTGCCGCTGGCCGTGCTGGGGCTGGCGGAACTTGGCCTGCGGGCCGCGGCCTTTGGCTACAGCACGCACTTCTTCCTGCACCGCAGTTTCGACGGGGTCGGATTCTCCGTCACCAACAAGGCCTTCTATCAGCAGTTCTTCTCCCTGCCCATTGACCACATCTGGGAAGGCTCGGAGTGGCAGGTGCCGGACGTCAAGCCGGAACGCACCTGCCGCGTGTTCATTCTCGGCTCTTCGGCGGCCCAGGGCTGGCCCGACCCGGCCTACAGTTTCTGGCGCATTCTCGACCTCATGCTGCGCGATGCCTATCCCGGCGTGCGCTTCGAGGTGTATTCGGCCGCGCACCCCGGCGTGAACTCCCATGTCATGCTGCCCGCCGCCCGCGAATGCGCGAAAGTGGACCCCGATATCTTCGTTGTCTACATGGGCAACAACGAGGTCAACGGCCCCTTCGGGGCGGTCAACGCCAGGGGCGAGCGCACCCAATGGAGCCTGCCCTATATTCGCGCCCGGATCGCGCTCACCGACCTGCGCCTGCTTCAAATGGCCACCGGAAACAGCAGGAAACCCTGGCGCTCCACGCTCAAGGCGGTGGAGCAGTGTTTTGCCCTGGAGGACCCCCGGCTCAAGGTGGTCACCGACCACTTCGCGGCCAATCTCGAGGACATCTGCGGCACGGCGGAGCGCTGCGGCGCCGGGCTGGTGCTGTGCACGGTGGGCGCCAACCAGAAGGACTGGTGGCCCCACACCTCCATGCACCGGCCCGGCCTGTCCCAAGACGAACTCGCGCGGTGGGACCAGGCCTTTCAGGCCGGCGTCGCGCGGCAGGCCGAGAAGAACTGGGCCGCCGCCACCGAGGCCTATGACCGCGCTTTGGCAATCGACGGCGCCCATGCGGAACTGCACTACCGTCTGGGTCAGTGCCGCTTCGCCCTCGAGGAATATGACCAGGCCCGCGACCATTTCAGGCAGGCCTATGAACGGGACGCGTTCCATTCCCGCATTCTGCCGGCCGTGAACGCCGCCATAGAACAGACCGCGGCGAGGCACAGCCAGGACACGGTTCGGCTCGCGCGCGCCGCGCAGGACCTTGCCCAAGAAAGCCCCCGGCAAATCCCCGGCCAGGAGTTTTTCATCGACAACTGCCACCTGACCTTCGAGGGCAATTACGCGCTGGCCCAGAGCGTCTTCGAACAGATGCAGCCCCTGCTGGCCCGGCGTATGCCCGAAATGCGGACGGCCGGCGCGCCGCCCCCGCTCGACGCATGCCGCGAACGGCTGGCGCTCACCCCGGGGGTCGTCAAGGAGCACATGCGCACCATCCTGAACGCGGCAACCGCGTGGAAATGGAAAGCGCCGCCCGAAATGATGGACCGCATGCTGGCCCTGGACCGCGAGGCCGGCCCCGACTGGATGCGCACCAACGCCGAGAGCTACCGGGTGGCCCTGGAGAAAAGCCCCGACGACTACTATCTGCGCCTGCGGCGCGTCGAGGCGCTGCTGCTGCTGAACGACACCGCCCCGGCGCTGGACGAGGCACAAAAGCTAGTGCAGTACTACCCTTACCGCCGCGACACCCGCCGCGCGCTGGGCACCGCCCTCGCCGGGTCCGGCCGTGTGGATGAGGCAGTCCGGGAGTTTCGCGCCGTCCTGAGTCTCTATCCCGATGACGCCGAGACCTGCCTGCAACTGGGCCTCGCCCAGGCCCAGGCCAAGCGTCCAGAAGAGGCGCTGGCCGCGTTCCGCGCGGCCCTCGCGTTTGACCCGAGCAATGACAGGGCGAAATGCGGAGAGGCGCGGCTCCTGCAGTCGCAGGGGGACATGGAAGGCGCCCGCCGGGCCTACCGCGAAGGCATCGTGCTCAACCCGCGCGCCCCGGAAGCCTACGAGGGGCTGGACGCCGTGCTGCAGGCCCAAGGCAACGCAGCGCGACGGGCGGAGGAATGGCAGGCCGTGGCCAAAGAGCTGCCCGAAAGCGCCCGGGCCTTCTTCCTGCTGGGGGATGCCCTGCTGGCCGCCCGGCAGCCCAAAGAGGCGGAGCAGGCCCACCTCAAGGCGGCCACGCTCGACCCGCTCGACCCCGCCATGCAGGTCCATCTGGGGCAGGTCCGCATCGAACTGAAAGACTATGCCGGGGCCATCGCCCCGCTGGCCGCCGCGCTCCGGATGAACGCGCATATTGAGCGCGCCTATCCCGGGCTCATCCTGGCCTACCTCGAAACGCAGGACCCCGAAAACGCGCGCAAAACCGCCGAAGCCTGCCGTGCCGCCGGATTCCAGGTCCCTCCAGACCTCGCCGCGCGACTGGCAGTTCCCTGACCCGCGCAACCGGGCCGGCCTTCCAGTTCAGGCGCTGGGCAGGAACATAACCCCTCGCGTTGCCCGGGGGTGAAAGCCGCCGGGTAACACTTTAGCCGACTGGCGCGGATGGTTTTCTTCCTGCTCTTGCTCCTAATCCTGCTCTTGCTCCAGTTCGGGACGTGGAAATAGCGAGACTAATGAAACCTTTTCCGGAAAAAGCCTTGTGTGGCTTCCATAGTTCTCACTAATTTCGCGCAAGATTAAGAACAGGAGCAGGAGCAAGAGCGAAGAATGAAGCGGCCCACGCCAATCGGCTAAACGGTAACGCGGCCTGTTTCTTTCTTGGGCCGCCTACCCGTTGAGCGTCCAGCCTTTGCGGTAAGTCCGGCGCAGCAGTGCCTCGGCCTCGGGGCAGTTGGTCACGCGGCCGTTCGCGCCGTCATATTCAACGGCTTTGCCCGCGCG
>CAIUWO010000077.1 GCA_903902895.1 Candidatus Hydrogenedentota bacterium | reverse complement strand
CCGGGATTCAGCATGATAACGCGCCATGAAAAACAATCTTGAAAAATATGGGTTGCCGGTCCTTTCCGGCATCCTGCTGTCTTGGGCCTTTCCACGCTTCCATTGGTTCTGGCTGGCCTGGGTTGCCCTCGTGCCGCTGTTCTGGACCGCCCTGCGCGCCAACCCGCGCGGCGCCGCGTTCCGGTTCTTCCTCGCAGGCTGGGTGTTCCACTCCATCCTCCTGCAATGGCTCTGCGCCAACATCTTCTGGGCCGGCGGTTGGGCCATTCTCGGCCAGCAACTGCTCTGCGCCTTCCTCGGCCTGCACTGGGCGGCGGTTGGATTTGCCTGGCGCTGGCTGGAACGGCGCCACCCCAGGCTGACCCCGGCGGGGATAATTGTGCCGCTTTGGTGGGGCATGGAGTGGCTGATGGCCCACTGGTTCAGCGGTTTCGGCTGGAGCGCCCTGGGTTACAGCCAAGGTGCCTGTCTTCCGATAGCCCAGTGGGCCGCCGGGTCCAGCGTGTCTGTAATTTCAATACTGATCGTCCTGGTGAACATCCTCCTCGCCCTGGCGTTGCTCGAACCGCCCTGTCCCACCTGTATGTGGCCGTGTTCACGGTCCGCCTGTGGTGCACTGGCCCTAACCCTTCTGGAACGGACCCGTCTCACCCGAATCGCCACGGCGGCGGTAGTTATGGCGGTCATTCTGGGTGGTGGTTCTTGGAGCCTGTCCCATGCCGTACCCCGCCCTGTCGACCCAAAACTGCCGCCCCTCAAGGTGGGGTTGGTTCAGCCGTCCCTGTCTCAAGAGGTAAAGTGGGACGCCGACTTCAACGATTTCACTGTGGATATGATGGATGCACAGACCCGGGGACTGGCCAAAGAGGGGCCGATGGACCTCGTGGTCTGGCCGGAAGCGGCCGTTCCCGGCGACTTGGCACAGGCAATGACGCTGGAACCACTCCGCCGATTGACCAGGGATACCGGGACAGCACTCCTGACCGGAATCACACGAAATGACCCGAAGGCCCGGAAAAGTTATAACACGGCCTTCCTACTCACGCCGCAAGGTGAGATGACCGGGTTCTATGACAAGGTACATCTGGCCCCCTTCGGGGAGTATATCCCCTTTGAGAAATGGCTGCCCTTCCTGCGCGGCATCGCCTTCGGCGGGGTTGACCCTGGAACCGAACTGAAGCTCTTTCTAGTCGGCGAATACAAAGTGGGACCCCTCATCTGCTTCGAAGTGCTCTTCGCTCCTTTGGCCAAAGAACTCAAGAAGCAGGGCGCGGACTTTCTGGCGGTCATGACCAATCTCGCTTGGTTCGGCCAGAGCAATGCCATGCTCCAAGAACTGGAACTGGCCCGATTCCGCGCCATTGAGACGGGACTTCCACTGGTCCATTCCGCAAATACCGGAATATCGGGTGTTTTTGACGGTTTTGGTAGGTTCACGCCTGTTTCCGCTTTCCTGGGAAGGGACGGTAACCTCATAAAATACCCGGCCGAGCGAATTGCGCCCGCCATGGTGCAGGGGCAACGGGTTGTGGGAATCTTCACATTGCCCCAGCCCATCGTGGCCTACCCGGCGGCAGGCATTGCGGTCTTGCTCTTCTTTTTTGTGGCTTTGGGCTTTACCGGCGTTTTGAGACGGACACCTGCTTCCCTGCCCATAAAAAGCAATACAAACGCGCAAACACCATGACAGAGCACCGCAAAGACATCACCCGTTTCATCGCCATTTTCGCCGGCGGCACCATGCTCAGCCGGGTGACGGGGCTGGTACGGGATATCGTCCTGTTCGCCTGTGTGCAGAGCCAGGCATTGGGGATGTTCCTGTTCGCATTCAAAATCACCAACATGCTGCGCGACATGCTGGGGGAGGGG
>CAIUWO010000076.1 GCA_903902895.1 Candidatus Hydrogenedentota bacterium | reverse complement strand
AGGCGCTGGCGCACGTGCACAAGCACGGCGCGGGCAAGCGCTACCTCATCCAGCACTCGGCGGGCAGCGGCAAGTCGAACTCCATCGCGTGGCTGGCGCACCAGCTCATCGGCGTGAAGCGCGGCGGCAAGGAGGTCTTCAGCTCGGTCATCGTGGTGACCGACCGGCGCATTCTGGACGACCAGATCCAGAAGACCATCAAGCAGTTCATGCAGGTAGGGGCGACGGTGGGCCACGCGGAGCACTCGGGCGACCTGCGCAAGTTCATCGAGGAGGGCAGGAAGATCATCGTTTCGACGGTGCAGAAGTTCCCGTTCATCCTGGACGAGATCGCGCGGGAGTCGGGACGAACCTTCGCCATCGTCATCGACGAGGCGCACTCCAGCCAGGGCGGCAAGACCACGTCGGCAATGAGCCGGGCGCTGGGCGACGAGGGACCCGACCCCGAGGACGTGGTGAACGACGAGTTGGAGCGGCGCATGGCGGCGCGGAAGATGCTCAAGAACGCGAGCTACTTCGCCTTCACGGCCACGCCGAAAAACAAGACCCTGGAGCTGTTCGGAGAGGCGCAGCCGCCGGACGCGGAGGGCAAGGTGAAGCACCGGCCCTTCCACAGCTACACGATGAAGCAGGCGGTGCAGGAGGGCTTCATCCTCGACGTGCTGCGGTACTACACGCCGGTGGACAGCTACTACAAGCTGGTGAAGAAGATCGAGGACGACCCGGAATTCGACACGAAGAAGGCCCAGAAGAAGCTGCGCCGCTACGTGGAGAGCCACAACCACGCCATCCGGCTCAAGGCCGAGATCATGGTGGACCACTTCCGGCACCAGGTGATGGCCTGCAACAAGATCGGCGGCGAGGCGCGCGCGATGGTGGTGTGCAGCGGCATCGAGCGGGCCATCCAGTACTTCCACGCCTTCGAGGCGTACCTCTTGGAACAGAGGAGCCCCTACCGCGCCATCGTGGCCTTTTCGGGCGAGCACGAGCACGGCGGGGTCAAGGTGACCGAGACATCGCTGAACGGGTTCCCCAGCGGCGACATCGCCGAGACCTTCCAGGGCGACCCGTACCGCTTCCTCATCTGCGCCGACAAGTTCCAGACGGGCTACGACGAGCCGCTGCTGCACACGATGTATGTGGACAAGCCGCTGTCGGGCATCAAGGCGGTGCAGACGCTGTCCCGGCTGAACCGCGCGCACCCGAAGAAGCACGACGTGTTCGTGCTGGACTTCCAGAACAACGCCGAGGCCATCACCTACGCGTTCCAGGACTACTACCGCACGACGCTGCTGAGCGACGAAACGGACCCGAACAAGCTGCACGACCTAAAGGCCGCGCTGGACGCCACCCAGGTCTACTCGCCGGACGACGTGCGGCAGGTGGTGGCGCTGTTCCTCACCGGCGCGGAGCGGGAAACACTGGACCCCATCCTCGACGCCTGCACCGCCGTCTACTGCGACCGGCTGGACGAGAACGAGCAGGTGGAGTTCAAGGGCAAGGCGAAGACCTTCGCACGGACCTACGACTTCCTCGCGTCGGTGATGCCCTACACCAACCGCGAGTGGGAGATGCTGTCCATCCTGCTCAACCTGCTCATCCCGAAGCTGCCCGCGCCGCTGGACGACGGCCCCATCGCGGGCATTCTCGAAGCCATCGACATGGACAGCTACCGCGTCGAGAAGAAGGCGATGATGCACATCGCGCTGGCCGACGAGGACGTGGAAATCGACCCGGTGCCCGGAACGGGTGGCGGCGGCAAGCCGGAGCCGGAGCTGGACAGGCTCAGCAACATCCTGAAGTCATTCAACGAGCACTTCGGCACGCTGTTCGACGACGCCGACCGCGTGACCCGGCGCATCCGGGACGACATCGCGCCCAAGGTGGCCGCCGACGCCGCCTACCAGAACGCGCGGGCGAACACGCCGCACACGGCCCGCATGGCGCACGACCACGCGCTGGGCCGGGTGATGCAGGGGCTGCTCAAGGACGACACACAGGTCTACAAGCAGTTCGTCGAAAACGATGGATTTCGCCGCGCAATCAGCGACATGGTCTACGCGATGACGAACGTATGAGGTCCGCTCCCCGCGCACGCGGCCCGGTGTGACCGCCGGGGCGGCCCTGCACGCGGGACGGGCAAATGCCAAAAGCATCCCCCACCGCCGGGTCCGACCCGACGGGCCACCGGGGGCAAATCGCGCCCATGGACAAACACCGCAAGCATCCGGCACGTTCCGCCGGTGGCATGCGGCGGAAAGTGCAAGGTGCCCAACAGAATGGGTGCAAGCGCCCCAAAGTCTGCAAACTCCGCGAGCCAATGCAAGGGCACAGAAAAGGGGCCGACCCGGTGGTGCCACCGAATCGGCCCCTGCCATGCGCGAGACCGTGCGCCCCGCGACCCTTGGCTAGCTCGCATCCTCCGGGTTGAACACGCGGTCGACCGGCACGTCTAGCACCTCCACGGACGCTGGCAGCGCCAGACACGCCGCCACGAGATCATCCAGGCCGAAGGCCGGGTTCCGCACGCTTTTCCGGAAGGAAAAGCTTGTAGGGTAATTGGGCAGCAACATCGTGACCATGTTTCCGGCCACGAGGACACGCTCTTTCCGCAGCACAGCAACGATTCTTCCAGACATCGAGCTGTTGCCCGGGAGAACGGGCTTGAAGTATTTGCCGAAGTGGGCGACTGGGCCGTCACCACCATCGGCGGCGACCACCGCATCCTCCCGCGCCCACTGCTCGAACGGCGGGCGCAGACGACCGAGCGGGATCCATTTGCGGGTGGTCGTCCCGCCGCCGGACGGCTCGGTGCCGTCGATGATGAGGAACAGCTCGCCGCCGCAGCGGCCGATGCGATACTGAACCATCCTGAACGTGCTCTTCGACCGGCCGATCTGCCGGGCCTCGCCCCGCTTGACGATCTCCATCGGCCGCATCTCGATCTGAATTTGCTTCTTGGTCATTGGTCTTGAACCTTTTCTTTTTGTTTTGTTGGTTGTGGGGCCGGGGCCTGAACGGCCCCGGCCCGCGGTGATGGTGCATCAGGCACCGGGGAACTGGAGCTCGCGCATCGCGGCACGGGTCAGCGCGTAGACACGCTTCGCGCGACCTCCGCGCCTGCCTTCGCGGCGCGGCGCGACATCCTCCACGATCCAGCCTGAGTCGAGGAGCAGCTTGATGGCCGGCTCGAACTCGGCGGCGGTGTGCTTGCGGCCGAGGCTCGCGCTCTGCAGTTGGGACATGCTGGCCACGCGCAGCCCCTTGCGGGCCATCCATCTGCCGATGCGGTCGGCCAGGTCCGCATGCTTGCTGGGTGCCGCAGGCACGGCGACCCGGATCGACTCGCTCATGCTGTACCTCACGAGTGCGACGCCGCGCCGCGACGCCGCTTCGTCAATGACTCGGGCGTCCATGTCGTCCACGAGGGCGAACAGGGCGGCAGCGCGCCCGGCGTTTTCCGCGGCCTTGTTGATAAGGTCGTGGGTCGGGTCTTCCTCCGGCAGAGTCTCCAGCGTGCTCTGCACCTCTCTGTCGAAGGCGGTGATCACGGCGAAGGCGTCTTCCGTGAACCTGAGCAGCGGCGGCTGCAGGCAGTTGGTTGTGCCCGGTGCCATCAGCGGTTCGCGGCTCAGTGCTGCGAGCACGAAGTCGTCGTACGACTTCAGCGCATCCTCGACCGCCGAGCGCTCCGCCGGGGACAGTTCAGGGCGTCGCGGATCGCGTGCGGGAGCCGCGAACAGCGCCCTGGAGAGCACCCCCTGCTGCCGCACTGTGGCACTGCCGAGCAGTCCGATGAACGGAGCGAGCGGCGAGGCGACCATCACTGCGAAGCGTTTTCGGTCAATGACATGCCGACCGCTCGTCTTGCGGCTGACCGTGATCGTGGAGCCGTCCCAAAGCTTGGACAGGATCCCGATCATTCCCAGTGCATGCTCTTTTCCGAGCGAGTATGAGCCGAGGAACACGGCTCCCTCGTCGAGGAACAGCGCCATGCAGCCGTTTCGTGCGCCGGGCAGATCCACTAGGATTGACTGCGCGGTGGGGTCCTGCACGAGGAGCCACGGGTGCAGGCCGCCGGACACCGCCCCCGCGCCTTGGCTGACGGCCCGCACAAAGTCCTCGACCGGTTTGACGAGGCGCAGGTACGAGGCCGTCTTCCCGGTGCCACTTCTCGCCGCGAGGAACGTGAGCAGCTGCAGGGGTTTGGGCATCCCCCACATCTCGACGTCCCCGTGCGCCATCAGGGCTAGGCCCACGAAGCTCGTGAGCATCATCGCCGCAACGGCGTAGGTGCCGTTCGTGAGGAGCGTGAGGGCCTCCGCCCACGCCGCCATCCGGGGCGGCAGGGCGTCGGCTGGGAACGGCGTCGGCGGCGCGAGCCGCATGCGCAGCGGGAAGAACGGTGGCTCGTCTTCCTCATCCTCTTCGCGGTGGCGCTGCGCCGTGCGGTCCATGGCCGCCTCCAGCGCGTTCACCTCGGAATCATCGTCCTGACCGTCATCGCCCAGCAGCGCGACAGCTGCTAGATTGCGCGGCGGCGGGCCGTCGATCGTGTCCTGCGGCACGGTCGGTTCGGGCTGTGCATCCGCCCCGGCCGGATCATCGTTCTGGCCATCATCACCCATATGCGAGGCGGGTGCCGCCTCCGGTGTGGCCAGTGTCTCCTCGCACTGCGGGGTGCTCGACTCATGAACTGCGGGCACGTCGCGCGCCCCGTCCACCGTGCTCTCGACAGGCAGCGCACCCACCTCGTAGTTGGTCACATTGCCGTCATCATCAAATTGCGTACGCATTGTACGTCTCCTAAGTCGTGGCTTGGTCAAACCAAGTCCTAACCAAGGAGTGCAAACCTCTTCGCTTTCGGACCCACCCGGGGGCTCGAAGACCTTTTCGTGTCACCTCCTTTCGGCGAATGTTCGAGGTTCAGACATCGGCTGCCCAGCCCACGGGATGAACACCATCTCGGGCGGACATGGAGACCGGTGCCTTAGCGGAGGGTTCCGGCTTGTGCGGGGCGGGAAAACAAAAACAACCTTCGGGCAGGCGGTGAGTGGAATGGCTGAGTGATGCGCACACGCACGAGCATTGCAACTCACCGTCGCATCTCGGGCTGTGCTAACCGGACACTATGGCCGGACGCACCACTCACTGCTTAAAAACACATTCCGTCTACCATGCCAGCGCTGGCATGGTTTCAAACCGCCTGTCTGAAGGTTGTTCTCGGGGTCTTCAGTGAGACCCACCATCCAACACCCTCACGTTAATGAGGATGACCCGCGAAGCGCGGGGATGCCTTGCAGACTTGAAGGGTTGCTTCTGATTCGCGGAAACGGCCCTATGGGTCATTTCGCGCAATCCAGACGCGCAACAAAGCCAGCACCGTCGTGCCAGCACTCTTCAAATTGACAAGTTTATCATAGCAGAGTCTTCCCAGCCTGTCAACTTTCGCAGCCGCACACTTTCGCCCCGATTCCCTCGGAGCGGACAAACCGCACATCCATCCACCATCGCCGCGCCGCCGCCCCACGGCCCGACCCACCGGGTCACGCGGGTGTCCGGCGACACACAAGCGCGCCGCGGCAAGGGAACCATCGAGCGCATATTTCATCCAGAGGGAGTCAGAGGAGGATTTCACCGCACTGCGGGCGTGCGCATGGCCGCCCGCGAAACATGGAGGACCACCACGATGGGGTTCACGAGGTACTGGTACAGACCAAGGAAACTGGAAGCGGAGAGGTTCCGTGCATTCGCCGACGCCTGCCAAGAGGCATGCGCCGAACTGGAGGGGTGCTTGGCCGCCCCCACCTTCACTGCGGACGAGGTTCGCTTCGACGGCAGCCCCGGCTGCGAAACTTTCCTGGTCGAGCGCATCGCGACGCGCGGCCGGGGCGAGGAACCTGTCTTCGAGTTCTGCAAAACGGCGCACCTGCCCTACGACACCGCCGTCGAGCGGTGCCTGTGCATCCTGCAGGAGCACTTCCCCAACGAGGTCGAGATCCCCGACCCCGCCTGACTGCCGACAGGCGAAGCAGCGCGCCGGAACCCCGCGACGGGTTCCGGCATTTTCTTCCACTCTCAACGACCGCCGCGTCCTTGTGTCCCCGTGCCGGATGGCCCTTCGGGAACCAGCGATTCAAATCTTTACCAAATCTTTACTTTTCGTTTGCCGAAACTTTCCGTGTATCTGTTTAAATTCTTTTGTGAATGCGAACCGCGGCAGGATTTATGTGGTCAGATGGAGACACTTTCATGGTGAACGATGAACCGGTGGATGTTCTCGTGGTAGAGGACGGCGAGAGCGAGCGGGCCTCCATCGTGGAGGCGCTGCAAGCCGCGGTCCCCGATGTCAATGTCGTCGCCGTTTGCGATGGCACGACGGCCCTGGACTTTCTTTTCGCGCGGGGCGACTGGGCTGCCCGCGCTGGGGCAGATCCCCCCAGGCTGATTCTGCTGGACTTGTCGCTGCCGGGTGCGGACGGCTTCTCCATTCTCGGCCAAATACGGTCACTCCACGCGGAAGACGCACTGACGCTCACCCCCGTTGTCATCTTCAGCGATTCCCAAGACCCCGGCAACATCGTGAAGAGCTATCGCTGCGGCGCGAACGGCTACATCATGAAACCGGTGAGTTTCAGCGATTTCCAGGCCGTCGTGAAGAGCATTGGCCAATTCTGGATGACACACAACAGAAGAGCTGCCTAATCCGACACTGCAATGCGATAGCCCAGGCGCGCATCAGGGCGGGGTGGTGCCGCACCGGTGGCCATACTCGCGGCGAAGCGCCTGTCGGAATCAATCGGACTTTTGGGATATCGAATGTCGTAGCCAATCGGACTTTTGCAATGTCGCGTGGT
>CAIUWO010000075.1 GCA_903902895.1 Candidatus Hydrogenedentota bacterium | reverse complement strand
TTCAAGGCGGAACCACAAGCAGTGGTGGTTTTTGCTCCAAAGAGCCGGTTGCATACCCATATTTTGAGTTCGACCGCGCTGTGTTATGTAATACCCCGGGACGGCAGAAAAGTTTCGGGGGTCTTGGTTCCTTGGGTACAGGCACCTGTTTCCGGTACAGGCAGATTCTTTGAACAACAGGCTCTTGACGGAAACAGGAGCCAGTCCCCCTGCGGTCTCCGCCGGGGGACTGCCACCGATTTCGCGTCACCTCCGGACATCGTCAGCCACGCCACGCCACGAAATCGGTGGCTGTACCCGTGCCCGCACAATCTAATAGACTGTCTTCGGTCAACGTTATTCATGGAAAGACAGGGGATTGGCCATGTGCCTGATTCGCAAAGCCGGTGTGTTGGGATTCCTGATGTTGCTGCTTTCGGCCGCTTCGGCCTTTGCCGAGGAGGCGGAATACCGCGCGGCCATCTTTTGGGAACCGTCCATGCCCGTGGTGGGTGCCGCCACGCCGCCCGAAACCTTCGAGCAGGCCTTCAAGGAGCAGGACATCCCGTCCACCCGGCTGAACGCGGACCAGGTCTGCGACCCGGCGGCGTTCAACGCGGACCTCTATGACCTCCTCGTCGTGCCCATGGGCGCGTCCTATCCGGCGGCGGGCAAGGCCGCTTTGGTCGCCTTTCTCAAACGCGGCGGGGACCTGTTCTGCACCGGTGGCTACTCCTTCGACGCACTTTTCGTGAAACAGGAGGATAAATGGGTGCCGCAGGAGGGACTGCTCAAGGCGGCGCGGGCGCAGGCGGCCGACCCAGCGGTGTCCATGCTGCCCAACGGCGGCTTCGAAAAGGGCGGCGAGGGCTGGTTCCCCATTCCGGGCAACGAATGCACCATCAAGTCCGAGCCGGGCTGCACCGGCACGGCCTGCGGACGCGCCAACAACACCGCCACCGAAGCCGGCTGCGCATGGCGCACCGTGCTGCCCGTCGAGCCGGGCAAGACCTATCTCGTCGGCGCCCGGCTCAAGACGGGGCCCGTCCAGGGCTCGGGCTATGCCTACATGGCCGTCTACCAGTACGCCGCCGACAACAAGATCCTTCACTTCATCGACTTTATCCAGCGCACCGACGCGAAAGACTGGCAGCGCCACGAAACGCTCGTCGATGTCGTGCCCGGCGCCGCACGGGTCGAGTTCAGCGCGGGTTTCTTCCGCGCCTCCGGCGAGGCCTGGATCGACGACGTCACCTGCGCACCCATGCCCCGCGAGGTCCGCATCAACGCCCACTACGGCAAGCCCGAGGACGGGCTTATCGTTGAGCCCGACCAGTTGATGATGTTCAGCCCGGACCAGAAGTATGAGGGGGCGGGCAGAGGTGAGAAAGAACCCCTCACCGGACAAGGGTATGAGGCCACCGCTCAACTGGGTGGTACAGCACGGTGGTATTCGCTGGATGAACTCTTCGTCGGTGTCGGTTCAGAGTACCAACATACTGTGGCGCGTGGCGGCATGGTCCACCACTTTGAAGGGCCCTTTTCCGGATCCACCTGGGTGTTGTTTGGCGTGGACAAGACGGACATTTTCCAGTCTATGGGATATGGCGGCTGGATTGGAGCGATTGCGGGCCAGTTGAGACAAGGACTCTTCCTCCGTGACGTGACCACAGACCTTCCCTTTTATCGCAGGGGAGAAACGGCAAAAATTCTAGCGCGTGTGAGCAATGCTTCCAAATCATCACGTATAGAGAAGCTGGGATGTATCATTGACGTTGCATACGAAAAGGACAAACGGGTATCTCTCGGTGCACAAATGATGTCACTTGCACCTGGCGAGTCAGCAGTCAGTGAATTCACGTGGACGATACCGGACGGGGACCTGCAAAATTGCTACGCGGCGGTCCAATTTGGCGGAGAAGTTGCCCAAGACCGCCCGGCAAAAAACTATTGCAGCTATTCTGAAACTCCCATTTGCGTTGAACACGCGCCAAACCCAAACAGATATCACTTTCACGTGCGGGCTGAAAATAACGCCTATATCGCCCCCTGCTACGGAATGCAGGGGTTTAGAGATATCTGTTTTACAGGCACCTGCCTCTTCGGCACCGACACCTATTCCAGCATGCTCTTTTCGCCCAATCAGGGCATTGCGGCATGGGGCGGACTACAGGGCGACTTGGCCCTTATGCATCAGTATCGTCTGGACCTGTTTGAGAACCTGCAGTTCATTCCCGAAAACTACGCCTACACGGAAAAGCAGTGGCGGCATTTCGATGCCCTTATCCAAACCGCACAGTACTATGGGCTTGTCTATATGGCCGGCCTTCTCATCGGGCAGGACGTGGCTGTCTCGGACGAGGAGTTGGAAAGACAGGCGGCCATGTGTGCGTCTTTCGCCGAGCGCTACAAAGAGGTGCCCGGCCTGATCCACTACCTCAACGGTGATTTCCAGTTGAAGATGAAAGACCTGCCCGACCTGAGGCGCGAGTGGAATGCACTGTTGGCCGAGCGCTATGGCAGTGATGCCGCCGCGCGCGAAATCTGGAAAGATATCGTCCCGGTGGATGGCGGGCCGTTACCGGTAACCGACCGGCCTGCACAGTCATGGTATGACCCGAAAGCACGCGATGTAGCTGAATTCAAGGCGCGGCTCATGCGGCGCTGGATTAACAGGCTTTGCGACGCCATTCATGACGTGGACAAGGCGGAGACGGGCGTAGAGGAAAGCCTGGATGGCCCCACACTGCCTGCCGTATACAAGTACCACCCTATCACCGCGGAGTACTACCAGCGCACGTACAACGGCATCGATTTGCGGCTGACGATGGAGGCGATGGACGCGGCGAACTTTGGCTATTTCGATGCGCCCAAGCGTGACCTGGCGAAACTGATGGCGACGATCAAGTGGAACGATATGCGCATCATCGACAAGATGGTCAACATCGGCGAGTTCGGCGTGAAGACGCACGACGCGTGGGCGCCGGAACGGGGAGGCACGGGGTACCACATTCAGCGCACACCGGAGGAGTATGAACAGTTGGTGTGGTGGGTGGTGCACGCCGCGCTGTCGATGGGTGTGAGCAAGATTCAGAACTGGTGCTGGGCCGACGACCCGGATCGGATCTTCCCCTGGGGGCTGTGCTACAACAATCCACTGCGGCCCAAGCCCGTGCTTGCACTGTACTCCAACTTGCGCAGGGCGGCCAATCTGGTACCCATTCAGTACACCCCGGCGGACACGGTGTTCGTCATGCCCGACAGTTGGCGGACTGGCGCGCCGGAGGACTTTGCGCACAACGCACTCATCAACGCGCATGAACTGCTGCTGGCGGTGAACGTGCCCTACGACACGGCCAATGAGGCCCACCTTGACCGGTTGCTGCAGAAGCCGCCGAAGTGGGTGGTCATGCCCATGGCCTATGCCATGTCCGATGCAACGCTGGACAAGTTGCGCGCGCTGGCTGAGGCGGGCAGTATGGTGTATCTGTCGGGCGACCCCTCCATCGGTCCGGATGGCGTACGCAAGCCGGAACGTTTAGAAAGCCTGTGCGGCGTGAAATGCACAGGCAACTTAACGCACCCTTCCGGGCCGCCCGTGCCGATGGTGAGCGCAACGGATGCGAAGCCGGTGGACAATCCCTGCGGGCTGAAACTGTACCGTCGCGACGTGGGCAAGGGCGCGATCATATGGACGCCGGAGCCGTGGGAGACGCTGAAGGGGAAAGACATATTCGTGGGCGACCCGGGCATCACGGCCGACCCCAAGCAGAACCTGTATCTCTCCGTTGCGCCGATGGCGGGCATTGCTTCCTCGGTGCACTGGACCGCGGACAGCGGTGTGTGGCGCGTGATGGTGACACCGATAGTTCTGAACGGGAATCACCGCCAACTGATAACCGTCTTTCCAAGGTCGGAAATTACCGCGCCGGTGAAGGTGAACGTTAAGGGCAACGGTTTTGATCTTGGTTTCGAATTCCGCAAGGCCTGGCCCGCGATGGTGCTGCTGGATGAGCATAACGACCCCAATATGGCCACAGGCACGGGCCCTTTCACATTCAACGGTCGCGTGCTGATAGACGGACCCGGCGGGTGGATTTATGTGAAGGGCAAGAAGCTCATGTCCACGGAAGATCCCTTTGCCGACCCTGACGGTGGTTGGACAGAAATGCGGTAGGGTATTGACATACGGCTTGTATCAGGCGTGGACGGCGTTCTTAAATCCCCCTTCGAAGG
>CAIUWO010000074.1 GCA_903902895.1 Candidatus Hydrogenedentota bacterium | reverse complement strand
CGGCCCTGCGGGGCGGGGCCAAGCGGACCCGGCGCGGGCAGTTGCGCGTCCGTCAGGGCGGCAGGCCATGTGGCCGACTGGTGAAGAACCTTGCCCCGCGCATCAACAACCTTGAGCAGCACGCCGTTTTCCTCGCCGAACACGTACCGCAGCGACTGGTCCACCGAGGCCCAATGCTCCGGGCCCCGCTGGAAACTCAGGTGCTGCTGCGCCATGTCTCGCAGGATCGTGTCGATGCGCTCCATGGCGGAGCGCGAAACCAGCGACCACGCCCAGACGCCAAACGCAACGAGAACCAGTCCGGACAGGAGCGTGGACAGGGCCGCGATGCGCAGGCGGAACGAGCGGGCGCGCAGCATGGCTCAGTCCTTTCGGATGCGGTAGCCGACGCCGCGCACGGTTTCTATCAGCGAGTCGCCCTCCGCCCCGTCCAGTTTCTTGCGCAGGCGCTGGATGTGCACGTCCACCAGGTTCGTGGTCGGGTCAAAGTCGTAGCCCCACACGTGCTCGATGATCTGGGTGCGCGCGTACACCCGCCCGGGGCTGCGCAGCAGGTATTCGAGCAGCGCGAACTCGCGCACCGTCAGGTGCACCGGCGCGCCGGCGCGGCTGACCTCGCGCGTGACAAGGTTGACCACCACGTCGCCCGCCCGCAGCATTGTCAGCTTTTCGCCGGAGGACCGGCGCATGACGGCCTGGATGCGGGCGATCAGCTCCTCCACGTAGAAAGGCTTGGTCAGGTAGTCATCCGCGCCGAGGTTGAGCCCCTCGATCCGCTCGTCCAGCGTGGTGCGCGCCGTCAGCAGTATCACCGGCACGGCCTTCCTCTTTTCGCGGAGCTGGCGCAGGATGCTCAGGCCGTCGCGCCCGGGCAGCATGATGTCGAGCACAACCACGTCGAAGACCTGGTTTGCGGCCAGTTCATACCCCTCGTCCCCATGGTTGCTCACCGTCACGTCGAATCCGGCTTCGGCAAGGCCCTTCTTGACGAAGTCGGAAATGCGCGTCTCGTCCTCGACCAGCAGTACTTTCATGCCGCCATTATAGCATCGCCGCGGCCCGGCCTTTCATTACAATTTCTTAATGATAATGACGCCTCTGTTGTCATGTTGGGCGGTTATGATTCAAATGTATTCGGCAACAACGCACCGGCAACGGTGAAAAGGAGAAAAGTCATGGACACTGCAACGAGAAACTGGTCGAAGCAGGTTGTCATGATTGCGGTCGCGGCGATGCTCGCCGGGCTGATGGTCATGGCGGGCGCCAACCGCGCCCTGGCACAGCCTCCGGCACCGGGCACCGACGGCCAGGCCGCGACCCAGACGCCGCCCCCGCCACCACCGCCGGAGAAGGCATACGCTCCGGAGGACGCGCGGTCCGCAGGCGATGACGGTGTGCGTCCGGGACCGCCCCCGCGCCGCGGCGAAGGGTCCGAAGGCCGGCCCATGCCCCCGCGCGACGGCCACGGACCGCAGCATGACGGACAGGGTCCGCCGCCCCGTTGCAAGGGCCAGGGTGGGGAAGGCCAGCGCGATGAATGGGGCCCGCCGCAGGACGGCCCTGGACGCTGCAACGGTCAGGGACCGCAGGGACGCCCCGATGGGCCGCGCCGTGGCGAGGGATTTCAGGACGGACGGGGACGCATGGACGGCCCCGGACAGGATGGTGGACCGGGCATGCAAGGCCCGCCCCCACGCCCCAAATTTGAGGACTTCGACACCAACAGAGACGGCGTGATCTCCAAAGAGGAGTTCGAAGCCTTCCGTCCGCCGCGCCCGCCGATGGGCCACGGTGGCGACCGTCAGGGACCGCAGCCAATGGGCCGTGGCGGCTATCGTGAAGGCCCGCCCCCGATGGACCGTGGTGGTGACCGTCATGGTCCGCCGCCCGATGACCGGCCCGCACCTGCCGAAGGCCGATAACTTCCCATACCGGCCATGAAGCGCGGGGCGGTGGCACAGGCCACCGCCCCGTCGCCTTTTTTTTCTCTGCCCCCGGACTACTGCCGCTTTTTCTTGCCCACGCCGAGGTCATCCACCCCTATATCCCCCCTGGCGTGAACAACTATCCCTGCAAATCATCCGTGCCGTGGATGATTTGCAGGAATACGTTGTGTCGGCTCGGCCCTCGTCGGCCTAGAAATGGTCTATCGGCCAGATGAACGGCGTGCGTTTTGGGAAAAGGGCCGTGACAAACCGGTAGTCCTCCCCCTTCAGGCACGGTGTCTTTTCGGCCAGCACGTCCTCCGTATGGCTATACCCCACCAGCAGCCGGATGAACTCGCCCGGGCTGAGTGGGAGAGGATTTTTTCCAGGTCCCTTTTTGATGCACAACCCCGATTCCTCCAAAACCACCCGGAAGGCGGCCTCGCCGACAACCAGCGTGCATTCCCTGGTCGCGCCTTCCAGTCCGTTCTGTCTCACCCGTTCGGTCCATTCGGGCTGCATGGCGTTGAGGCAGGCCTCCAGACCCGTCAGCGCCATCATGCCTTCGCGGTTGCCGAAATGACGCGCCTGATGCACGGAATCGATCCCCTCAAGGTAACGGGCAAAGGGATGGTAGGGCGGCACGTGAAACCGCACACGTCTTAGCCCCGTTTCGCGCGCCATGGCCATGGCCGCGTGTAGCAGCGCCCCGCAAGAGGCGCAGTCGGTCACGCCCAGTTCCTTGATGTGCAGTTCGGCGGGCGCAGTCTGCGGCATGAAGTAGGCGGCAAGGTTACCGTGCTCGTCAAACAGCGCCTTCGCTGCTGGCCAGTCGCACCAGTAGGGCGTCTTGGGCGCCGCGCTGACAAACTGGCTCCGGTAATGCTCGGCTGTGCGCACTATGGAGCAGGACACCCCGGCCTCGTGGGCCTGGTGGATGCCCATCAGTTCCGGGATGTCGTCCCGCGTCACCGGCCGCATCAGCACGAAGCCCGGATAGCTTCCCGGCACGGCCGCCGACTCCACGACCACACTGTATTCTGGAAGCATGGTCACATACCCGAAACGGTGGTACAGGTCCGGCACGCCGTACAGCAGTGAAAACGGCGCGCCCCGGTCCCGCGTATAGTCCAGCGCGTCGCGCATAAGCGCGGAGGCCACGCCGCGGTTGCGGCGCGCCGGCGGCGTGGACACCCAGCCGATGCCCACCGCGCCCAGCCGCGCGCGGCCGATGCGCAGCGTCAGCGGCAGCAGGCGCAGCGCGCCGACCAGTTCGCCCGCCGCCAATGCCACCCGCGTGTGTTCGCGTTCGACGTCCGCCCACACCGGCCCCGCGCTTTCAAGCCAGCCCAGGCTGTCCCAGTAGTTCGGCAGCTGTGTCTTGGCCATCAGGTCGTTGGCGGCGCGCAGTTCGTCGTCGGTCCGCACGCCCCGCACTTCGTATTCGGCCATTTCTTCCTCCCGTTTCATGTGTGTGGCGCAATGTCCACGGGCTGCCTCGTCCGGATGGACTCCTCGATGGCGCAGATCACCTTCGTCACCATGAGCCCGTCGTACCCCGTGATCATTGGCGTGCGGCCCTCCCGCACGCAGTCGACGAAATGGCGAATGCTGTCCGCCGCAAAGCCGCACTGTGCGCCGTAAATCGACGGCATGACAAACAGGTCCGGGTAGCTTCCCGTGGTGCCTGTGTATTTTTCCAGCGCGCGGTTGTGGCTCTGGTCCACATAGAGCGCGCCGTCGTCCCCGACAATCTCGCACTTCACGTCCACGATGTTGGGCATGCTGTTCGGCAATATCCATGAGTTTTCAATGACCGCCGTGGCCCCGTTTCGGAACTCCAGCATGGACTGGTAATAGTCGGGCGTGTCGATGCCCCGGCCCTGGAGAAGGCCCCCGCGCGAGACCGCGTACACGCGCGCCACCTCGTCGCCGATCAGCCAGCGGACCGTGTCGATCGCGTGGCTGCCCACAAACCACAGCACCGTCGTTTTTCCCGCCCAGGGCAGCATCTCCGTCGGCACGAAGATGCGGTCATTCAGCCGGTAGTACACATGGCGCGGCGCGCCGATCTCCCCGTCGCGGATCGCCTCCCAGGCCTTGTACAGCGGCGGGCTCCAGCGCGCGTGAAAATCGACCATGAGCGTGACCCCGGTCTCCGCCGCCGCCTCCACGATGCGCTCGCACGCCGCCACCGTCATCGCCAGCGGCTTCTCCGCAAGGATGTGCTTGCCCGCCCGGGCCGCCGCCAGCAGCACGTCGTCATGCGCGAAATCCGGCGTGACCACGGCCACCGCGTCGATCTCCGGGTCCGCGAGCAGTTCTTCCGTCGACGCATAGGCGCGCGCGCCAAACTGCTCCGCCATCGCCTTGGCCCGCGCCGGGACCGCATCGGCCACGCCGTGCAGTTCGGCCCCCGCCATGCCCGCATAGGTCCGGGCATGCATGGAACCCCATCCGCCCGCGCCAATCAACCCCATCCTGACCGTGTTCATTCCGCAACCGTTCCTTTCCGCGTGGTTTCGGCGCCCCGGCACCGCCGTGCCACGCCCTCGTCTCGCCACAAGTTATACCTTATGGCGAAATCCATATCCAGTCAGACGCATGGTGTTCATCAGAATTGCAAGCCAATAAAGCGCCGTCTTAACAGTTTGTCGGACTTTGCCCGACATACTTCTCTTCCGTGGGTCTGTCGGGCCGTTTTTTTGCCCGACCGCCGCAGTGGGACCGCAAAACGGCCCGTAAACGGGTTCCGGCCGG
>CAIUWO010000073.1 GCA_903902895.1 Candidatus Hydrogenedentota bacterium | reverse complement strand
GGCGCAGGGCCTGGACGTGCCCCTCATGGCCGACAAGAAGAGGGCCGACGTGCTGTTCTGGGTGGGCTGCAGCGGGTCCTACGATGACCGCTGCAAAAGCATCTCCGTGGCCATCGTGCAAATCCTCCGCGCCGCGGGCGTTGACTTTGCGATTCTGGGCCCCGAAGAGCGCTGCAACTGCGAGAGCGCCCGCCGCCTCGGCAACGAATACCTCTACCAGACGGCGACGCAAGAGATTGTGGAAACGCTCGGCAAGTACGAATTCAAGCGGATTCTCACCGCCTGCCCCCACTGCTTCAACACCTTTGCCAACGAGTATGCGTCTTTTGGCGCGAAGTATGACGTCGTGCACCACGCATCCTTCATCCAGGAACTTATTGCGGGCGGGAAGCTGTCTTTGAACGGACACGACACCGGCAAATCGGAAGTCGTTGTGCATGACTCCTGTTACCTCGCCCGTCACAACGGCATCATTGACGCGCCGCGTGAGGCGCTGGTGGCGGCGGGACAGAGGCTGGTGTCCGTGCCGCGCGAGGGCAAGAAGGGTTTCTGCTGCGGCGCCGGCGGCGGCCGCATGTGGCTGGAGGAGACCATAGGCGAGCGCATCAACCGCGTTCGCGCGAAGGAACTGGCCGACACCGGCGCGCAGACCGTCGCGACCATGTGCCCGTTCTGCATGACCATGCTTGTGGACGGGGGCAAGGCCAATGGGGACGGCGCGGTGGAAGTGAAAGACATTGCGGAAATCATTGCGGCGGCGCTCCCGGGAGCGACCGCATGACAGGAAACATCCCCCTAAATCCCCCTTCCGCCTTCGCGGGGACAGCTTCGGCGGACACGTCAAAGGGGGACTTAAGGCAACACCCCCCGGTCGGCTTTCGCCGACCACCCCCTTCAAGGGGGGACTTAAAACCGACGCACGGTCTGGATTTGTTCAGACGCTGCATCCTCGGACCCATACTTTCAACTGGGGCTTCAGACAAACCGTCTATCGGGCAATGCGCTGTCCGGTTGCTTCAGTCCCCCTTCGAAGGGGGACGGTTCGCGGTAGCGAACCAGGGGGATGTGGCTCCTGGTTGGGACCTCTCTGGCGTTCACATCCCCGCCAGAGGCGGACAAGCCCCGGCCCTTCGGGCCACCCTTTTCAAAGGGAAATTCAAGACGGTCGCTAAACCATTAGAAAGGTGCTGATATCATGCCCGACAAACTGGCCGACCTGCGGACTATCCAATTTCTGCTTCACGAGGTGCTGAAACTGGAGGAACTCCTCCAGTACCCGTACTACGAGGACCACTCGCGGGAGACGCTGGACATGGCGGCGGACACGGCCTACCAGCTTGCCCACGAGGTGTTCTGGCCCGCCTACCAGGAGTTCGACCAGGAGGGCGCGCAGTTTGACGGCGTGAAGGTGACCGTGCCCAAGGCGATGCACGAGATCTGGAAGCAGTGCGCCGAAGGCGGATGGATAGGGCCGAACGTGTCCTACGACGACGGCGGCCAGCAGTTCCCCATCACCATCCACGCGCTGGCCTGCTTCCTGTTCAACTGCGGCAACACCGCCGCCGCGATGTACATGGGCCTGACCT
>CAIUWO010000072.1 GCA_903902895.1 Candidatus Hydrogenedentota bacterium | reverse complement strand
TCCTCCGCCCTTCCTGATTTCCTGAGTTCCCGATTGAAACATTCAGGTTGCGGCAGGCCGCCCGGCATGGGGTTTGGCTATCTGGTCCTCTATGGTCCACGACAGCGCCATCGTTGCGGCAGGCCGCCCGGCATGGGGTTTGGCTATCCTGTTAATGCGTCTGCCGCCCTTTTCCGTGTAACTACAACAGAATTTCCATGTCTGGAAGGCAGGAACGCTGGAAAAGAAAGGGTGCGGTTTTCGCATTACCGCTCCTTGACAACACGGATTTCACGGACCACACGGATTACAACTGTGGACTTCCTCGCTTGGCTAAGACAGGCCGCAGATTTGCTCCCTGTTTCTTCGCAAACGCTTCCCAATTTTTTTGCCGGACATCCGTGAAATCAGTGCCATCCGTGTTTGATAGGGTCTGTGGGCTCCCCAAGAACCGGCCCTGCGGTAGAATGAGAGCTGAGCCAAGAAGAAAGAAAGGGCCATATGAGGGGCCGGATGACGCCAAGAACACTTCAGCCCGCCCCGCTGTTGCGGGGCGGGCTTCCCCTTCCCCTTCCTTTTCCCCATCCTCCTGTGATGCCCTTCCAAACCCGGTAATATTTTCTAAGTAGTTCGTGGCGCCGCCAGACCCGAAGGCCTGGCGGCGCCGCCTTCCTACACTTCCCTGCCGCTAAAACCTCGCCGGAGTTTCCGGCGCCCATGCCTTAAGGCTTCCCGTGCGGGGTGTTCCGTACACACCCCGCACGGGCGGCGGTAACGTCCCTTTCGGGGGGCGTTCCCGCCGGAAGCCGACCGCTCCTCCCTTCCCCTTCAGGACGTCCCTTCCCCAAGGAACCCTGCTTTCGGCGCCGCGCCTTCCTCTGCGCTTTGCCGAACCACTTCGCGTCCTGTATAAGACCGTTCCGCGCATCGACTTCAACATTCTCTTAGCATTTGTCATGCCAAAATTCCGTTCAAAAAACAAGAACTCCATAAAGTATTGTATTGGAATACTTTACACAAACAGGCGCCTTGTCCTTAGGCATTGCGCAACGAACGAACCCGTAATTCTCTCCCAAAATGGGACAATTTTCATTCCCAAAACGGGATTCTTCCCGGTCGCAACGTTCAAGGGACCACAGAGCGGTGGTACGGAGCTTGCCCCCATCG
Source organism: Candidatus Hydrogenedentota bacterium (assembly GCA_903902895.1). Taxonomy (GTDB): domain Bacteria; phylum Hydrogenedentota; class Hydrogenedentia; order Hydrogenedentales; family CAITNO01; genus CAITNO01. Next base: position 20,561 of record CAIUWO010000072.1, on the reverse strand, counting down.
GCCATGCAACACAGGCCCCGCCAATCCCAAAGTACCGGCAAAAACGGACAAGGTGCAATTTGCATTTGGAAATGCTATTCTGTGCCCCCTGTTTGCAGGGATGGATGCTGGAAACCCATACGTTAAGGAGACTTGGACATGGCGAAGTACAAGATTGCGTTGTTTCCCGGAGACGGAACCGGGCCGGAAGTGCTGGACGAGGGCATCAAGGTGGTGCGGGCCGCCGCGGCCAAGTTTGGCTTTTCCCTGGACACGGCGCTGTTTGATTTCGGCGGCGAGCGCTACAAGCGCACGGGCGAGACGCTGCCCGATTCGGCCATTGAGGAATTCCGCAAGTTTGACGCCATCTACCTGGGCGCCATCGGCCATCCCGATGTGAAGCCGGGCATCTTGGAGAAGGGCATTCTGCTCAAGGCGCGTTTTGAACTGGACCAGTACATCAACCTGCGCCCGGTGAAGCTCTATCCCGGTGTGGAAACGCCGCTCAAGGGCAAAGGCCCCGAGGACATCAACTTTGTGGTCGTGCGCGAGAACACGCAGGACCTGTACACGGGCATGGGCGGCGTGATGCACGAGGGCACGCCGAACGAGGTGGCCACGCAGACGGCGGTCTATTCGCGCTTCGGCGTGGACCGCGCCCTGAAGTATGCGTTTGAGTACGCGCGCAAGCGCGGCGCCGCCAAGCCGTGGCGCGGCCTGGGCCAGAAGGACCTTGCCGAGGGCAAGACCGCCCAACTCACGCTGTGCGGCAAGACAAACGTGCTGACCTACCTGTACGGCCTGTGGGAGCGCGCCTTCCACGAGATGGGCGTTGAATACCCCGAGGTGAAGCGCGATTACGCCCATGTTGACGCGACGACCATGTGGTTCGTGAAGAACCCCGAATGGTTCGATGTGATCGTGACGGGCAACATGTTCGGCGACATCATCACCGACCTGGGCGCCATGATTCAGGGCGGCATGGGCATTGCCGCGGGCGGCAACATCAACCCCGCGGGCGTCTCCATGTTCGAGCCGATCGGCGGCAGCGCGCCCAAGTACACCGGCATGAACGTGATCAACCCGATGGCGGCCATCTTCGCCGGCCAGATGATGCTCGACCATCTGGGCGAAACCGAGGCGGCCCTGGCCATAGAGGCGGCCGGCGTGAAATTCCTCAATTCCGGGCTGATCAAGGGGCTCTCGGTAAAGGAAATCCAGGAGGCGGGCCTGTCCACATCAAAGATCGGCGACCTTATCGCGGACTACGTCGCCCAAGGCTAAGCCGTTTCTTCCGATCTTATAAGACATTGTCGCGCCGTCCCGGAACACGCTCCGGGACGCCGCGCTCGTTTGGGCGGAAACGGAATATGTGTACCGGACGGCGTTGTTGCTAATTGTAGAAGGATTAGACTAAAAAACTGTTGACATTCGAGCGTAAATCGCCTACAATAAGGATTCGAGCATATGCAACACCGGGGGTTGCGAGTTACGGGCCATACTGGTCAAACCGGTGAGATTCTGGGCGGTAGGTTGATGGTGGAACGTGGTAGTATGGATAATCTTGGGGAACATAACGGGCTCTCCGTCGCGGCGACGAAAGTGCTTGAGCGTCCGGGCCGACTGAGCCACGGGGCGAAGGTCAAACGCGGGCAGCTTACAGCCGTGCAGCAGGGCCGTTACGGCACGGGGCCGGCACCCTACGGGTACCGCCGCGGGCCTGATGAAAACAAGCCGCTCGTGATTGAAGACCGGGAAGCCGAAGTGGTGCGGATGATCTTCCGCGAATACCTCAACACCAGAAGCACCGGCAAGGTTGTCAACTATCTTCATTCCAAGGGCGTGTACACGCGCAAGGGAAACCGCTGGTCCCGTCAGGCGATCGCGATCATCCTGTCCAACCGGACCTACCGCGGCCGCGTGAGCTATGGCGAGGTGGAGACCGAAGGACTCCACGAGCCGATTATCGAGCCGGCGCTTTTCTACAAGGCCAATGCGCTCAAAGAGCGCAAACGCCGCCACCGCAAAGGCGATGAAGACACGGACTGAGTCTGGCGTTTTCGCGGTGCTTATCCCTCCCCCCGGTCCGTGTACAGAAGGTTTTCTCCGCCATTTTCTGGCGCGGGACGCACCAGGCCGGGTAAAATCCCCACACAACATCTGAACCGGGAGAAATCTGTCATGCTGCTCGACCGTGAACAGGCTGTTCTGGCGGTAATCGACATCCAGCAGGTGCTGCTGCCGAAGGACGCGGCGGTGGCGGAGGCCTATCTGGCCAACGCGGCGAAGATGGTCCGTGCCGCACGCGTGCTCGGTGTGCCCGTGCTGGTGACGGAACAATACCCCGAACGGCTGGGCGGAACCGTTGACCGCGTCGCCGCGGAGATTGAGGGCTTGCCGCGCATGGCAAAGACCGAGTTCGGCTGCATGGCCAACGAGGGCTTCCGTGACGCGCTGGCCGCGCTGGGCCGCAGGCAGCTGCTGCTCGTGGGGATGGAGGCGCATGTCTGTGTTTCGCAGACCGCGCTGGCCGCGCTGGCCGGGGGCTACGAGGTCTTCGTGGCGGCCGATGCGGTGTCCTCGGTCACCGCCCTGGAGTATCGTTTCGGGATTGATCGCATGGCGCGCGCGGGCGCCGCGGTGGTTTCGGTGCAAATGGCGATTTTCGAACTGCTTCGTGTTTCGGGCACCCCCGAATTTAAGGCACTGCTTCCGTTGTTGAAGTAGACGGCGAGGACTTGGGGAAGGGACCGGGGGCGGGGTGATATACTTGCCTTTGGAGGTTGATCTTAATGCTGTGCCAGCGGTGTCATAAAAACCCTGCGACCGTGCGCTACGCTGAAGTGGTGGACGGCAAATCGGTGCACCAGGACCTGTGCGCCGAGTGCCTGTCGCGCTGCAAGCAGGACCTGTCGTCGGTGTTCACCCTGGGCACGGCCAAACCGGCCGTGCGCGGCGGGGCCGCGCCCCAGCGCACGGTGCGCAAGTCGCGCCGCGTCTGCCCGGTCTGCGGCATCGCGCTGGAGCGGATCGCGGAGACGGCGGTGGTCGGGTGCCCCTCGTGCTACGCCGAGTTCGGCCAGGAGATTGAATCCATCCTGGAGGGGCTGCACCGCACGCTGCGCCACCAGGGGAAGGCGCCCCGCCTCGACAACTCCATTGCGCGCCTCTATTCCGACCTTCAGACCAAGCGCGTGCTCCTGCGCAGCGTGCTGCGCGCCGAGGACTATGAGCAGGCCGCGCGGCTGCGCGACGAGATTCGCGGGCTCGAGTCCGGGCTGCGGCTGACCGAAGCGGGCGCGGACTGAGCGATGGCGGAGGAAATTCAGACAGCCCGCGTTCCCGACTGGGTCGGGGAAACCGCGCCCGACCAGTGGATTGCCCTGCTTTCCCACTGCACACTGGCGCGCAATCTTTCCGATTTTGCCTTTCCCGCCCGCTGCGGCGAGGACGAGCGCCATGCCGTGGAGGCGCGCGCGCTCGACGCCTTTGAGCGGATAAACCTGTTCGGATCGGGCCGCTACCATGCCTCGGCGACGCTGGACAGCCTGTCCTGGCAGCTTCTCGGAGAGCGCCGGATCGCTTCGCGCGAGCTCTTGCAGGGATTGGAGTACCGGGGCGTTTACCTTGCCGACGGGCAGGATTTCGGCATCATGGTGAACGGGTCCGACCATCTGGTCCTGCGCGCGCTGGCCGGCGGCATGGCCGTGCGTGATGCCTGGACACGGGCCGGCGCGGTGGATGACGGGCTGGCGAGCCTGCTCGGGTATGCATGGCAGGAGCGCCTGGGCTTTCTCACCTCGCGGCTTGGCATGGTGGGCACGGGATTGCGCGCCTCGGTGCTGCTGCACCTGCCCGCGATCAACCTGCTCGGTGCCGCCGAGGACACGGCGGCCCGCATCCGGCACAGTGGCGTGGAATTGTTCGGCGTGTCAGGGGGTGATTTTGGCGCCACCGGCGCGCCGCTCTGGGCCGGTGAAATGGCGCCCCCCGGCCTGCCGCCCGCGCCCGCGGCGGAAACGCCCGCGCTCCAATGCCTGCTGACCGACCTGGAAGGCGCGGTGTGCACGGCGCCGAAGAACGCCGTGGGCAGCCTGTACCTGCTGGTCAACCAGGAGACCCTGGGCGTTTCGGAAGAGGAAATTCTGTTTCGCGTCGGCCATGCGGCGGTGGAGGTGGCCCAGGAAGAGGAGCGGTCACGCGCGCTGATGATGAAGCGCGGCGCGCTCGACGTGGAGGACCGCGCCGCCCGCGCCATGGCCGTGGCGCGCGGCGCCCGGCTGCTCGGCTTCGGCGAGGCGCTGGAGCTGCTGTCCGCCCTGCGTTTGGGCGGGGCCCTGGGCCTTATGGAGGGACTGACCCCGCAGAAGCTCGCAGGGGCCCTGCTGGCGGCGCAGGCGGCCCATCTGGTGCTCGCCCGCGGCGCGGCCGCCGACCCGCGCTCTCTGGCCGTCGAGCGCGCCAGGCTGTTCCGCGAGACCTTCACGGCGTAAGGGCGAAATGGCCGCGGGTTTTGTTCGGAGATGCTCAAGAGAGCAGGAGCAGCCGTTTATGGCAAAACAGTTCACGGAGTGGGGAAAGCAGGTGCTGAGCGGTGCGCGTAGCGAGGCCGGACGCCTGGGCAGCGACTACGTCAGGACAGAGCATATCCTGCTTGCGCTCTGCCGCGACCCGGAAAACACGGCCGTGCGCGCGTTTGCGGGGTTGGGAGTGGATGCGCAAGCGCTGACCGCCGCCATTGACCGGCGGGTAGAGCCCGGGACGCCGACCCTAGACGTTGCTGACCTCCCATTTACCCCGGGGGCGAAGAAGGCCGTCGAATTGGCGATTAAGGAGTCGGACCGGTTGGGTCAAGACTATATCGGCACGGAACATTTGCTCCTCGGGCTGTTGAAGGAGGACGAGGGCCTCGCCGCAGGGATGCTTCGGGAGCAGGGGGTCGGCACGGCCGGGGTGCAGGCCGAAATCGAACGCCTTGCAGAACCCGATATCCCCGCGGCAGCCAAAGAGGACTTTGTCCTCACGTCGCGCGTGAAGATAGCACTGGAACAGGCGCGTGCCGAAGTGGAGCAGGAGACGGAGTCCGCCCTCCGCGACGGAGAGTATGAAAAGGCGACCTGGTGGCGGGCTAAAGAGCGGGCAATCCTTGACCTGCTCGGCGGGACAGGCGCGAAGGAGTGATGCAAACCCCGGGATGCCTGCCGTTCCCCGCCATCGCAAACTGTTCAACGTGCATGTGTTGAAGATCTGCAAAGACCTTGATATTCCGCCGCCGCACATATGACCCGTGTTCGCGTATCGGGAGGCGGAGCTGTCACAGCGTCATTATTTGCGCAAGAACCACCAGTATTCCGAAGAGAAGCAGGAACCCGCATCCCAAGCGAAGTCCCAGTCTCGCCCAAAGGTTATCTCGTTGCGGAACTACTGTATCGTTAGGCCGACGCAGTGCAATAAGCCCGGTGATCACGGCCATCAGCAGTAGGACAGGGATTGAAACGGCAAGATACATGCACAAGTAAGCAACAGGATCACCCATCCCGTCGGGGCTCGCACGCACGACCAGTGCCAGCACCACTACCAGAAACAACCACGCCAGCACCCCGCACCACAGACTAATCTTTCCCCACGGCCTTGGCTGCAGTGGTCTTTCCCTGCACGCGCTGAGCATCTGTCCGAGATTCTTCATCACACCTTCCGCATTCCGGTGGAATTCCGGGGACGCCTTACGGAATTGGCTCGCATCCCCATCCCCTGCCGCTATTTTGCCACGGTGGAAACGGCCTCTTCGGCTGCGTCGCCACGATCCGACAACGCCGCATGAACCAGCACCAGCAGGCCCGGGTCGGCATCCTCCAGCAAGTCTGTCAATGCGCGCGTCGCCGATGCGTCCTGCGTTTGCCGGAGATAGCGCAGTGCGGCCTCGCGCATAAGCCGGTCATCGCCCTTCACCGCCTGCGCCGCCTCTGCAACGCACGCTGCCCCGGAAAGTGTCGCTCGCCCCAGCCATGCCGCCGCATGGGTGGACGGGTCAACATTGGCCTCTTCGACGCTCTTGAACATTGCCACGGCTTCGGCGCTGTCCAACCGGGCCGCACACGCCATGCAGGCTTCGGCAAGGGCGACGCGCCGTCCAACGGGGGCCTTCGTCAATGCTTCGCGCAGGAAATCCGCACAATCCTTGTCGCCAATCTTGCCCAGTGCCGCCACTGCCGCCGCCGCGATTTCCGCGTCCGCATCACAGGCCAACGTCTTCAGGGAAAACACTCCTCGTGTGCGGCGGCGTTCGCCGAGCGAATTGATAAGCCCCACCCGCACCTCTGTCGAGGCATCCGGAATCGCGTGTAGGAGTGCCTGGTCCGCATCGTCGCCGGGAATCTGTTCCAGTGCGCGCCGGGCAGACGTATCAAAGGACGCTTCGTGTCTCAGTTTGACAGGCGCCAAGGCTTCGCGCGGTGTACATAGCAACGCCGCAATTGCGGGAAGCTCGCGCTCAGTACCGACAACGCCCAGTTCGCGGCAGAAGAATTCCTTCGCATCGGGCGTCGCGTCGCCCTTCAGCGCATCCGCCAGCAGGGCCGCAATCGCCGCGCCCTCTTTGCGGCTCGCCGCCGCAGTCACCAGATTCTCGACCACCGCCAACGCTGCGCGGTCTTCATTCTTGCGGTACGTCTTGGCAGCGTCAATGGCGGCGGTTGCGTCGATGCCGGAGACGCATGCCGCGGCCGGACTGGAAGGCCAATCCTTCGGCGCGGGAAGCGTCACGCTGCCGGTGGCGGCCCATTCCGTGCCGCGCAGCAGCAGCGCCTGGAATCCGGCGTTGCGCATTGCGGGTGCGTCGTGTCCCAGCATCAGGTTCACGGCACGCCCCTTGCCGTACTGCATCGTGATCAGCATGGGCTCATTCTTCTCGGTGCCGTTGACCGACTTGGCCGCGTAGGCGTCGAAAACGACGGCGAAAGGATTGTCCGACATGCAGACCATGTTCTGGTACAGCTCGTCGGTCGTGTAGAAATCGGTCAGGCCCTGCGTAATGGGATGCTGCGCGTCCTTCATGCCGACCTTGAACGTGCAGTACTTCGTGTGGCTTGTCTTGTCTGCCTGCCATGTCAGGCCGATGACCTTCTGGAACTCGGGCCATTCCTGGAAGGTGCAGGCGGCCGCATGAATGACGAGAAATCCGCCGCCGTTCCGGACAAAGTCGAGAAACGCCTTCTCCGTTGCCTCGGGCCATTCGCGCGCCGTTCGCGGATAGGGCGTCCAGTTCGACACGATGACATCATACCCGGCCAGCTTGGCCGCATCGCATTGCCCGGGATCGTCCGTGACGTCGACCGTTCCGAATCGCGGACAGTTCTTGAGCATGTCGACCAGCGGGGGCGTCGTGGATTTCCAGTCGTGGTTGTTCAGTCCGCTGAACACCAGCACGCGCAACGGCGCGTCATTCCCGGCCGCCATACCGCACGCGACCACCGATGCCGCCAGGCACAGCCACACAATCTGCCGCATCATTTGCCCTGTTCCTCTCTGCCCGCCGTTTTGTTAGAGCCGCCAGGGTCCGCGCATGGCCCGCTTCAGCAACCCGTTCGCGGCATCGTCGTTGATAAACCGCTCCTGCACCGGGTCCCACCGCAGTTTCCGCTGCAGTTTGAACGCAATCCAGGCAAGCTGGCAGACAATGTCCGACCTTGACGCCGTGTCAATATGCGCGATGGGCTGCGTCCGCGTGCGCACCGCATTCAGAAAGTTCTGCTGATGCTGTTCACTGACCGGCAGCCGAATCTCGTCCGGCCCGAACGTTTCGGTGAGCAGCGATTTCGGCTCCGCCTCTATCGCGCCGCGGTTCACCCAGACCCAGCCATCGGTGCCCTTGAACGTGATTCCCTGCCGCACACCGTCGAGGCCGGGCCCGGCGCCCGTGAAATGCATGGTCACGCCGTCCCCATAGAGGCAGTTGACATCCCACCACAGCGGATTGTCACAGATGGCGTCGTCCGTGGGGAAAAGCGCCGACCCGTCGATCTCGACGGGGCCGGTTTCATCCGTTCCATGCCCCCACTGGGCGATGTCGATGTGGTGGATGCCCCAGCCAGAGACATAGCCAAGCGAATAGTCGCTTATATGAAACCAGTGCGGATTGATGGTGCGCTGCTTGATATAGGGGGCGACGGGAGCCGGCCCAAGCCAAAGGTCATAGTCGAAACCCTCCGGAATGGGCTCCGGGTCGTAGCGTTTGAGGCCTGTCCGCTCGGCCGAACCCGAATGGACGCCCACATCAATGTGGACGAGCTTTCCAATGCGCTTGTTGCGCACCAGTTCGCAGGCGTGCCGGAATTCCTGCGAGGAGCGCTGCTGTGTCCCGAACTGGAAGACGCGCCCGTGCCGGTGGACAGCCTCGCGCAGGGTCTGAACCTGTTCAATGCTGACGCCCATGGGCTTTTCAACGTACACGTCCTTGCCCGAACGCACCGCGGCGAGGGCATGCAGCACGTGCCAGTGGTCGTTGGACGCCACCAGCACCGCGTCGATGTCGTCGCGCGCGACCAGGTCCCAGAAATGCTCATAGACCGCGCAGTCTTGGTTTCCCTGCCGGGTGTTCACAAGGTCCCGCGCGGCGTTTCTCGCCTCGGGCTTGACGTCGCACACCGCAAGGATTTGCGCGTCCGGCGAACCGAGGAGGGCATTCATGTCCGCCCGGCCCATCCCGCCGGTGCCGATGCAGCCCATCACGATGCGCTCGCTGGGCGCCCGCGCGCCACCCCTCCCAAGCACCGAGGCGCGGACTATTTGCGGAAATACCGCCATTCCGGCCGCCATGCAGCCTGTCCCCTTGAGAAATCCCCGACGTGTAATCCCACCCGTGGCCGACATAGTTGACCTTCCCTTGTTGTGCGGCGCCGTTTGCTGCACGAAGATCAGTGTGACGTGAAGGGTCATTCTATCAGGGGGCTTCTGCCCGGTCAAAAAGGGCACATTGGCCAATAGTCATTCCATCTGAACCGTTTTCGCCCAATAATTGACAAAATATACGAAATATGCTTGTGTTTCCGGAGGACGCCAACCTGGCACGAGCGTCTGGGCGACAACCCAGTTCAGTCCTGACAACGTCCTGCGGGCACAAAACAGACTGAGCCTTTCCCAGTAGCAGCTCGTCCATGCCACGAATATGGCCAGCCCAATTCCGTGCTCCATTCTGCGTCCTTCGGCATGCCCCCCCTTTTTGGGACGAGTCATCGCTGCCAAGCCCCGCGGCGGGGCGAGACATGCGGGTTAAGCCGGCTCTTTTACCGGGCGCACTAAGTGAATAGTCCACCGCAAAAGCTTGTTGGGCATAGGGAGAATTGTTTATCCTTATACAGCAGAGGTTCAGACCGGACCCTGTCCGGCCATGGGCCATTTTTCCGGTTCCATTGCCGCCTAGGGGTGGTGTGGGAACGGCATGAGGCAAGTCCTATGTGGGAACGATTTACCGAACGGGCAAAGCATGTGGTGAGCGCGGCGCGCGAGGAGGCGGTGCGCCTGGGCAGCGACTATGTCCGGACGGAGCATATTTTGCTGGGGCTGTGCCGCGAGCCGGAGGGCATTGCGGCGCGCGCGCTGGAGGGGCTGGGCGCGGATGTGGAGGCGCTTGCGGCCGAGATTGAGCAGCAGGTGCAGCCGGGCACGTCGACCACGAACAGCGACGACATCACCTTCACGCCGCGCGCGAAGAAGGTGCTCGAACTGGCGGTCGAGGAGGCGCGACGCTTCAACCACAACTATATCGGCACCGAGCACATCCTGCTCGGGCTGCTCAAAGAGGGCGAGGGCATCGCGGCCAAGGTGCTTCAGGACATGAAGATCGACCTGGCCCGCGTGCAGGCCGAGATTGTGCGGCTGCTCGGCGACCAGGGGCGGCCCGGACCGGGCGGCGAGGCGCATGCGGGCCGCAAGTCGCAGACGCCCGCGCTCGACGCGTTCGGCCGCGACCTGACGCAGATGGCCAAGGAGAACAAGCTCGACCCCGTGATCGGCCGCGAGGGCGAGATAGAGCGCGTGATCCAGGTGCTCAGCCGGCGCACAAAGAACAACCCCGTGCTCATCGGCGAGGCGGGCGTGGGCAAGACGGCGATTGTCGAGGGGCTGGCGCAGGCCATCATCAGCGGCGACGTGCCGGACCTGCTGCTCCACCGCCGCGTGCTCACGCTCGATTTGGCGGGCGTGGTGGCCGGCACCAAGTACCGCGGCCAGTTCGAGGAGCGGCTCAAGTCGGTGATGAAGGAGATCCGCCGGGCCGACAACGTGATTCTGTTCATCGACGAGCTGCACACCATCGTGGGCGCGGGCGCGGCCGAGGGCGCGGTGGACGCGGCGAACATGCTCAAGCCGTCGCTCGCCCGCGGCGAGCTGCAGTGCATCGGCGCGACGACGATGGACGAGTACCGCAAGCACATCGAAAAGGACGCCGCGCTGGCGCGCCGCTTCCAGCAGATCATCGTCAATGCGCCCAGCGTGGACCAGACGATCGAGATTATCAAGGGCCTGCGCGACAAGTACGAGGCGCACCACCGCGTGAAGTTCTCCGACGAGGCGGTGGTGGCCGCGGCGCGCCTGTCGAACCAGTACATCACCGACCGGTTCCTGCCGGACAAGGCGGTGGACGTGATTGACGAGGCGGGCAGCCGCGCGCGGCTGCAAATCACCACGCGCCCGCCCGCGCTCAAGCTGCTCGAGCAGGAAATCGAGGAGGCCACGAAGGAGAAGGAGTCCGCCATCCGCGGGCAGGAGTACGAAAAGGCGGCGGCGCTGCGGGACCGGGAGCGCACGCTCATCGCCAAGCTCGACGAGGCCAAGCGCGACTGGGAGCGCAAGCGCGACTCGGCCGAGGCGGTGGTCACCGACGAGGACATCGCCTACATCGTGTCCAAATGGACCGGCGTGCCCCTGACGAAGCTGGAGGAGAAGGAGTCCTCGCGGCTGCTGCGCATGCGCGAGGAGCTGCACCACGTCGTGGTCGGCCAGGAGGAGGCCATCGACGCCATGACCCGCGCGATTCAGCGGTCGCGCTCGGGCCTGCGCAATCCGAACCGGCCCGTCGGCTCGTTCCTGCTGCTCGGCCCCACGGGCGTGGGCAAGACGCTGCTGGCCAAGGCGCTCGCCGAGTTCCTGTTCGGCAACCAGGAAGCGCTGATCACCGTGGACATGTCGGAATACATGGAGAAATTCGCGGTTTCCCGCATGATGGGGGCGCCGCCGGGCTACATCGGCTACGATCAGGGCGGCCAGTTGACCGAGCAGGTGCGCCGCAGGCCCTACTCGGTGGTGCTCTTCGACGAGATCGAAAAGGCCCACCCGGACGTGTTCAACTCGCTGCTCCAGGTGCTCGAGGAGGGTCACATGACCGATTCCACGGGCCGCAAGGTGGATTTCCGGAACACGGTGGTCATCATGACCTCCAATGCCGGCGCGCGCCGCATCGGAAAGAGCACCACGCTGGGCTTCCACAGCAATGAAGAGGGCGAGGCGCACCTCCGGATGAAGGACCGCGTCATTGAGGAATCGCGCAAAACATTCAACCCCGAATTCCTGAACCGCATCGACGAAATCCTGGTTTTCCACCGCCTCAACCGGGAGCAATTACTCCAAATTGTTGACTTTCAGGTCAAAGAAGTGATAGATCGGGTGGCGGAGCAAAGCGTCCAATTGGTCCTTTCCGATGAGGCAAAGGACTTTTTGGTGCGCGTGGGCAGCAGTGAAGAGTATGGCGCCCGGCCGTTGCGCCGGGCAGTGCAGCAGTACGTGGAAGACCCCCTGGCTGAAATGTTGCTCCGCGGGGGGGTGGAAACCAACAGAATAATGGTTGTGCGACCCTCGGACATTGGCGACCGCCTGGTGTTCGAGTCGGCCGCGCCTGCCGTGGAAGGTGTAAGCACTTGAAAACCAGGTACATAGGCCTCGCCATCGCATTGTGCTTCGCGTCGCTCGGCGCAGCGGCCCAGGACTTTTCGGGCAAGACCGTCAATGAGATTCGCATCGACGGCCTTGAACGCGTCAGCGACCAGGTGGTCCGCGCCAAGCTCGAATCGAAACCCGATGCCCCCTTCGACCAGGCCGCGGTCTCGCGCGACGTGCGCCGGCTCTATGAGCTGGGCTTCTTCAACACGGTGAACGCCGGGGTCGCCGATGCGGGCGGCAAGGTGGTGCTCACCTTCACCGTGCAGGAAAAGCGCGTGATTGAAGAGGTCCGCATCATCGGCAACAAGAAAATCAAGGACCGCGCCATACGCGGAGCGCTCAAGATGCGCGAGGGCAGCTCCTTTGTGGCCGAGGCCTACGAGGAGGAGCGCAAGGCGGTGCTGGGCCTGTACGAGGCCAAGGGCTACGCCAACACCACCGTGGACGCGGTCGCCGAAAACATCGGCCCGTCGCGCGTGCGCCTCGTCTACACCATCACCGAGGGGCGCAAGGCCAAGATACACAGCATCCAGTTTGTGGGCAACGAGGCGCTGACCGACCACCGGCTGCGCAAAATCATGAAGACCAAGAAATCGTGGTGGTTCTTCGGCGGCAAGTACGAGGAGGACAAGTTCGAGGCCGATCTCGCAGGCATCGTGGACGAGTACGGCAACCGCGGCCGCCTGGAGGCGCAGGTGCCCAAGACCGACCTGGTGTACACCGACAACGGCAAGGGCATCGACGTGACGATCTACGTCGAAGAGGGCGCCGAGTACAAGATGGACTCCCTGGACATCGCCCAGAACACGGTGTACGACGACGACGAGATGATGAAGCTTGCCAAGGTTAAACCGGGCGATGTGCACAACAAGGGGCAGGTGGCCAAGGACGTGCAGACACTCCAGAAGGACTACCAGAGCAGCGGCTACGTGGACGCGGTGATCACCCCGCAGGTCACGCTCAACCGGGATACGAAAACGACGCGCGTGGTGTACAACCTTTCCGAAGGCGACATGAAGTACATCCGCGAAATCCGCGTCACGGGCAACAACGTCACCAAGGACGAGATCGTGCGCCGCCAGATGCTGCTGATTCCGGGCGAGCGCTACGACGGCACCGCGGTCGAGGAAAGCAAGCAGCGCCTCGAAGGCTCCCGCTTCTTCGACTCGGTCCGCATCACGCTGGAGGACCCGCAGGACAAGGATCAGGCCAACCTGTTCAGCGACATGCTGGTGGACGTGGAGGAGGGCAAGACCGGCACCTTCAACTTCGGCGGCGGCTATAGCACCGAGGACGGTGTCGGCGGCTTTGGCGAGCTGCGCCTGAGCAACTTTGACATTGCGAACTGGCCGACCTTCTCGGGCGGCGGCCAGCTGCTCCGGCTGCGGGTCAACGAAAGCCAGCAGCGCAGCCAGTACTCCATAAGCTTCACCGAGCCGGAGTTCCTGGGATATCCCGTGTCTATGGGCGTGGACTTGTACGATGAGAGCTATGACGTCACCGGCGGCGCGAACTATACCGAGGACCAGAAGGGCGGCCAGTTGCGCTTCGGAAAATCCCTGTCGCCCTACGTGCAGGCGACCCTCGGCTTGATGTACCAGGACACGGACATCAGCGGCATTCCGTGGTACGCCAACCGCGAAATCCGGTCGCAGGAAGGCGCTTCGGTCACCATCGGTCCGCGCGGGACGATTGAGCGCAACACGCTGGACAACAAGTACGACCCAACCAAGGGTTCCTGGCATATTTTGGCCCTGCAGTGGGCCGGCGTGGGCGGGGACAACAACTTCGTCAAGCTGGAGCAGGACTCCACCTGGTACCGTGCCATTGCCGACGGCCAGAAGTGGGTGCTTTCCGCGCGCATGCGCAACGGCATCATGGACTCCTACGGCAGTTCGGAGGATGTGCCGTTGCAGGACCGCTTCTATGCGGGCGGCACCAACACCGTGCGCGGCTATGAAAACCGCGACATCGGCCCCAAGGTCCGCGAATACCAGGTTTTGTGCGCCAAATGGGGTGACTGGTTCGCCACCGGCGGCAATATGCGCATGATCTACAACTTTGAGGCCAAGTACAAGGTCACCAAGGACTTGCGGCTGTACGGCTTTGTGGACGCCGGCGGCGTCTGGGCCGATGCGGGCGACTTCAGTTTCGGCGATTTCCGGTACAGCGCGGGCGTGGGCCTTGGCTTTAACGTGCCCATGCTCGGCCCGATCCGCGTGGATTACGGCTTCCCGCTTAACCCGGATGACACCCAGAGCAGCAGCGGGCGGTTGCACCTGGCCACGGGGTACAAATTCTAGGCGGTGCGAACGGGTGTTCCGCGCGCGCCCAGTGGGCGGGCGGAGCCCGGTCGGAGGCGCTTTGCGAACGGAGCCGTTTTGCGCGGCTTCGGGGGGAGTGGTATACTGCCCTCCACCATCGGAAACAGTCCTGTCCCGGCGGCATAACCGCCCGGAACACATCGTTTTTGCGAACAACACAGAAGAAAAGGATAGTATCGTGTTACACCACTTTGTGAAAAAGACGACCTCCCTGACGGTCCTGTTCGCTTTCCTTGCCGCCATGGTCACCCTGACGCTTGTCAGCGCCCCCGCGTATGCCCAGAAGGACAAGGACAAGGACAAGCCCGCCGCCACGGCGGCCGCACCCGCTCCGGGCGCCGCCGGCTACCGCATCGCCGTGGTCGACATGGGCATGCTCATGCAGAAATACAGCAAGCGCGAGTTGAAGTACAAAGAGCTTCAGACCGAGGTGGACAAGTTGCAGGCCGAAATTGATGTCAAGCAGAAGGGCATCGAGGCGGCGCGCGCGGACTACGAAAAGAAGCGCGAAAAGATGACCGATGACGAGCGCGCGGCCACCAAGCTTCAGATTGAAAACGACATGGCCTCCTACAAGAGCGAACTGGAGAAGCGCCAGCGCATGATTGACACCAACGAAGAGAAGGTGCTCAAGGAGGTCGTGGACGACATTCAGAAGACCATTGCCCAGGTTGCGGAAAAGGAAGGGTACCACCTGGTGCTCAATTCGGGAGGCGGCCCGCGCGCCAGCGTGCTCTACAGCAGCGCCACCATTGACATCACCACGACCGTGCTGGGACAGCTGAACAAATAGGCGCTGCGGGGCGGTCGGTTTCCGCCCCCGCAAGCCGGTCACACGATGGGAATGACCGTCGGTGAAATAGCCCGCCTGCTGGGCGGCGCGGTTCAGGGCGACCCTGCGACAGCAATCACGGGCGTCAACGGCCTCAACGAAGCGGGGCCGGGCGATCTGTGCTTTGTGCGCAACGACCAGTTCCTCCCCATGCTGAGCGAGACGAAAGCCTCGGCGGCCCTCATCCCCAAGCCGGTTGATCCCCTGCCCCTGCCGGCCGCCATTGTGGTGGCCGAGCCCGAACAGGCCTTCGTGCGCGTGCTGCATATGTTTGCCGCGGAACGGTCCCCCCGTCCGGCGGCGGGCGTGCATGAGCGGGCGTGGGTCGCCCCGGGCGCGGTGCTGGGCGCCAATGTCTCCGTCGGACCCGGCGCCTTTGTCGGGGAGGGCGCGGTGCTGGGGGACGGCGTGGTGCTCTATCCCGGCGTCTACATCGGCCGGGGCAGCGAAATAGGCCCGGACACGGTGGTATACCCCAACGCGGTCATTCGCGAGGGGGTCCGGGTGGGCGCGCGCTGCGTGCTGCACGCGGGTGTCTGCGTCGGCAGCGACGGTTTCGGGTTCGTGCCCATGGGCGGCGCGTGGGTGAAAATTCCCCAGGTGGGCACGGTTGAGGTGGGCGACGACGTGGAGATCGGCAGCAATACCGCCATTGACCGGGCAACTTTTGGTGTGACCAAACTCGGAAACGGCGTTAAAATTGACAATCTGGTGCAAATAGGCCACAATGTGCAGATCGGAGCGCACAGCGTCATCGCCGGGATGGCGGGTGTGGCCGGAAGCACGGTGATTGGCACCCAGGTGCGCATCGGCGCTTCGGCCGGCATCAATGGCCATATCACGATAGGCGACGGTGCGAGCATCGCCGCCCGAAGCGGGGTCACGCGGTCCGTGGCGCCCGGACAAGTGGTTTCCGGGTTCCCGGCTATGGATCATGCACAGCAACGGCGCGTCATGGTCGTGCAGGCGCAGTTGCCCGAACTCGCGAAGCGGGTGCGGCAACTGGAGGCACGGCTGGCCGCGCTGGAAGACAACAAAGAATTATGAAACAACGGACGATCGCTGAACCGGCCTCCTACTCCGGCGTCGGCCTGCACACGGGAAGTCTGACCACCGTCACCTTCAAGCCCGCGCCGCCTGACAGCGGCATCGTGTTTGTGCGCATCGACCTGGAGGGACGGCCCGTCATTCCCGCCACCGTTGACCACGTGGTCGACGTGTCCCGCGGCACGACCATCGGCGTCGGCGGGGCGACGGTGCACACCATTGAGCACGCCATGGCGGCGTTTGTGGGCATGGGGATTGACAACGTCATCGTCGAGGTGGACGCGGACGAGATTCCCAACGGCGACGGAAGCGCGCTGCCGGCGCTGAACACCATTTTGAAGGCCGGCGTGGTCGAGCAGGACAGCGACAAGCTCTACATCACCGTGGACCATCCGGTCTACTACCGCAAGGACGACGTCACCCTCAGCATCCTGCCCTCGGAGGAGCTGCGCGTCACCATGACGATTTCCTACGACCACAAGGCCATCGGCACCCAGTACGCGTCCTTCGTCATCAACGAGGAGACCTTCCGCAACGAAATAGCCCCGGCCCGCACCTTCTGCTTCCTGCGCGAGGTGAAGATGCTCCAGGAGGCCGGCCTGATCCAGGGCGGCAGCCTCGAATCGGCCGTGGTCATCGGCGACGATGGCATTCTCAACGACGAGCTGCGTTTCCCCGACGAGTTTGTCCGGCACAAGATACTCGACCTGCTCGGCGACACCTACCTGCTCGGCCGCCCCCTGAAGGGCCACATCATCGGCGTGAAGTGCGGCCACGAGAAGAACGTCATGTTCTCCAAGCAGATCAAGAAGGCCTACCTGAGCGGCCGTTCCGGCGCCGGGCTGCAGGACTACCGGGTCACGCCCAAGCGCAAGGCGCCCGCGCTCGACGTCAACAAAATCATGAAGATTCTCCCCCACCGCTACCCCTTCCTGCTGGTGGACCGCATTCTCGCCTTCGAGCCCATGAAGAACGTGACCGGCATCAAGAACGTCACCGTCAACGAGCCCTTCTTCCAGGGGCACTGGCCCGACGTCCCCGTCATGCCCGGCGTGCTCATCATCGAGGCCATGGCCCAGGTAAGCTCCGTCCTCATCTTCGGCGAAAACGGCGAGCCCAACGGGCAGTTGGCCTTCTTCACCGGCATAGAAAAGGCCCGTTTCCGCCACACCGTCGTCCCCGGTGATCAGCTTGTCATCAAGGCCGAAATGGTTCACTTCCGCCACAACGCCTGCAAGATCAAAGCCACCGCCCTGGTCGACGACGTCGTCGCCGCCGAAGCCGTCATGAGCTTCGGCCTCATGCAGATCGAAGAGTAGGTAGGCGGCATCAGGAAAACGGCGCCAAGCATCCTTTCAGGGCGGTGGGTTTCGCATTTCTATCCGTGCCAAATATCCGCGAAATCATGCAAGTATACTTGACAAATTATAGGCATATTTGCCAAGTAAGCCTTTGCTCCTGCCACGGAACCGCCTTGCACCGACGCTGAATTGGCTTGGTGCGCACCAAGTGGGATTCATACGGGAAGTGACGGTACAAGAACCCTTGGACCTCTATATCCCACTCGCAGGTCCACTTCCGCCACAACGCCTGCAAGATAAAGGCCACCGCCCTCGTCGTCGACGTCGTCGACGCCGAAGCCATCATGAGCTTCGGACTCATGCAGATCGAGGAGTAGGCAGGCGCTATAACGCTGCGGTCCACTCCCGATGTCTACCGGGTCAGTTCGTATTCTCCAGGCTTCACGAGCCATCCCTGGTCTTTGACCGGAAAGGCCCTGCGGTCGGTTGTCCCCACAGCTTTCGTCTTCTCCCACCCCTTCATCTTCATGCGGAACAGGTGCTCCCGTTCCACCAGTTTCGTCAGCGGTGCTTCGGCTGTGCCTGTAAGGTCTTCGCGCAGGCGGTCCACATCGGCATACACGGTGAGTTTGGCTTTGTTGCTGTTGACCTCCAAGAACACCACACCCGTGCCGTCGTAATCGAAATAGGGGCATGATCCCACGGACACGATCTTCTTTGGGTTTTCGGGAAGTTCCATGGGCCGCCAGTCAGTGGGGCGAGCCTGCATGTAGCAGTCGGGCGCGCAGAGCAGCGCGGCGTTCTTCGCAAAACTGAACGCGCCTGGCGGGCACACCACATCGTCCGTCGGCAGGTCCATGCGTGTGCCGCGCGGCAGACGGCGGAACAGTTCTCCGGCGATCATGTGGCTCACGGCGCGCTCCGGCGTGTGGCGCAGATTAAGATAGTGCTGGGGCCAGTCGGGGTTCCATGCGGCCACCGCGCGCGCGTCGTATTGGAACTGGTTGGCCGCCTGCACGCCCAGTCCGCGGAACTGTCGCGCCAACGCGGGGTAGCTGCTGATCTGATGCAGGCTCCCGGCCGCGTCGAACTCGTAGACGAGCCTCGCCTTCTGGGCGAGGCACTGCTCCAGGTCCCAATCCTTGGTCTCTGCGAGGAGGTTCTTTGCGTCGTTGACGGGCGTGGCGGGCAGCGCACCGGGATAGTTGCCGATGGTGATGGCCTCGGCGCGGCTGTCGGCGATGGCGCGCACGATGTCGGGATTGTTGCTCCACCAGGTGCGGAAATAGGCGACGGGCTGCTTCGCGCCCGTGTCGCGCATCGCGCCAACCATCGTGTCTATGTAGCGGCGGACGGTGTCATAGCGGAACCATGCGTACATTTCACCCGTGCGCCAGGCCGGGTCGGGCGCGAAGCGTTCCCATGCCGCGCGCGCGCCGTCGAGTCCGCGCAGATTGCAGGCGGGGTCCTCGCCGTAGGCGTTGCCCGGGTCGCGTTTGCGCATTTGCTCCAGCGTCCAATAGTCGGGTTCATTAATGATCTCGAACAGGGCAAGACAGGGCTCGTCCACCAGCCGGTTGCCGGTGTGCGGGTTCTTGTGCGCGAGAAACTGGCGCAGGTAGTTGGCCTGCGCGGGCCAGCGCTCGGGCCAGAGGCCCATGGACTGCTTGGGCGTTTCGAGGGAGAAGCTGCCGGGCCGCTGGTTCGGGCCGCTCCACCATGCAATGGGCGTGAGCATGAGATAGATGCCCCGCTTGTCGCACTCGGCAACGATGCGGTCCAGCAAATCGAGATGCTCATTGGGCACCAAGTTGCCGTCACCGTCGGAGACCTCCCGGTCGAACACATGGATGCGCACGATGTCGATATTCATGCGCACCAAGTCGTCGAAATCATCGATGATCGCCTGCTTGTGGTCCACGCCCGCCTTGCGCAGGCTTTCGTATTGTCCCCAGCTTTGGGTGTAATAATTCACGCCCCAGAGCGCCGGTTCGGTGCCGTCAGGGTAGTGCAACACTCCGCCCTCCACGTGGAGCGGCTGGAGCGGTTTGGGCCGCGGCGCCACCGTTCCGGCCGGGGCGCGGTCCGTCTCCTTTTGCTTGGGCAAATCGAAATAGCGCTGGGGCAGTTCGGTCTTTTCCCCGGCGATTAGCAGCACCGGCGTGCGGTAGATGCCGCCACCCCAGCTTTGGTTGTGTACCGCCACGCACAGGGTGTTTGATTCGCCCCAGAACACCGCTTCGGGAGGCACGGCATACTCCCGCAGTTTGTCCCAGCCCGTGGTCGCGCCGATGCGCGTGCCGTTGAAAAAGGTCACGTCGTTGTCATCCACGGCCGCAATGTGAACGCGCAGCGGGGTGTCGCTCAGGCTTTCGGGGATGTCCATCCGCACGCGCAGCCAGGTGACGCCCACCTCTTGGATGGTTTCGGGCACCTGCGCGGGCTTCCATGCCGCATCATCGCCGGGTGGCGCGCCAATGTCCTCATAGCGGAGTTTCTCGCCCACATGGTGCGATTCCCAGGGAAGCACGGACAGGTCCATCGCCGCGGGCAGCGCGCAGGTCGTCTCCGCTTCGCCCAGCCGCGTGTTGAACGTGGCCGACCTTATCTGCGGGTCCCGGGCAAGGTCGACCATGTACAGCGTTCCCGATGCGCCCCCGCCCTGGTTGGGCGGCGTCGACACGCCCGTGATCCGCGCGCTGTGCGCGGAAAACTCCGGCTTAACACCCGGCTCCTCGCCGGACACCAGCACCATCACGCGGACTTTGGAAAGATCGCCGGAAAAGACGGGAAAGGTGGACACCGTCGGCGCGGCCAGGGCGGCGGCCGCGGCAAGCAGCACGGGGGCACACAGGGCGGTAAGGCGCATTGAGAAGATCCTCTGCCAGAGCTTTGTATTGCGCCACGATTATGTGGCCAACCGGTGCGGGTGTCAATTTTCCCATGCCATGGAAAAACGTGTCGTAGAGACGGCAAGAGCGTTTTGCCGGGGCAATCGCATTTAACCGGGCGCAATACAAAACGTCAATAATACGCGTAACCTTAATCGCGGAGCGGTCTTAAGTCCCCCTTTGAAGCGGGATTTAGGGGGATGTTCTTTTGGCGTTGGCCTTCACATCCCCCGTTCCGCCTGCGGCGGAACTGCCC